>JAISQE010000034.1 GCA_031274425.1 Synergistaceae bacterium | reverse complement strand
ATCTTGTCCTCGAAGTAATCCTTATCTCCAATAAGGTCTATTGCTTCAAAGAGATAATGATGTCGACCCGATTCACATTGAGCGTCATAGCAGGTATTATGAAGGCAGGCGTATAAAACCGCATCCCTATATTTTTCATTACTTCTAGGGTTCTTCCTCAGTTCAAGGATAGCGCTGCCCAATCCCATATTAATATTCCGTTTGAATTGCCGAATATTCACCTAAACGCATTACCTCAATTCAAAAGTGGTTTTTAGATGTCGCATCTTAGACATCGAACGCTACGAGTGCGAAGGCCATCGGCCCCGCTTGCGGTCACCAAAAAGCGAAGGAAACTCCACAAGGCGTTGGGAATCAATCCTCTCAACGTGTCATCACTTTCGGGAATCCAGGTTATATTTCCTCGCCAGCTTCCTCGTATCCCAAACGCAGTCATAAAGGCACTCTTCCAATATATTATCGGGAATAATTTTGTGCTTGCACATAATTTCTACAATGCTGTTTCTACAAAATGAACATCGGCAGTTATGATAGCAGTGCAGAAGGATTTTGAGCGCATTTTTGTCCCTTTTCCCTTTGAAAATATCCCGAATAGACATTGCAATTCCGTGATAGTTTTCATGGTCACGAACACTCGTCAGCGATTTCTGTACATTATACACGAGGTCATAGTCATCATCAAAATTGTTGATTAAAAGTCCCATTGATTCAACGATATGTACTCCATGTGCAAGATTTTTGACAGCTATTGCATGAACATGCTTGTCAGTAAACCTTGCCATAGCTTTAAGCGTCTGCGCCTTCAAATCATTTGCGCTTCTTTCATATATCAGAAGCAGCTTCTCAACGGAATAAGGATAATCGCACCGGCTAAATACAGTCATAAGCCTTGCCTTAATATCTTCCTCATCGCTTTCGTCAATTTTCCTGGCTATTTCCAACCGTAACTCCGAACTACTTTCGCCGGAAATCCTTGCGCCAATAGAAAACAGTTTTCGACGGCTCATCCTCTGTCCATCTGCCGCCAACAGCATGACCTCGTCGAGCGCAGGCTCAGGTCTTATTGTTCTCGGTTCTTTCAATCCATGACGATCGTCGTAATCCTCTTGCTTCCATTTATCAAACAGAACCCGCACACCGTCAGATTTCAGCGCTTTCTTCTCAAAGCGCTCAATAAACGAGCTGCCAAATTTATCTTTACAGTTGGGTATCAGCCAAATCAGGGTTATAATATCTTTGTCCGGGCATTTGCGAAGGGCCTGCCCAATCTGCTCGGCGCAGCTGTAAAAACCCTTTATCCCGTATATATCGCATAGCCATAGCGTCAGAAGCGTCAATGTATCCGCGAAAAGTCTGTGTTTATCCATGTTTCGGATACGAATTATTTTTGAAAGACAGTCATTGAATTTTTCCTGAATCGCCGTTCCGGAGGTATTATAACCCTTATCCCAAAACACATACAGAAGCCCGGCCAAATGAGCGACAAGGTTATACGCGTCCGCAGTTTTCATACGGGCGATAATGGCTTTCAGGAAATATTCATTTCCCCCGACAAGGTCAATAGCCTCATACAAATAATACTGTCTGCCGTCCTCGGTTTGGGCATCAAAACAGGTATCGCGGGTACAGGCATATAAAACCGCTTCCCGGTATTTTCCGTTGTTCCCCGCGTTTTGCTTTAATTCAATTATGGCGCTTCCCAGGCCCATATTTATAGCTTTCTTGAATTGATTAAGGGTAATAATAAATTCCTCCGTTAATATGCTGAGAACACTGCCGTCAACTTAAGGAGAAAAATTATGAGGAATTCCTCCGTCAGGCAATGCGCAAAACCTTGGTCTGTCAGGATTACTCCTCATAAAGGCATATGCAAAAAACGCTCAAGTTGACGGCAGCGATGCCCACCCCCCCCAAATATAGGCGTCGACCGCTTCTTTTTAAACATGCTATAAAAATCCGGAACGTTCTATTTTTTTCCAGGCAAAAGCCCGTTTCCTCAAAAAAACATTCTATGGACCCGGAATGGGCGAAGAAAGTCCTGGGGCGTTTTCGCTACTTTAAAGTCGAGACTTCCTGCACATAAATGTACATTTCGCCGCTGCCCAAGGAGGAATGAAGGATGCCCCGCACCTTGAGGGGCGTTCCCTCGGGCAGACCCTTGACCAGCTCCTGAACGTCGGGGATAAAGGCCCTGGAAACCAGAAAATCTTTGCGGACCGTTCCATCGTGCCACGGGGTTTCCTGTTTGACGGAAAATGGGAAATACTTGTCGTTTTTCTTCTCGCTCCTGATGTGATGCAACAATCCCGATACCGTAACGATGTTGTCGACTCGCATAACCTCGGATCACCTCTTTAAAATATTTTTGGAACACAGGTCACCTGTATAAAACCCAAGCGGCCACTGCCAAAAGAATCATAGAAATGGCCCCCGATGCCACAACCATTTTTTCGAGTCTCGCCAGCCTTTTCTCCATAACTTGCCTGTTTTCCAGCGCGGCTTTCATCCACTCGTCGTCGCGGGACGTTATCGCCCTTTCCGCCGTGTCCTTGATCGTTTGCGGCAAGCTCACCCCCATATCCCTCATCAACTCCGAAAGCTCGGACGAAAATTCGCTCAACTCCCTTGTCTGCGCGTGTCCATCCGCCTTCAAAACGCCCTCCCACTTCAAAATCGCGTTCTTCAAAGCATCCAGCAGCGCGTCCAGACGTTTTGCCGCGTCCGGCGCTCCGGCCTCCGCGGCGGGCCGCACGTCGAAAGCGTCCAGTCGTTCGCAGATCCTCGACAGCGAGGGAAGCACGCCGAACGAAATTTCCCGCATGGATGCGCCCGCCGCGTCCAACGAGTCCACGACATCGGCGCTGGTCGCCTTCAATCGATCCAACGCGGACAGCGTTTCCTCGACGCCCTGATTGGCGCGGGTCGAGAGGGTCTCCACGGCCGTCTTCAGCTCGGCGGCCAGCGTTTCCCGCAGATGGGGCAGCAGCGCCGCCGCCAGCTCCGCCACGATGCGCGCCGTCGCGTGGTCCAACGGGCGTTCGGCGTCGCTCGTCAAGGTGTTCTCATCCCTTCGAGTTCATTCCTATATCGCGCGCCGTATCTGGATTTGCGCCGCGCCCCCTCCAGGGCGAGCCTCAGCCGGGGCTTCGAGAAGGGGGGGTTGAAGTCGTGCCCGCCGGCGATCCATTTCCGCAAAAGGCCCTCGTCCCCCGTTTCCGGGCCCGAACAGCTCCCCCACAACATAAAGTCCGTATAGCGCGCGTCGTAATTTTCGTATACGAACCACTCGACGCGCCCTCTGCAGTCCCGGTTCCGCGCAAAGAGGTCCACCCGCTCGGGCACGTCCGTCAAAAGGTCGGACAAGCGGCCGTTGAAGAGAGCGCCTTGGCCGGACGCGGCGACCCACAGCCCCACATGGGAAAGCGCCTTCGCGTAGGGGGCTCGCGCCAGGTCGGACAGCCCCGAGTCGATGCGGGCGATGTCGAGATGAATGACGGGCAGCCACTCCGCGAAAAGATCGCCCCAGTCGATGCGGAGATCGCCCTCGGAATCGCAGAGCCCGTCGTCGGGGGCGACCAGAACCTCCAGGTCGCGCAGAAGCGTGTCCGGCGTGTCGACGCGGACGTGGGGCAGCGCCGGAGGCGTCGATCCGCAAAAAAGCCAGTCCCGTTCTCCGATTTCGCGGCCGTCCCTGGTTCGGAGCGAATCGGTCAACGCGGCGTCGTGGGCCAGCCGGGACAAAAGCCGAAGGGAATCGTGGCGTCTCAACCCCAACAAAACGACGCGGCGATTGAGGCGCAGAGCGTCCAGTTTCAAAAAACGCGATTGTATGTCCTGTTCGTGAAATGTGGCCAGAAGGGGTGCGAAAATTCCCAGCGCCGGATCGTCCAAATCGTCCGGATTGTTTTTAGCGTGATTTCCCGAATCGTCTTTCCAGGCGAAGACTCCGCCCTCGTCGAACTCGCGTCCGCGGTCCTCCTCGGCGCTCGAAGGCAAGAAGAGGTTCGCGACGCCGTCTTTGATTCCCCGCTCGGCGTCGCGCACGTCCCGCAGAAGCCGGGACAACGCCTCCCGGGAGGCGGAGGAGTCCGCGGCGGCGCGCCGAACGTCGCCCAAGGCGACCTCCTCCCGCTCCATCTCCTGGTAAAGGGGGTCGCAGTAGTCCTCCCGCATCCGGTTCTCCCACCAGGCAAGGTGCCCGTTCAGAAAGCGCAGCCGCTCGGAAAGCAGCTCCTCCACGCCCGCAAACATTTTCTCGCGGTCCACATTTTGCCGAAAAAACGTTTCGTACTTCGGCCAGAACTCCAGCTCCTCGAACCATCCCCTGACCCGCACCTCCTGCGTCTCGTGGAGGACGTACCGGGAAAAGGCGGGCAGCTCGCTCCTCACGTCCAACATGCCCATAGAGCGGTCTCCGGGCACGATGCCCTGCCTCCGCAAAATGCCGCGGCAGGAGTGACGGGCCCTGTCCATTCTCGACGTCATTTGCGCGGTCAAATCCGCGCATTCCCCGCCCCACCGTTCGTAGCGGTCCTTTACTCCCTTGACGGTGTGGGCGTTCTCTATTTCTTTTTTCAGGCGCTCCAGGTGGTGCCGGGGGTCGAGAAGGCGGCGCCACTCGTTGCGGACGGCGGAAATTTCCGCGTTGACCCAGCGTTGGGCGTCGCGGAGGTCCCGGATTTTCTCCAGGCGCGCGTTCATCCCCGGCTCCGCTTTTTCCTCGGAAACGCTCCCCAGGGCCAAGTTCACGTCGGACGCCGTGCGCGACAACAGCATCAAGGCGCGCCTGGCGCGGGCCTCGATTCTATAGCGGTCCAGGTTGGCCCGAAAAATCTCCAGCTGTCCGATCAGAGCGCCGAAGTTCGAGGCGTTCCAGCCGGCCGACCGCCGGTCGTAGAAGTAGGCCATCGCCAGTTTCGAAGAGGCGGGAACGATGGCGGAACTCCCGAGAGGGCAGCCCTCGGGGAATCGGTCCTCTATGTCCCGCCGAAGCTCTCGGACGTAAGCGGAGAGCTTTTGCCGCCGCGAGAACACCACCTTTCCCCCCTCCACGTCGTCTTGTTCCAGGTCGATCTGAGAGAGCAGAAAGACGACCCTTTGATCCTGCTCCAAAACGGCCTCCAACAACTCGAGATCGGCCGTTTTGAAGCGATTTCTTATGGAGGTGACGTAGATCACGATGTCCAGAGTCGGCAGCAGGCGGCGCAACAGAAATTCGGAGTGTTCGGGGAAGGCGTCCAGCCCCGGCGTATCCACGAGAACGAGCCCCTTGGGGAGCGCCGCTCCCGGGCTCGTCCACTCCAGAAAGGCGACGCCCCGCTCGTTGGAGGGGTTCAGGCGCTCGGAGGCCAGGCTTTCCATCCATTGGGCGGTGAGCCGCGCCCCGGCGACGCGCTTGCGTTCGCCCTCCTTCGAAACGACGACGACAGCCCGTTCCTCTCCCTTGCGGCAGCGGATCACCAGGTTGGTGGTGGCCCGGGTCTCCTCGGGCAGCAACCGCTCGCCCATCATGGCGTTGATGAAGGTGGACTTCCCGCTGCTGGTGATGCCCACCACTCCCACCTCCAGCTCCGTCCCCTCCGTCGCCCGGAGCAGGTTTTCGAGTTGGGACTTCCGGGCGGGAAAAAGATCTTTCGTCACCGTCACCGCATCCGTATCCGCGTCCGACAGGGAACTCAGCACTTCGTTCAGATATTTCCCGATGGTCTCCCTGTAGTCGAGGTAATCGAAAAAATCCGGACGATCGTCCGCTTCGTCCCGTTCCTTTTTATCCCATTCTTTTTCTTTTTTATTCCATTCTTTTTTATCTCTCTCCTCGACCGGGTCGGAATCGGAAAGCGCGCTGCCGAAGAGGGTTCTTTTTCCAAAAAGGCGCTTCAGGCGCGCCATGTCCGCTTCCAATTCTCGGACTTCGGTCACGTCCGACGCGACGCCGACGATCCCTTCCATTTTGCCGTCGCGGGTCACGAACGGGCGCAAAGACGCGGACAGACTCCGCAACCTGCCGTGAACGTCCTCGTAAAAATCGCTTTCTGGCCCGGATTCCCCTTTGCGCGCGAGCCCGGCGGCCCACTCCGAGAGGCTCGGATCGCGGGCCGACGCCTTCGCGAACGCCTGGTTGCAAAAGGTCAGGCGGCCGTTCGTCTCGCAGTGAAACAGCAGGTCCGGCGTCGCGTCCAGCATTTGCGTCGCCAGGAAAAGCCGTTTTTCGAGGGCTCCATAATGGAGGTCTTTTTGGGAAAGCCGCGTCGCCAATCGCCGGTTTTCCTCCATCAGCAGCGCCAGTTTCTCCTCCAGCTCCCGTATTCGCGCGAGATCGTTTTTGCTTTCGTCGAGTTTTTGCGGAGAAATATCCGTCTCCACCCCGATCAGCCGCCGAATTTTCCCCTTTCCGTCGCGAAAGCAGACGGCGTCCATTCGAAACCAGCGATAACAGCCGTCCCCGCAGTAAAGCCTGCGCTCCACGGAGAAGGAGTCCTCCCGGCTTTCGAAGACATGACGGCGGAATTCGAGGCTCTTGGCGTAATCGTCGGGATGGTAAAGCTCGAACCACTGTTCGAGGGTGCGAGGCAGGGTTTCGGGCGCCAATCGGACGCTCGAAACCAGCTCGGGAGAGCATCGAACCTCCCGAGTCCTGAAATCGACGTCGATGACGTTCTCGCGGGCATGACTCAAAAATTTTTGCCAGACGGATTCGTCCTGAAAAGCGTTCCCCGAAACTTCGGTCATTGCTCTGCGGGTTCCACGGAATCGACGGAGGTCAGGCGAACGACGCCGCGGGAAACGGGGGTCGCCGCTTCGCCGGTCGCGAGATCCATCGCCAACCGCCCCTTGTCCGCTCCCATGCCGACCAGCGTGTCGACAAGTTTCGCCGCGCGGTCGCGCAAAAGCGTCCTCTGCTGGGCCGGCGTCAGATCGGAGTCGATGTAGGTGGAAACGCGAAATTTCAAGGAGGGGTCTTTTTCCATCAGCTTGACGACTTTCTTGAACCCCGGCTCGTACCCCTTCGACAGGGCGCTGGACCCGGAGGCGAAACGCGCGGGGAACTCCAGGCTGCCGGAGCGGTCCACGGCGTGCAGCAGGTCCAGCACCTGGGCCTCCGTCTCGTCGTCGGTCACGGCGGGGTAGGAATGAGGAGCGGGAGCGCCGTTGGGGGTCTCAAGGAAGGTCAATCGGAATTCGCGCAGCGACACGGCCTCCTGCACCACCCAGACGTCGCGGCCCGGATGGGCGAATTTGCCCGCCACGTAACGGCCGCCCAGTCCCGGTTCCTCTCGAAACACGATTTCCCCCCCCGCTCTCCGCAGAGAGGCGATGAAACGCACCCCCAACTCGGAGGGCGAAAGAGGCTGCCCTTGCGCGTAATAGACGATCTCGGTCATTTTTCCGCGCATGAAGGCGGGGTGCCCGAGGATCCTCAAAGAGTCGTCCCTCTCGGCGTAGTCGGCGATATCGTAGCCGTACGGCCTGGGAAAAAGCGGATGGTCGCGGGAACCCCAGGTGTCGTACGCGAAGCCGGAAGACGCGCACCATACAACGGCGAAGGTCAGCAAGGCAACTCTGCGAAACATATAGGGCCTCCTTTCGAAACGACGTGCACCGGCGCTTCTGACGCCACAAATAATAACGAACAAAACCCTCTATACAAAATCATCCATCAAAATCATCCATCGAAATCATCTATACAAATCATCTATAACAAAAATCATCCATCAAAAATCGTTCGTCAACAAGCGGACGATGAACTATTTTTTTAAATTATAACGCATCCCGCACGGGTCTCGACCTGGTTGCGTCACGCTTATGTTATGATGATGAATATACGGATGAGAACATGTCCGAACTCCCTTGAAAGGCGTGATCTTTATGATAGTCGTTACTTCCACGTTCAAGAGCCTTCCCGGAAAGAGGGCGGAGATCGTCGAGCTTTCCCGCCCCTGCGTCGAGGCCACTCGCAAGGAGAAGGGATGCGTCCGCTACGAGCTTTTCCTGTCCGGCGAGGACGACGTCACGCTGCAGTTCATCGAGGAGTGGACGGACCTGGACTCGCTGCGCGCGCACCTGAAGGCCCCGCATCTCGCCGCGTTCAAAGAACGGCGGGCGGGCAGCGTGGATGGGGGCGGCGCGTTGAAGATCTTCGAGGCCAAGGAGGTCTCGCTCGGCTGAGGCGTTCCGACGGGGCAAGGGCTTTGGGAAAGAGGCGGGCCCGTGCCGGGAGCCCGCCTTTTCAATATCGCTTTTTCAATATCGCCTTTTCAATATGGGGGAAAACCTTTGGGGGAAATTTTTTATGAGGTTTATATATGATTAAAAACTTCGGCCTCGCGGGCTTTAAATTCGCGAGCCTCAAGCGTTGCTTTTCGAAACCGACCGACCTGGGCGAGGGGCCGGTGGGGATGACGCTCCTGCAGATGTCCATCCCCGCGATCAGCATGATGCTTCTGAACACGCTTTTCTTCATGGTGGACACGATCTTCATCTCTTGGCTGGGGGAAACGCCCACGGCCTCCGTGTCGTTGACCTTCCCCATCAACATCACGCTTTTCGCCTTTCTCGAGGGAGTGAGCGGGGGCACGACCGCCCTCGTCGGGCAAAACCTGGGGCGCGGCAAACCGCGGGCCGCCCGGAAGGCGGCGTTTTCCGGGCTCGCTTTGGGGTATATTCTCTCCGCCTGCGCGATTCCCATGCTGTTTCCGGGAGTTTCGGCCGCGATTTTCAACCGGCTGGGCGCGTTGGGAAACGCGGAAACGCTGAAGCTGATCTACGCCTATAACATGTGGCTGCCGCTGATGGCCCCGTTCATCACCTACACGTTCGTGTGCAACAGCATCTTCCGGTGTCAAGGGGACACGGTGACGCCCATGGTATGCATGGCGATCGCCAACCTGATCAACGGCGTCCTGGACCCCATCTTCATCTTCACGTTCGGCTGGGGCGTGGGGGGAGCCGCCGCCGCCACCTTCGTGGGGCGAGTCTTCGCCGCCGCCTACATCCGGCGCAAGATGAAACGCAACCCGGACATCTCCCTGCCCTTTCTGCTCCCCCCGCGCAGGGCCTTCGTCAGCCATTGGAAGCCCATCTCCGCCATAGGGTTTCCCGTGACGCTGGCCACCGGCAGCATCGCGCTGGGATTCGGCGCGGTGAACCGCGTGCTCGCGGCCTTTGGACACCATGCTGTCGCCGCGTGGATGTTGGCTATCCGGGTGGAGGATTTTTACTTTACCATCGCCATGGGGGTGGGGTCGGCGCTGACTCCCTTTCTGGCGTTCAACTACGGACGGCGGGACCTTCCCCGGATGCTGAAGGGAATCAAAGCCGCCGCGTGGATCGCGGGCAGCTTCATGACGGTGATCGGGGCGATCATTTTCATCTATCCCCACCTGTTCCTGGGCCTCTTCCACCCCTCGGCGCGCGTGATGGACCTGGCGAGCCGCTCCATCCGCGTCAGCCTGCTCGTCTACCCCATCGTGGTCATGCATTTTACGCTGGGCTCCGCCTTCGTGGCGACGGGCTATTCGCTTTTCGCCACGGCGACCCAATTGACGCGCTCGGTTTTTGCGCGTATCCCCGCGGCGTATTTTTTCGCCTGGTGGCTGGGGGAGCGGGGCATCTGGTGGTTTCAGCCCTTTTCTTATCTGCTCAGCAGCGTCGTGACCTGGTCTTGCTTCGTCTACATGATGAAGAAAATACGAAAAGACTTCACGTAAACAAAAATGGGGTCAGGGGGCGAGCCCCCTGCGGGGTGTGGGGCGGAGCCCCGCGGTTCGGGCTAAAGTTGTTGATATTGGATTTGGTTTGGTTTGGTTTGGTTTGGTTTGATTTTGATTTGATCTGGAAAGAATCGATTGGAGGGAAAGAAATGTTGCAGCTCAATAGGGCCGATATGGGCAAAAGGAGCGAGTGGGCGGCGGCCGGGGTCGCGATGCCCTCGTACGACTGCGCCGCCGTGGCTTTGCGCACGATGCGGAACCCGCGCTGGCTGCATTTCGGCGTGGGCAACATCTTCAGGGCTTACATCGCCCGTCTGCAGCAGACCCTGCTGAACCGGGGAGCGGCCGACGTAGGCATCATCGCGGCGGCGGGGTACGATTATGAGGTCGTCGAAAGGGTGTACCGGCCCCACGACAACCTGGCGCTGGCCGTGGCGCTGAAACCGGACGGGAACGTGGAGGTGGAGCTTGTCGCCTCCGTGGCGGAGACGATACGGGCCGACGAGGGAATGGAACGCCTCCGCGAGATCGCCAGGGTTCCGGGCCTGCAGATCATCAGCCTCTGCATCACCGAAAAAGGCTACGCCCTGACGGACATCGAGGGCGAACTGCTGGCGTCAGTACGGCAGGAGATGGACAAGGGGCCGGAAAGCGCGAAGCACACCATGTCCCTGGTCGCCGCTCTTTTGCTGGAGCGGTTTCGCGCGGGCGCGGCCCCGGTGGCGCTGCTCAGCTTGGACAACTGCAGCCGCAACGGCGAGAAGTTGCGGAACTCGGTGCTGACGGTGGCCCGCGCCTGGGAGGCCAAGGGTTTTGCGGACAAGGCCTTCCTCGCGTATCTGGAGGACGAGGACCGGGTCTCCTTTCCCTGGAGCATGATCGACAAGATAACGCCGCGCCCGTCCGAAGCGGTGCGCGACCGTCTGACGGAAAAGGGGATCGGCGGCATGGACCTTTTGGTCACGGCGAAGGGAACGTTCATAGCCCCCTTCGTCAACGCGGAGGTCCCCGAGTACCTGGTGGTGGAGGACCGCTTTCCGGGAGGACGCCCGCCTCTCCAGGAGGCCGGGGTGTACTTCGTCGACAGGGAGACCGTGAACAACGTGGAGCGCATGAAGGTCACCGCCTGCCTCAACCCGCTGCACACGGCGCTGGCGGTCACCGGCTGCCTGTTGGGCTACGAGACCATCGCCGCCGAGATGAAGGACCCGGTTTTGAAGGCCCTGGCGGAAAGGATCGGTTACGCCGAGGGGATGCCGGTTGTGGTGAATCCCGGTATTTTCAGCCCTCAGGAGTTCATGCGCGAAGTGCTGGAGGACCGCTTCCCCAATCCGTTCATTCCCGACGCCCCCCAGCGCATCGCCACCGACACGAGCCAGAAAATTCCCATCCGCTACGGCGAAACCATTAAAGCCTACATGAGCGCCGGGAACGCGGGGAGTCTGGTGGGCATTCCCCTGGCCATCGCGGCCTGGTTCCGATACCTGTTGGGCGTGGACGACAAGCTGCGCCCCATGAAGCTCAGCGGGGACCCCATGCTTGAGGAGCTCAAAAAAGGTCTGGAGGGCGTCCGCGCCGCCGACCCCGAGAGCTACGCGGGGCAACTGCGCCCCTTCCTGAGAAACCCCACGCTGTTCGCCGTCGACCTGTTCGAGGCCGGTCTGGGGGAAAAGATCGAGGGCTTTTTCGTCAAGATGCTGGCCGGAGAGGACGCCGTGGCGCGGACCCTGAAAGAGGTTCTTTCGTAAGCCCAGGGGGGCGGAGCCCGGGCGAAACTAAGCGACTCGCTCGGCTCCTTCCTCGCCGGTTCTCTGCTTATCGCTCGCTACGTTCGTTTCACTGGTCCCCCTGGACCCCCGCGGCATTTCGCCAGCTTTTGCCCGCGTATCCCTATTGCTTTTGCGGCCTCCGCACGTTGGGGCTATCGACTCATTT
This sequence comes from Synergistaceae bacterium, assembly GCA_031274425.1. Lineage (GTDB taxonomy): Bacteria > Synergistota > Synergistia > Synergistales > Aminobacteriaceae > JAISLU01. The sequence goes on along the minus strand of JAISQE010000034.1, from coordinate 336 downwards.
CCGCCAGCGCGACTTTTATCCCGAGCGCGACTAAGGCCGCCCCGCAAATTTTATTGATGGCCTCGGACATCTTCCCGTTGTTTTTGAGCTTTGAAAAAATGTGAGAAGAAAACAGCGCCAAAATGACGCACCAAAAAGTTCCCGTCGTTATGAAGGTTCCGCCGAGAATGAGGAACGGCGCAAACGAACCCCGCGCCTCGGGAGCCACAAATTGCGGTATAAAGGCCAGAAAAAATATCGCCACTTTGGGGTTGAGGACGTTCGTCAAAAAAGCGTCCCTAAACAACTCCCGGTATTTTGTCAGCGGCAGCGCCGCCCCTCCGGAATCGTTCGTCA
>JAISQE010000030.1 GCA_031274425.1 Synergistaceae bacterium | reverse complement strand
TTCAATCGCCCTTCATTCGCCGCGCGAAGTCGTCGATCAGTTTGCGCGAGATGCTGAGGCCGGGGGGGATTTCGGGGAAGCCGTCGGGCGGGAACCAGCCGGCGTCGTCCAGCTCCACGCCGTCGGGGCGGAGTTCGCCTCGTTTCCAGCGGGCGGTGAAGCCCAGCATTAAAGAGCAGGGGAAAGGCCAGGACTGGCTTCCGAAGTAGCGGACATCTCGCACCTCTATCCCGACCTCCTCCATGATCTCGCGGTCGATCGTCCGCTCCAGAGACTCTCCCGGCTCCACGAAGCCCGCCAACACGCTGTAACGTTTTGCGGGCATACGCGTGTTGTGGGCGAGCAACAGTTTCCCGTCCCGTTCCACCGCCACGATGATCGCGGGGTGGAGGGGCGCGTAGGTCACCCGGCCGCAAGCGCCGCACAGGAGGCCCTTGTCCTCCTCTTTCGGCGACAGGGGAGCGCCGCAGCTGGAACAAAACCGCGCGTGACGCAGCCAGTTCATGTACTGATAAGCCGTGCCCGCCCGAGCGAACGCCTCGTCTCCCCACCTCTGCCAGAGGGCGCGAAGGTCCACCCACTCCTGGGCGGGCGCGTTTTCCGCGTTGCCCGCTTCCTCCTCCACCTCGCACCAAGGCTCTATGTCCTGCCAGGCGGAGGGCAGGTCGCGGGAATCCCGCGCGACCCGCGCCGGTTTGTCGAATTTGTCGAATTCGAAAACGCCGTCCCGCACAAGCAATTTATCGCCTTTGAAGACCAACATCTACTTGCCCGCCTTTCTCACGACGCGAACATCGCCGACCCTGCGCGTGTAGCCTCGGGAGTCGAAGTACTCCAGAATGGGCAAAATGAACTTGCGGCTGCTGTTCGTGGCGTCGCGAACGTCGGCGAGGGTGACTTCGCCTCCTATTTTCAGCAAAACATCCATCATCTCGTTTTCCGCCTCGTCCGTGAGCAGGTATTCGCCCGACAGCAGGACGAGCCTGCGAGCGTTTTTCAGAGTCTGGATCAAGTCCGAGAAAGCGCGCGGCGTCATCCCCAAATCCGCCTGAGCTTGGTCCAGCGTGGGCGGCTGAAAAGCCTTTTCTCGGCAATAGGCGAAAAAGGCATCTTTGTTTTTCTGAAAGATCTCGTCGTTCTTGGGTACGAAATCGGGCATACGAACCCTGCCCTCTTCCAGGGCGACGGTCCCTTTTTCCGCCAAAAGGGAAATCAACGAACGCGCCGCTTTGGCGTCCTCTATCGTTTTGAGAAAGAACTTGGCGCGCGCCAGATCTATGAGCGCCATGCCCGTCTCGGAGCCGTGCGATCGGTGATAGGCTTTCAGCAGCTCCGTCACGGCCAAACCCAATTCTTCGAACCGGGCCCGAGACAGGTAAACGGATTTGTCTCCCTTTAGATCCAGTACGGAACCGTCTTTCGCGACGCGCCCGGCGATCGCGGTCAAATCGGACGGCGTCTCCTGAAGCGCGATCGCCGCCCGGTCGAAGTCCATGACCCCGGCCTGCTCGATCAAAAGCAAAAATCGCTTTTCGGCGGACCCGGCGTTGCCGAAGGCCTGGATGCGCTCGGAGGACAACTTGCGTGCCGCGGCTCCCCTGGGCTTGCGCGAGTAGGGAAAGACCACCCGCCCGCCGCCGATGGTGACCAGAGGGCTGTAAAATCGGATGATGAAACGCTGTTCCGAGACGCAGACCACGTCCTCCTCGGCGACCAACTGGGCCGGAGCCTCGTCGCCGGGCAGGACGCATTTGCCGTCCAGCAGGGACACCCGGGCCAGAACGTCGGTCGTCCCGATGTAAACGCGAACGCGCTGCCAATGTTCCAAAGGGTCCGCGGCGGAGGGCAATACCCTCAAGATCACGTCGAAGCAACGCGTGTTCTCGGATGCCCTTGCGGCAGATAACGTCGCCGCGTGAAAGCTCGTCCACCGCGATGTTGGATAGGTTCACCGCCACCCTCTGACCGGCGTAGGCCTCCTCCACCCCGTGGCCGTGAACCTGCAGGCTTCGCACTTTTGCCTCCCGGCTCCTTCCGTCTCTGGCGGCGGGAAAAATCTCCACCTCGTCCCCAGGGCGGACGATGCCCCGATAGGCGGTTCCCGTGACGACCGTGCCGAAGCCCGAGATCGGAAACGCCCGGTCGATGGGCAAAAAAAGCGCTCCCTTGCGAGAGCGGGGACGCACCCTGTCCACCAAAGCCGTCAGTTCTTTCTTGAGAGGTTCGATGTTATGGCCCGTGGCCGCCGAAAACGAAACGATTTTTTTCCCCTGGAGAAAGGTCCCCTCGACGAATTTTTTCACGTCCTCCTCCACCAGCTCCAGCATCTCGGGCTCGACCTTGTCCGACTTGCTGACCACCACCAACCCCTCTTTGACGCCCAAAAGCTCCAAAATCGCCAAATGCTCACGGGTTTGGGGCATGACGCTCTCGTCCGCCGCCACCACCAGCATCACCGCGTCCACCCCCGACGCCCCCACCACCATCTGGCGAATGAAGCGCTCGTGTCCCGGAACGTCGATGATGCTGACCACGCGCCCATCTTCCAGGCGCAAAGGGGCAAAACCCAGTTCTATCGTGATCCCTCGCCTTTTTTCCTCCAGCAGCCGATCGCAGTCGACGCCCGTCAGCGCGGCCACCAGCGCCGTCTTGCCGTGGTCGATATGCCCCGCCGTGCCGATGACCAAGGATATTTCGCGTTCTTCACGCATTTTTTCTTTCTTCATTTTCTTTCTTCATTTTCTTTCTTCATTCTCTTCCTTCATTACTCTTCCCTCATCCCGGCTCCCCCGCTTCGAATCCCAATCTTCGAAATTCAACTCTTTAAAGGCCCGCACGATTTCGCTTTCGTCCTCGGGGCGCAGGGTGCGGACGTGGATCATCAGCATGTCCTCGCGCGCGCCGCACAGTATGGGAAGCTCGCGGGCGCGCAACGTCTCCTGCAGTCGTCCCGAGCCATACCGGGGCGAGCCCCCATTAGGCGAGCCTCCGCTAGGCGAGCCCCCCCGGCGGTGCAGCGCTATCGACACCCCCCAGCCGGGCAGGGGCAAGGCCGGGCAGGAGCCGCCGCCCACAGCGTCCTCCACCGCCGCCACGGAGATCGCGACATGAGTTCCCGCCGTCGAGGAAGCAACTGAGGGAGCGACTGAGGAAGCGGCTTTCGCCGGGAGGACAGCCCTGCGCAGTTTGCCCGCCAGGCGCGTCGCCTGCGCTTTCATGGACTCTTGCGTCCGGCGCAGCATCGCCAGAGTGGGGATGGCGTCGTAGTCTCCCCTCATGTAGAGGCGCATCGTGGTCTCGAAGGCCGCCAGCGTCATCTTGTCCACACGAAGCGCCCGCAGCGCAGGGTGCCCGCGCAGGCGGTCGACGAGGGCTTTCTTGCCCGCGATGACGCCGATCTGCGGGCCTCCCAACATCTTGTCGCCGGAAAACGTCACCAGGTCGACGCCCTCGCTCAAGCAGGTTTTCACGTCCGTTTCCTCGGCGAAATCCGCACCCAGCGCCCGCCCCTGGATCAGCAGTCCGCTGCCCGCGTCCTCCATAAAAATCAGCCCGCGTTCGTGGGCCAAGGCGGCCAGCTCGCTTCTTTCAGGGGCCGAGGTAAAGCCCTCCATTCTGAAATTGGAGGGGTGGACCTTCAACAGCATGGACGTTCTTTCCGTGACGGCTCGGGCGTAGTCCTTCAGGTGCGTTCGATTGGTGGTTCCCGTTTCCACCAGCTCCGCGCCGGAAAACTCCATGATGTCGGGAATGCGGAAAGAGCCTCCGATCTCGACGAGCTCCCCCCTCGACACGACGACCTCCGTTCCCCGCGCCAGCGCGGAAAGGCAGAGCAAAACGGCGCCAGCGTTGTTGTTCACCACCAAGGCCGCCTCCGCGCCCACGAGGGCGCAAAGAATTTCTTCGACATGAGCGTTGCGGTGTCCCCTGACGCCTTCGTCCAGGTCGTATTCCAGATTGCTGTACCCGCCCGCCACGTCTTCCACGGAGCGAAGCGCCTCGTCGGCCAGGCGGGAGCGCCCCAAATTCGTGTGAACGACCACCCCCGTGGCGTTGATCACCGGGCGCAGCCGCCGGCGTTCCGCCGCCGCCAGCAAAGCCGCGAGGGTTCGATCGAGCGTTTCCGCCGAGACGTCCGCGTCTTTCCCATCGAGAAGAGCCCGCCGGATACGCGACAACTCCTCGTTGAACACCCGTTTGACCGTCTCCCGCCCAAGCCGCTTCTGCCAGCAAACAGTCCACTCTTTTCCGAGAAGGACGTCCATGCCGGGAATCGATCTCATTTTTTGCTCGATATCGTCAACCATAGCGACGCTCCATTCGTATTGCGTAATCAATATGGGAGTGCATTCTTTCTCTCAGTCATTCTATAATAAACCCAAATCATAAAATCGCCCGGTGCGTCGGCACCATTTTCAGGAGGAACGAAGATGAAAACGATCGATGCAAGAGGTAAAGCTTGCCCGGAGCCGGTCACTCTAACCAAGGCGTCCGTGGACCAGGGGGCGGAGGAAGTGGAGGTCCTGTTGGACAATCCCGTCTCGGCCAGCAACGTGAGGCGTTTTTTGGAAAGCAAGGGATTCGGCGTTCAATTGAAAGACGACGACGGGATGCTCATCATCTCGGCCAGCAAGAAAAACGAGCAAACCAAGACGTCCGCGCCCAAAAAGAAAGCCGCGGAGCAAGCGCCCCGGCCCCAGTCCGCGCAACTCCCCGCCGCCCCGCCGAAGGAGACCTTTTCCGTCCTCATCACCTGCCAGAACCTGGGACAAAGCGACCAGCAGTTGGGGGACGTCCTGATGAAGAGCTTCTTGGGAACCCTGTCGCAGCTGGACGACGCGCCGCTCGCCGTGGCCCTCATGAACGAGGGGGTCAAGCTCGCGCTCTACGATTCTTCCTCATGCGATCACCTAAAGAACCTGGAGAAGAAAGGGGTCTTGGTTCTGGTCTGCGGAACCTGCGTCAGTCATTTCCATATAGCCGAACAGATAGGAACCGGCACCATATCCAACATGTTCGAAATCCTCGAGACTTTGAACAAAGCCAGTAAAATCATGACATTGTAACAAGGGTCTCACTCGGGCCGCCTCTATACGAACAAAACCCCCTCCCACGACGACCAACCTTCCGAGAAAGGAGAAGGCGTTCATGGCGAGGGCTAGTTTGGCGTTGCCGGCGCGCCGCCGGGGAGGCGGCAATTCAGGCGAAGATGAAAAGACGGCAAGCATCGCAATGTTTTTGTCAATATTTCGTTGACTCTTGTAATCGTATCATGCTATGTTGTCCATGAGGTGGTTAAAATGAGATCAACGGTGCAGGTTAGAATAGACGAGGAAACGAGAACAAAAGCGGAGGCTTTATTTGATCGCATGGGCCTCGATATCCCAACCGCGATACGGATGTTTTTGAAGCAATCGGTAGAATCAAATGGATTGCCTTTTCAACCGCGGATCGTAGAAAAGGATATCAATGGATTCAGTGTTTATGACGCGGAAAGAATTAAAAGAGCAAAAAAACAACTCGACGAGCGTCAGGGGAATATACACGAACTGATCGAAGTTTGAACTCGATGTTTAAAAATGGGTCTAATGAGGCTTGGGATGATTATTTATATTGGCAATTACAGGACAAAATTCAGCGGCCACGCTCACTGGAAAATTCAGGCCGTCCCAGCGAGTTCCAGCGTCGAGCCTAGGCGGGACATCAGGGCCTCCGCCAGAGGGCGCGCGTTTTTCAGCTCCGGGTCTTTATCCACGAGAGCGGCGGCTTCCCGCCTCGCCGCCTCCAGGAGCTTGCGGTCGCGGACCAGGTCGGCCACGCGAAAGTCGGTGACGCCATGTTGGCGGACGCCGCAAATTTCGCCGGGGCCTCGCTGACGGAGGTCCATTTCCGCGAGTTTGAACCCGTCGGACGTGGACAACAGGGCGTCCAATCGAGCCGCGGCCTCCGGCGTGGTTTTTCCGGCCAAAAGGACGCAGTGGCTTTCTCCCTCGCCCCTGCCTACTCGGCCGCGAAGCTGGTGCAACTGCGCCACGCCGAAGCGAACGGCGTCTTCGATCACCATAACGGTGGCGTTGGGCACGTCGACCCCCACCTCCACCACGGAGGTGGCGACCAGAAGGTCGGTTTCTCCCGCCGTAAACGCCGTCATGACGGCCTCTTTTTCGTCGGAGGGCAGTTGCCCGTGGATCAGGGCGATTTTCAGGCCGGGCAGTTTTTCCCTCAAATTTTGAAAGCGAGAATACGCGGCGGTCACATCCAAATTTTCGCTTTCCTCGATCAGAGGGCAGACCCAGTAGATCTGGCGTCCCCGCCGCGCCGTGTCGCGAACGAAATCCAACAGGCGTTTTTGTTGCGGGCGCGAAAAATCCATGCGGTGGGTTTTGATGGGCCTGCGCCCGGCCGGCAGCTCGTCCAGCAGAGACACGTCGAGATCCCCGTAGATGGAAAGCGTGAGCGTGCGCGGAATGGGCGTGGCCGTCATCACCAGCACATGGGGCGAACGGGTCTTCGCCAGAAGGGCGTTTTTTTGCAGAACGCCGAACCGGTGCTGCTCGTCCACAATGACCAGCCCCAGTTCTTTGAAGGAAACCTTTGCGCTGAAAATCGCGTGGGTGCCTACGACCACTCGGGTTTCTCCGGAGGAAATCGCTTCGAGGGTTTTTTTGTGAACGCCCTGAGACAGAGACCCCGTCAAAAGGTCGATCCGAACGTCGAGCTTCGCGAACAGCGTTTTCAGCCTGAAAAAATGCTGTTGCGCCAAGATCTCCGTCGGGGCCATGAAGGCCGCCTGCGCGCCTCCGTCCACGGCGATCGCCAGCGCCGCTATGGCGACGATCGTCTTTCCGGAGCCCACGTCGCCTTGAAGCAAACGATTCATGGGAATTTCGGAGGCCAGATCGGACATGATTTCTCGAACGCATCGATCCTGCGCTTTCGTCAGTTGGAAGGGAAGAGACCGCCAAAAAGATTTGAATTTTTCCCCCGGACGCAACGGCCCGGAATTTTTTTGTATCGAGGCCCGCCTTTTTTTGCGCAACAAAAGCCCCGTTTGTAAAAGAAAAAGCTCGTCGAAGGCCAAACGGTTTCGCGCCCTCAGCCAGCTTTCTCGTCCTTGGGGACGATGCAATTCCATCATCGACTCCCGCAAAGCGGAAAATTTATATTTCTCCCGGATCTCCGGCGGAACGAAGTCTCCCACCTCAGGCAGGTAAAGCTCCAACGCCGAAGAGACGATACGGCGGACCCATTTGGGGGAAAGCCCCGCCGTGGCTGGATAGATGGACACGATACGCCCCACGGACTCCGGATCGGACTCGTCCAACACCTCGAACTCGGGATTGGTCAACTGAGGCCCGGCCCGCATCTCCACCTTTCCGTAGAGGGCGACGCGAACCCCCGGAGTCAAGACGTCTTCCAATTTTCGCATGTTGAACCAGATCGCTTTGATGACGTGCTCCCCATCGCTCAGGAGAACCGACGCGATCTCCAAACCCTGACGGGAAGTAGAACGTTTTTCGAACGAGACCACCTGAGCCACGACCGAGGCCGTACTGCCGACGGTCAACGCCGAAAGCGGCGTGATATTGCGGCGGTCCTCGTAACGGCGCGGGAAAAAAAACAGAAGGTCTTCCACCGTTTTGACGCCCATGCGCGAAAAAGCGCGCTCACGTGCCTCGCCCACCCCCTTGATGAAGCGGACCGGCGAAGAGAGGTTCATCGAAAATCACTCGAAAGCGACAAGTCAGGAAATGGCCACCTCATCGTCCGCGTCGTCGACCACAGGCGAGAAGGACAAGGTCATCCTCGTCGTTTCCTGCTTCGAAGATTCCAACTCGTCCAACGACGGGGTCCCTTTTTCCAGCTTCCGCCCCGCGTCGTCGAGCACATGGGTAAACGCCGCCAGAAGCTCGTTCACGTCCCTCAGAAAACGCCGTTTTTCCACTTGAAGGGCGCTCAGCTCGCGCTTGCTCTCCTCGATTTCATGTTTGACCTTGCTGGTCACCCGCCTTGCTTCGAGGCGCGCCGCGGCCGTGATGTCGCTGGCTCGATCGTTCGCCTCGGCCATGCGCCGATTGATCTCCGCCTCCATGTTTTCTAGACGTTTCTCCGCTTCGTCCCGCATTTCTTCGGCGCTTTTGAGGATCTGCGCCGCGGAGGCGCGGGCCTCGGCAACGATTTCGTCGGCGGCGTTTTCCGCTTCCTCGAGGCGGCGGCGGCCCTGGAGGTCGAACTCGCCTATCTTGGCCTCCGCCTTGGCCAGGATAAGCTCGGCTTGGTGTCTCGCCTCGTCTTCTTTGTCCTTGGCGCTTTTCTGAGCCAGAATGAGAGCGTCTTTGATCGTGTCCTTCATGGCTTCGTGCCGCTTCACAGCCTCTTCGAGCTCAAAGACCCTGCGCTGCTGCTCGCTCTGGCGCAGCGCGTAAGCCTCCAGATCTTCGGCTATCTGGTTCAGAAACTCCTCCACGTCCGGGATAGAATACCCCCCAAACGACGCCTTTTTGAATATTTTCAGCTCTACATCCTTGGCGGTCAAAAGATCCGACATCGGCTACTCCTCCCCGGGCCACCACTGAAGCATACCTTCATGTGGCGTAATAACAAAAAGAGACGGCCCTATGCGCTCCATTAGCCCCTTATGCGCAAACGCAACTCCGCCCATAAAATGAAGGAAGCTGCGACCTTCCTCTATACGTTCCGCGTCCAGGCCCTGAAGATCCAAAAGGATCATCGCTCCATCCAACAACACGTCCCGCAACCGAAGCTTGATGTCCTCCGACGGGACTCCCTTGAAGAAAACCAACTTAGGAGGAACGGGTTTCGCGCGAGGGGCGTCCTTCCTTCCAGCCTTATTTTTTTTCACCCCTCTGGGGTGCGGTTCCTCTTCATAATCCGAGTATTCGTCTTCTTCCTCTTCATACTCGTCTTCATAAAAACCAAAAAGCTGTAACAGTTTTCGCACCCGTCTATTCCTCCTCATGTAAAACAGGAAGTTTCCATTATTCTATTATATAAAATAAGAAAATTCTATGATAAACTTTCTATTCTCATCCTATTCTCATCCCGAAGCTACGCTCTGACGCCGAACAATAAGGTCCCTATCCGCACGCACGTGCTGCCCTCCAAAATCGCCCACTCGAAGTCGTCGCTCATCCCCATAGAAAGGACGGGCAGCGGCAAACCCGATTCGAGGCGAGCCCGGGAGGCCATTTCGCGCAAACGCGCAAACGCGTTTCTCACCCGAGTCTCATCCCTCGTCAAAGGCCCGACGGTCATCAAGCCCTCCAGCTTCAAATGCGAGCACTCCAACACGCGATCCAAAAGCTCCGGGAACCCTCCGACGTCGACGCCCGTTTTATTGCTTTCGCCCGAAGTATTGACCTCGATGAGAACGGGCACGACGCGCCCCGACTCCGCCGCGATCCTTTCCGCGGCCAAAGCCGTTCCGGCGGAATCCAGGGAATCCAGAGCGTCGAATAAAGCCAAGGCTTTACGGACCTTGTTGCTCTGCAGATGCCCGATCAAACGCCATTCGAGCTTTGCGGAATCGGGCCAATCCGGTTTTTTGGAAGCGGCCTCCTGCACTCGATTTTCTCCCAAGGCGTCGACGAGAGGCGCTGCCGCCAACATCTCCTCCACCGTCCTCGTTTTCGTGACGGCCATCAACCTTATTTCGGAGATCTCACGCCCGGCGCGAACGGCGCTTTCCGCCATCCGCTCCCTCACGGCCGCGATACGATCCTCGATCGATTCCGTCAAAGTTCGCGATTTCACCAAAGTCTGATAACTCCCTCTTTGACTTTATCCGCGTGCAGGACCACCACGTTGCCCGGCACGACGCCTTTCGTTACGAAAAAATTATTCTCGTCCGCGGGAAACCCTTCTATTTCGGTGAACTCCGTGACGCTGCCCTGGACCATCAAAACTCCCATCTTCCCTTCCCGCAGAACCACCGCCGAGTCGGGGACCGACACTCCCTGCCGGTTCCCCGTCAGCACGCTGCAGGAAAAAGCCCGCGTCATCAGGGCCTCCGGTGGGAAAAAGGGCAGGGTGAGATATACCTTGACCTTCTGCCCCGCGTTGACGGACGCGCGAACCGCCGCCTGCCTGCTTTTGCCGTTCGGCTCCGTCTTGATCTCGAGGAAACCGCGTTTGATGTCCTGCTCCAGCGAAAGCGTCCTGTCGAGATACGCGATACACCGCAGGTCCTGGGGCTGCGGCACCAATTTCCCCAAGGGGTCTCCCTTGCTCAGGCGGAAGCCCCCCTCCAACAACTCGGGCGCTCTGAAGTCCGGGAACTGGGAAAACCCTGGCCAGAGCCTGGAGTAAACCCACTTCCCCTCTTGCCCGTCGAGAGCGGGAGAAAAATATCCCGGCGCGTCGACCCTGACCGCGACGCCGTCCACCGCGGCGACGGCTTCGTTCTTCGCCACCCGCCTCGGCAAAGGCGAAGGATAGGTCACCACCCCGTCCCGGGGAACGGCGACAATCCGTTCGTCCCATATCAGAACCCCCTCCAAGGGAAGCTCTTCCACATAACCCATCGCCGTCGCCGCCACCACGTCGGGATGCAGCATATTGTAGTTGTCCAGCCAAAGAAGATACGCTTCGACGACGCCGATCGCCAGCGAGACGATGATCGCGTAATAGATCGTTTTTTTCAAAAAACCCCAATCGTTGTTGCTGCGGCCACGGCGGCGTTTCTTATTGTTCCTGCTCGGTCCCATGATATTTTTTAACTTTCGCGGCCTTCGTTCCTTTTGTTTCGATAAATCTCGGCAAACGCGTCGTGATTGTGGATGCTCTCGGCGCTCACGACCGATATGCCGTACCAGTTGATCCGATCGTCCTGGTTCAACTCCACGGCCAGGTCCCGCACCACGTCCTCCACAAAGTGGGGATTGGCGTAGGCCTGTTCCGTCACGTATTTTTCGTCCTCGCGCTTCAACAACGTATAAAGAGGCGTGGAAGAAGAGCGCTCCACCATTTGGATCATCTCTTCGAACCAAACCAGTTCGTCCATTCTGACCTGAAGGCGCACCAGCGTACGCTGATTATGGGCTCCGCGGGAGGAAATTTCCTTGGAACAAGGGCAAAGCGTTTGAACGCAAACCCCCACTTCCACGACCATGTCGAAGACGTTTTCCCTGTACGCTCCCCGCAAGCTGGCGTCGTAGCGCATAAAGCTCGGGATGCCCGACACCGGGGCGCGTTTGCGCATGAAATAGGGAAACCGAAACTCGATTTCGGCCTCCGTCGCGTCCAGTTTCGAGCAGAGACGCCGCGTCAATGCCTCCAGCGTCGCGGGGCCGATCTTGCCTTTGTATTCTTCGAGGGACTCGATGAAACGGCTCATGTGCGTTCCCCTGTACTCGCGGGGCAACGACACGGACATGGAAACCGACGCCACCGTATTCTGAATGCCGCTGTTTCGATCCATCACGACGATCGGATAGCTGACGTTCCTCACGCCCACACGATCGATAGCGACGTTCCGGGAATCTCTGTCGTTTTGCACATCTCTCAACTTCTTCGGCCCCTTTTACCTTTCTTGCCTTTTTACCTTTTTTGCCCTTTTATTTTTTGTTTCTGTCCTCGGCCCTCAACGTGGCGCAGCTGGTGCGCGTTTCCCAAACCTCTATCGAGGAGAGCCTGCAGTTGGGGCGCGAAACTTCCTCTTCGATCTGCTCCCACACCCAGTGCGCGATGTTTTCCGCCGTCGGCTGCTGGAGGATGTCGTTGATGTAACTGTGATCCAGGCGCGACACAACCCGCTCCTTCACGACGCAAGACAGTTCGCGGAAGTCGAGAATCATCCCCTCCTCGTCCGGGTCGCCCTCCAGCACCACGGCCAAGCGGTAGGTGTGCCCGTGGAGCGCCTCGCACTTCCCATGATAACGCGCCAGATTGTGCGCCGCGTCGAAAGTAAATTCCTTACGAAGTAACACCTTGACCTCCCCGTTCAGGACAAAAGCCGTCAGATTGAGCTTGCGGCCGCATTTTGTTTTTCATTGCACTTCATCGGCCCGGTTATTTTCCCGTGCTGCCGAACCCTCCCGTACTGCGCTCCGTTTCGTCCAGGGCGTCGACCTCCGCCCACTCCACCTGGCTGACGGGAGCGACGATCATCTGGGCGATGCGGTCGCCCGGCTCTATGGCAACGGGGGCCTCTCCCAAATTCAGCAAGATCACCTTGATCTCGCCGCGATAGTCGGCATCGATGGTGCCGGGGCTGTTCGGCAGGGTTATCCCGTGCTTTAGGGCCAACCCGCTGCGAGGCCGGACCTGAGCCTCATAACCGACCGGAAGCGCGATGCTGACCCCCGTCGAAATCAGCGCCCTTTCCCCAGGCCGCAAGACGCGTTTTTCCGTCGAACGAAGGTCGACGCCCGCCGAAGCCGGCGTCGCATAGGCGGGCAAGGGAAATTCCTTGGCGCGTTCCGTTCGAAATATGGAAACCGACACGGGCATGATATCCATCTCCCCTAAAACAATCTATATTAATCTCCCTAATCAATCTCGCCTGGAAGGCCGTCCGCCGTAGGAGCGGGATTCCCGTCCTCCTCTGTCCCCCCGGTCGTGGCGTTCGCGGTCGCCTCGGGGCGCGCTGGGCGGGGCGTTTTCGGCGATGCTTTCGATCAGGTTCTCGCGCTCGCGCTCGTCGGGCAGGCAGTGGGCAAACCCCAGAGCCGTCACCTTTCCCTCGTCCCCAAAGATGCGGCGGCGCGTCAGGTTCACCCTGCCCATGTCGTCGATCTCCTTGACCATGACCAACACCTTGTCGCCGAGCTTGAAGACGTCCTCCACCTTGGGAATACGATGGGTGCTGACCTCGCTCAGGTGCAGCAGGCCCTCCTTGCCGGGCAGGCATTCCACGAAAACGCCAAACGCCATGAGACGCGTGACGGTTCCATGATAAACCTCGCCCGCCTCCAGGTTTTTGGTGAGACCGCGGATGATCGACAGAGCCTCGTTCACCTGTTCCTGGGTGGGGCCCGCGATGCTCACGTCTCCGGAGTCCTCGACGTTGATCTTGACCCCCGTTTTTTGGGTGATGCTGCGGATCATTTTTCCGCCGGGCCCGATAACGTCCCGGATTTTCTCCGGGTCGATGGTCGTCTTGTGGATGCGCGGCGCGTTGGGCGACAGGTTGTCCGGGGTCGAGATCTGGGCATCCATCTTGTCCAGGATTTCGAGCCGGGCTTCCCGGGCCTGGCGCAGGGCGTTATGCAGAATTTCCCGGGTGATGCCCCCCGCTTTGTTGTCCATCTGCAGAGCCGTCACGCCGTCACGAGTCCCAGCCACCTTGAAGTCCATATCCCCATAGTGGTCTTCGAGCCCTTGAATGTCGGTGAGCACCTGGACTTTGTCGCCTTCTTTAATGAGCCCCATCGCGATTCCCGCCACGTGTTTGCGCAGCGGCACGCCCGCGTGCATCATCGACAGGCTGCCGCCGCAAATACTGGCCTGCGAACTGGACCCGTTCGACTCCAAAATGTCGGACACGACGCGGATCACGTAAGGAAATTCCGCTTCCGGCGGGATCACGTAGCGCAGCGCGCGCTCGGCCAAAGCGCCGTGCCCGATCTCGCGCCTGCCCGGACCGCGCATCGGACGCACCTCTCCCACCGAGTACGGCGGGAAATTGTAGTGCAGAATAAAACGTTTAGCGGGCTCGTCCAGCTTGATGCCGTCCAAAATTTGGTCGTCCTCGCCCACCATGCCCAGGGTCGTTACGGCCAGGGCCTGAGTCTCTCCCCGGGTGAAGAGAGCCGAACCGTGGACGCGGGGCAGCACGCCCAACTCGCAGCCGATGGCTCGCAGTTGGTTCATGGCGCGTCCATCCACCCGCGCGCCTTCGTTCACGATGATGGAACGCATGATCTTTTTGACGCGCTCGTCGACGAACGCGGAGATGTAATTGTCCAATCCCGGATGAGATTCAGCGAAACGCTCTTTGGCGCTTTTTTTGGCCTCTCCGATTTTATCGGCTCGGGGTTTTTTCTCGGGAATGCGAACGGCGGAGTCGATGGCCGCGTCCAGGTTCGCCACGATCCACTCGTCGACTTCCGGGTAGGATTCGGGCTCGGCGATTTTGATTTCCGGCTTGCCGACCTCCGCTTTCATTTGACGGAACAAGGCGATGAGCTTCTTGATCTCGCCCTGCGCCATCTCGATGGCGTCGACCAGAAGTTCTTCCGAGACCTCGGCGGAACCGGACTCCACCATCGTGACGCCGTCTTCGTGTCCCGCCACCAGAAGGTCCAACCCCGACGACGCCATTTTATCCTCCGTCGGGTTGACGACGAGCTTGCCGTCGATCAAGCCGATGCGTACGGCTCCAATCGGGCCGCCCCAGGGGATGCCCGAAATCGCCAGGGCCGCCGAGGCCCCGTTGATGGCCAAAACGTTGGGAGGGCAAAGCTGATCCACGGACATGACCGTGGCGACCACATGCACGTCGTTGCGCATCACGTCGTCGAAAAGGGAACGGATCGAGCGGTCGATCACGCGCGCGCTTAGTATCGCGGACTCCGTGGGACGCCCTTCCCGCTTGATGAAGCCTCCGGGAATTTTGCCGGCGGAGTAATAACGTTCTTCGAAGTCCACCAACAGGGGAAAAAAATCTATACCCGTCCGTGCCGTATCCGTCACACAGGCCGTGGTCAAAATCACCGTTTCACCGTGGGATGCGACGACAGCCCCATGCGCTTGCTTCGCCAGCTTGCCCGTACGAAACACAAGCGGCTTGTCGCCGATCTGAACGGAAAATTCTTTCTCCATCACGCACATTCCTCCTCGAATATCTCTCCCAATTTATATGTAAACAGAGGTTAGAATAGCACAATATAAGGTTTACTCCAATAGACTTCGACTATAGAGTGGGACATGGAATTGGCATGGAATTGGAATAGGGAACGGGAGCCGCGACTTGGTCGGGGAGGCGTGTATTAAACGCGTTAATAGTGTATTATCGTTATCTTGTCGGGAAGTGTCGGGAGGCGAGATCGAGAATTTCGCGCGATTCTCCCATGCCCATTTTCGAAAGGGGGGAAGTCTTGTGGCATTGGTCGTGTGCAAAAATTGCAGACGCGCTTTCATCAGCGCGCAAGACGAAGAACTCTGCTCCGAGTGCACGACCAGGTTGAACGAACTCTATCCGGTGGTGCGCAATTTCTTGAGAAACCATGAGGAGAAGCTCTACACGGCCCACGACGTGGCCCGGATTCTGGGCATCGACGTGAAGGACGTGGAGGGGCTCGTGACCCTGGGGCTGATCGATTCCGGCGCCACACAAAAACAGGCGGGCCCCCGAAGGCCCCCGAACTCCGGAGAGGCGAAAAAGGGCCCGAAAGCAAAAAAAGAGAGCTCCATGTACGTGTACCACAAAAAAAGAACCTGACCTAAAGGAGATCACGAGGAATGGGATCGGGAAAAAAACGGGCGTTTGCTTTGAGGGTTCTTTGTCGCCTTGCTTGGGCGATTCTTTGTTGCGTCGCCCTGAGCGCCGCTTTGCCGGTCGAGATGGCGTTTGCCGATATTCAACAGGACGTGGGCCGCATCTTCGAGCTGAACGCGAAGATACGGCCGGGAATGACCATCGACGCCGTCAACGAACTCCTGGGTCCGCCGGCGGAAAAGTACGTCATGAGCGCCAAGGCCTCCGCCGTGACGCGGTACATGTGGCTGCACGGCGAGATGGGCGTCGAAATATACGAGATGGACGACGTCGCCTACAGGGTGAATATTACGCTGCCCTGCGGCAGCGCCAAAGAGACCTCGCGGGCCATGGACGCCCTGACGCGTCAGGGAAATTCGAAATACGGCTCCATGCCGAGGTTCGACTCCAGGACGGCTCAATATTACTGGATAGGGAACGGCGTTCGTTTCGCGTTTTCCAAATACGATCAAACTACGGTACTGAGCAGTTGCACGAAGATGCAGTAGTTTTACGGGGAGGATATCGATAGTGTTTTTAAGTTTCGCAAGGTTGTGCGTCGGGGTTTTGCTTTTGTGCGGACTGATCGATTCCGCCTCCGCGGAGACGAGACCCTCGGCCGAATATGACGTGGTCGTCGCGGGCGGCGGCATAGGGGGGATAGCGGCGGCGCTGCAGGCCTCCAGATTGGGGGTAAGCGTCCTGGTGGTCGAGCCCAGCGACTGGATAGGCGGCCAGGCCATAGCGGCGGGGGTCTCCACGATGGACGACCTGAGCCGTCTGCGAAGCGGGATTTACCTCGAGTTCATCTCAAATTTGAAGCTTTATTACGACGCGAAAAACAAGCCGATGGGAACGTGTTATTGGGATCCTCGAAGCGTGGCTTTCGAGCCCTCCGTGGGGCAGCGCGTCCTCTACGAAATGGTCTCGGAGACCCGAGCCCGAAGCAAAAGACCGTTCGATATCCTTTTGTCCGCCACGGTCGCGCGGGTGGAGCGCGAGGACAAAACCGTCACCGGAATCACCCTGCGCCGCAAGCGCGAAGCGGCGGAAGAAGAAACCATAAAATGCCGCATCCTGATCGACGCCACGGAGTACGGAGATATTCTGCCCCTGGCGGGCGCGTCCTACCGGGCCGGAAACTCCTCTACCCCCTTTCTCGACCGGAACTCCATGATCCAGGACATCACATGGGCCGCCGTCATACGGAAATACCCGAGCGGGATCCCCCCGCACCTCAGGGTGAGGCGTCCCCTTCCCGGCTACGAGGAAGCGAAACGCAACTACGAAAGCTACGTCGCTCCGAAGGGAAGCAACTTCAAGGGCGTGTACCCCGTCGAACTGCCGGTCAATTTCGTCAGCCACAACGCCTACCGAGGGCTCCCGGACTCGTCGACGCCCTGGAGCTACGACGGAAGCCAGGCAAACTGGAAATACATCACGAAATCGGGCGTCAACTGGGGGAACGACTACCCCGGCAAGGCAAGCTGGAACGGACGCGCCGGGCTGCCCGTCCAATACCTGGAGGACGAGGCACTGAGGGCCCAGGTGGAAAAAGACGCCTTCGTCAAAACCTTACATTTCCTTTATTACGTACAAAACGAATTGCGCGAGAACTGGTCGATCGCCGACGACGAATACGACAACGCCGAACCGCCGGCCGCGGCTCTCGGGCTGCCGGAGGAATGGAGGGAAATCGCGCGCCGCATGCCCCCCATTCCCTACGTGCGGGAGTCCCGCAGGGCCATCGGAGACTACACGCTGACGTCGTCGGAGATCCTCAGAAACTCGCTGAGCTATCGAGACGGACAGACCAGCCACGAGTTCGACGACGCCATCGCCATCGGCGGATACATTCTGGACCTGCACGGCGCGAATACGGATTCGGACATGGAATGGAGCCTGGGCGAGAAGGCCGCCTTCGCCACCCTCAACCGCCCGCGGGGCCCCTTTCAGGTTCCGATGCGCATCTTGCTTCCCAGCAACATAGAAGGACTTCTCGTCGCCGAAAAAAATCTTTCGATGACCCGCTTGGCGGCGGGAGCTCTGCGCCTCCAGCCAATATGCATGATGACCGGGCAGGCGGCGGGAGCGTTGGCCGCGCTTTCCATAAAAGACGGCGTCTCGCCTCGGGACTTTCCCCCCGTGAGGGTCCAGCGGGCGCTGCTGGAGGCCGGCGTCGTCCTGTCGCTTTGCAAATACTCCGACGTCCCGCCGGAACACCCTTTCTACAACTCGGTGCAGCTCTCCAACCTGCACGGCCTGATCGAACCGGTGGAGCCGCCTCACGCCCCCTCGTACAACATCAGCGACTTGGACGATCCCGTCTTGGCCATGGCCACCATCAACGGCGCCGATAAAGGAATTTTCGGCGTGGACGAGATGGTCACCAGAGAGGAAATGGTCGTCATGCTCAACAGGGCGCGCGTCGCGTCGAGGACCTCTTCGGGACGGGATGTGGACGAAAACGAATGGTCCGACAAAACGCGTTTCGCGACCCGGGGGCTCTTCGCCGACGCGGTGGCCAGCGCCTTCGGGTTTCATGGCTCGGAACCGGGCAAAGACGATAGTCCCGGCCGACGCAATATCGCCATCGCCCCGGCGCATCGATTCGCCGAGGCCGTAAACGCCCTGGACTCTTTGGGGATCTTGGACCTCTACCGGTCGGCGCGGGATTTTCACCCCGCCCGCCCCATCACCCGAGGCGAGGCCGCCGAGATCTTGATGAAAGCGATGACGACCCTGGCGCCCTTGTAAAACGGGCGGCGTTGCGTCTCATGATTCCCTCGAATACGATCTTCCCGAACGCGATCTCCCTGGAGCGGGCTCAAGAATTGCTCTTAGAACAGGCAAACGCTCTGGAGACCCCGGAAGATCTTCCCCTGCTGGAGACCTTGGGCCGCGTCGCCTACGATTCCGTGGACGCGGCCATCGACCAGCCGCCCTTCGACCGCTCCCCCCTGGACGGTTACGCGCTCCGCCATGAGGACACCCTGGACGCCTCGGGGGCAACGCCGGCCATGTGCCGGGTCGTTCTGCGCGTTTCGGCCGGAGACGTCCCCCCAAGGCCGATTCTCCCCGGCGAGGCGGCCCGCGTCGCCACGGGGGCCATGATTCCCGCGGGAGCGGATTGCGTGATCGCCCAGGAGGACACGGAAGACACGGAGGGCGCGGCCGAAGGGGAATCCGGCGTTCTCGTTTACCGCCGGCTCTCCCCGTTCGAAAATTACTGTTTCGCCGGAGAGGATTGCCGGCGGGGAGATCGCTTGGTCGAGCGGGGCGAGCGTTTGCAATACGCCCATATAGGAGTGCTGGCCGGGCAGGGAATAGAACGGGCGCGGGTCTTCTCGCGCCTGAGGGTGGGAGTGCTGACCACGGGGGACGAACTGGTCGAGAGAGGTTTTCTCTCCCGTTTTTTCTCCCGTTTTCTCTCCCCCGCGCCTCCGGGCAGGATCTACGACGGCAACGCCGCGCTGATATCCGCGCGGCTCCTATCCCTCGGCATGCTGCCGGCGGCGGCGCACAGCCGGGACGACCCCGAGGCCATCGCGGAGAAAGCGGGGGCGCTGCTCGCCTCCTGCGGCGCGGTCGTCGCCACGGGCGGCGTCTCGGTGGGAGCGAAGGACTGCATGCCGGAGGCCATCGAGATCCTGAACGCTCGGACGCTCTTTCGCCGGGTTCGAATAAAGCCGGGAAGTTTCATGTTGGGCGCGGTGAAGAACAGCGTGCCCATCGTGTGCCTTTCCGGCAACCCTTTTGCGGCGGCCGCGACCTTCGAGGTCCTGGCTCGGCCTCTGCTGGAGAAGCTGGCGGGGAACGCCTCCTATATGCCTCGACGACAAACGGGAGTTCTGCGGACCGCCTTCGCCAAATCGAGCGCCGTCCGACGCCTGCTGCGCGCGCGGATCGAGGGGCGAGACGTCTTTATTCCGCAAAAAAACTCCGCCGCGGACTTCGCGCGCTGCAATTGCCTGATCGACGTCCCAGAGGGCTCTTTTCCCCTCGAACGCGGCGACGAGGTCTCCGTCATACTATGAAAATATGAAAAACGGAACCCCGGCGGTCATCGCCGTGTGCGGCGTGAAGAACTCCGGTAAAACCACGCTGCTCGTCCACGTTCTGCCGGTCCTCCGGGAACGGGGGCTTCGGGTGGCCGTCATCAAGCACGACGGTCACGATTTCGACCCCGACGTGAAGGGAACCGACAGCTACAGGCTGCGGACCTCCGGCGCTCTTGGGGTGGCCGTGTACTCCCGCGGCAGGTTCATGATCGTGCGCGAGGAGGCGAGCCCCACCGTCGAGGACCTGACCCTCTATTTTCAGGACATGGATCTCGTTTTGCTGGAGGGGGGCAAGAACTCGAACTACCCCAAACTGGTGGTGCGCCCCGACCTCATGAGCCCGCCGATAGTCGGCCCCGTTCTGGCCTTTTGCGGCTCCTTCCCGGCCGAGTCGAGGATCGAGGGCGTCCCCCACCTAGACCCGACGGATTATCGAGGGATCGTGGACGTCATTCTGGGTTTCTACGAGAGCGCCCGTAGGCCCGCGGTCCGCGGGGAAGAACAAGAACGGAAAGAACAAGAACGGGAGAACAAGAACGAATGAAAACGAATGAGGGCGTGAGAGCGACGGCCGCGATCCTGGCCGGAGGGAAAAGCCGGCGTTTCGGCTCGGACAAAACGACGCTGCGGTGGGGCGAGGGAACGATTTTGGAGAAAATCGCGCGGCGGTGTCGGTGCCTTTTTGACGAAATTTTGATCGTCGGAAACGCGCCGGGAAAATTTTCGATCCCCGGCGCCGAAGAAATCGAGGACATCTACGCCGACGCGGGGCCATTGGGAGGCATCCACGCGGCTCTCCGCCGCGCCGCGAACGACCGGGTTTTCGTCACGGCGTGCGACATGCCGTTTTTCGATGGGGCCCTGGCGGCCGCGCTTTTAGAGTGCTCCCGCGGCCACGACGTCGCCGTCCCCCGGGAGGGCGTCAGGTTGCAGCCGCTCTTCGCGGTCTACAACCGCACGGCCCTGCCCGAGATCGAACGGATGCTCGCGGAGGGCGAACGCGCCCTCCGCCTGTTGTACGGCAGAGTGCGCGTCAAGTGCCTGGACCGAGATAAATGGGGCGCCGTGGAGCGCGAAGACCGCCTTTTTTTCAACATCAACTTTCCGGAGGACTACCGCGCGTTCGTTTCGAACTCGAAGGAGCCGGAGTAGAGAAAAAGTAGACAAAAAGTAAACAAAAAACAGACAAAAAGCCGAAAGCGGGCCGGTCATTTTTCCGACGCGTCGTTCTGGTAGCCCTTCAGGTACTTGAGAAGCCCCTCCTTCGGATCCACCACGAAGACGGTATTTTCCTGTATGCCCTTCTGGAAAAACTCCACGGCCTTCATCTGCTCGTAGAGCGTGTAAGCGTTGCCCATCGCGTCCGAAATGATGATCTGAGCCTCTTTGTCCCCCTCGCCGCGCAGCGTTTGGTTCTTTTTCACGGCCGACGAGATGAGTTCCTGCGCCTTGCGGTCGGCCTCCGCCGTGATGCGGTTGGCCTCCGCCGTGCCCGCCGAGAGAATGCGCTGGGCAATGCGCACGCGTTCGGACTTCATGTTCGAGTAGATGGCCTGGATGTTCTGCTCCGGCAGAGTGAAGTTTCGGATGGCCGACAGCACCACCTCGATGCCCATGGTCTGCGCCTGAACCTTGACGCGGTTCAGCGTTTGGGCGATGATCTCTTCGCGTTTGCCGCTCAAAATGTCGTCATAGGTGTAGAGCCCCGCCACGACCCGGATAGAGCCGAAAATAACGTCGTCGATGCGTTGCCCCAACGTCTCCTGAGTGCCGATTATAGTATGAAAAGTCGCGGGGTCGTCGATTTTGTAGAGCAGAAACGTGTCGAACGCCACATTGCGCTTGTCGCCCAAAACCGATTCGACCGGAGGGGAGTCGTGCTCCTGCAGCCACTTGGGGTAACTGTAGACCACGTCCAGAAAGGGGATCTTCACGTGGACGCCCGGCGTCGAGTGCACGCGGACGATCTTGCCGAATTGGGTCACCACGGCGTGTTCGTTGGTGGGCACGATGTAAAACGCTCCAAAGAACACGGCCAGCGCCAGCAGAACTACGGGAATCGCAATGTATTTTTTCATCTCAGTTTCCCCCCTCCGAACGGCGATAAACGGCATCGGGCGGCAGAGGCAGAACCTTCAACGTCCCGTTGGCGTCGCTCAGCCCCTCCACGAACACGATCTTCAGCTTTTTCCAGACCTCCGTCATGCCCTCGGCCCACATGTTGAGGCGCGTCAGCTCTGGGTTGAGCTTATAGGCCTCTTGCAGCAGGTTCAACCGAGCGGCCTCGCCCTCCGCCTCGGAGACGCGCTTGAACTTGTAAGACTCGCCCTCGTTGAGCAACACCGATGCCTGTCCCTCCGCCTCGGGGATCACCTTGTTGGCGTGGGCCTCGGCCTGATAGATCATGGTCTTGACCTGTTCTTCGGCCGTGGTGACGCTGTTGTACTCATCTTTGATCACGTCGCTGACGTTCGTCTCCTGCAGCAGGACCTCGTCGATCTGGATACCCATCTTCAAATCCTTGAAGGTGGCCTGGAGGCTTTGAAAGGCATCCTCCTGAATTTTCTGCTTCCCGCTGGTCAATCCCTCGTCGAACATCACCGAGGCGAAAATCCGCCGCATCGTGGCCATGCACAGGTCCCGCAGGATTTTTTCCTTTCCCGCCGAGGAAACCGGCAGGTTGAACACGTACTCCTCGGGAGCGCCGATGTGAAAGTGCATGACCCACTCGACTTCGATGAGCTTATTGTCGCGGGTCAACATCAGCTTTTCCTCCGCGATGGGCCTGTCGCTCCTGCGGAGATCGCCTCCTCGGGGGTCGCGGGGCGCGGTCGCGCCGTCGAAGCGAAATCCGAACTCTAGACTCTGCTTGCGCGCGGCCGGAATCACGTAAACCTCGTCGGAAAAAGGGATCTTGAAGTGCAATCCCGGGCCCACCACCTGGCTGATCGCGCCGAACCGCAAAACGATCCCCTTGGAGTCCGACGGTATCGTATAAATGTTCCTCATCGCCGCCAACGCCATGACGACAAAGATCACGATCCACAAAACGTGCCTCAAAAAAAACCGCAATATCTTCCCCTGCAACCCTGGATCGTCAGGATCCGGCATGATGATCACCTTTGCCACTCTATCCCCTCCCAATCATTCGTTTCTCGAAACGCTCGTATTATAACAAGTTCGAAGTTCTCGGGAGGGGACGGTTCGGGCGGGAACGCTTGCAATACCGCCCGCCCTGACGTAAACTGCTGATAAATAAATAAAGAAATAAAGTGGGTGTCGGGATGACAAAGGGAATCGTTACGGTGTTGGGGAAGGACTCTGTGGGGATCATCGCTAAAATTTGCTCGTACATGGCGGAGAGAAACGTCAACGTCCTCGATATCGCTCAGACGATCGTCAGCGGGTACTTCAACATGATGATGATCGTCGATCTGAGCGGGTCCTCCGAGCCTATCGCGTCGATGACGACGGGGCTCGAAACGTTGGGGCGGGACATCGGCGTGGTGGTGAAGCTCCAGCACGAGGACATTTTCAACGCGATGCACCGAATATAAAGATCATGATTACCATTTACGAGGCCCAGGAAACCCTGCGCATGATCTCCGAGGCAAACCTGGACGTTCGCACGATCACGATGGGGATCAACCTCCTCGACTGCGCGGACGACGACTACGGGGCCTTCTGCCGCAAAATTTACGAGAAGATCGCGCGCAAAGCGGAGCGCCTTTCTCAGGTGGGAGATGACATTTCGAGGGAATACGGCGTGCCCGTCGTCAACAAGCGCATCTCGGTCACCCCCGTGGCGATCGCCGCCTCCGGGTGCCGCTGCGGGGACTACGTGGAGGTCGCGCGAGCGCTGGACCGGGCGGCTCAGACGACGGGGGTCAACTTCATCGGAGGGTTTTCGGCGCTGGTGCACAAGGGCGTCACCTCGGAGGACCGCAAGCTGCTCGATTCCATTCCGCAGGCGCTGGCGGAAACGGAACGCGTCTGTTCGTCGGTGAACGCCGCGTCGACCCGCTCCGGCATCAACGTGGACGCGGTCAACAGGGTCGCGCGCCTCCTGAAGGAAACCGCGGCGATGACGCAGGAGCGCGACTCGATCGGCTGCGCGAAGTTCGTCGTCTTCTGCAACGCGGTCGAGGACAACCCCTTTATGGCCGGGGCGTTTCACGGCGCGGGAGAGGGGGACTGCGCCATCAACGTCGGCGTGAGCGGACCGGGCGTCGTCAAACATGCGCTCGAATCCGTGCGCGGGGCGGATTTCGAAACGCTCTGCGAAACGGTCAAACGCACGGCCTTCAAAATCACCCGCGTGGGTCAGCTGGTCGCCCAAGAGGCCTCGCGCAGGCTGAACGTTCCCTTCGGGGTCATCGACCTCTCCCTGGCCCCTACCCCCGCGATCGGGGACAGCATCGCGGAGATTTTGCAGGAAATGGGGCTCGAACAGCCCGGCGCGCCGGGGACGACGGCGGCCGTGGCGATCCTGAACGACAACGTCAAAAAAGGCGGGGTGATGGCGAGCTCCTACGTCGGGGGTCTGAGCGGCGCTTTCATTCCGGTGAGCGAGGACCACGGCATGATCGAGGCCGTGAGGGCCGGAGCCCTGACCCTCGAAAAACTGGAGGCGATGACGTGCGTCTGCTCGGTGGGGCTCGACATGGTGGCCATTCCGGGCGACACGTCCGCCGAGACGCTCTCGGGGATCATCCTCGACGAAATGGCCATAGGGATGATCAACAACAAGACGACGGGCGTCCGCGTCATCCCCGTCGTCGGAAAAAACGTGGGGGACACGGCCGAGTTCGGGGGTCTGCTGGGCGCCGCGCCGATCATGGAGGTCAACCGCTTCGGGTGCGCCCCCTTCGTGGCCCGCGGAGGACGCATCCCCGCGCCGATCCACAGCTTCAGAAATTGAAAACCCGATGAACCGTGGGAGGCACCTCCGCGCCGAATAGAGCCTCTCCATGTTTTTTGAGAGGAAACCCTAACGTCGAGTCGCAGTTCTGTTATACTCAAAATATAAAGGCTTAAAAATCTAAAGGCTTAAAGAAAGGATTTCAGGGAGGCCCGCGAGGACTGCGAGGCAGCCGAATGGACTCCGCCTTTTGAGCCTTAGCTTGAGTTTTGATTTGAGTTTTGATCAGTCTTTCCTTTAATTAAATTCAAGCGTTTTCGGTTTCAGAAAGAGGTGTCCTTATTGAAACGGTCATTCTTTTTCTCGTTCCAGGGGAAGGTGTTCTTCGCCTTGTTTTTGTTGTTGAGCGTCCCTGGAATTGCGACGTGGTACATGGTGAGATATGTAACAGGAAACATACTATTGAACGAGAAAAGCGACGGTCTTTTAAAGATCACCAAAGTTCTCGAAAAACGCCTCGCCCCCGGCGGCTACGATGCTCTGTTCCGAGAAGCAGGCGCCGAGTCCGCCACGCGCGAAGAGAAGATAGCCGTGCTGAACCGAGCGCTCCGCGACGTAACGGACGAAGTGGCCTCTGTCGCTCCGGGGCTGGGTGTGGGTTTTTACTCGATCGAACTCGACGCCATAGTGACGTATGGGCCGTCGTCCGCATTCGGCGAAACGGTGGGGAGACCTATCGCTCCAGATCACCCGGGACGCGAGGTCATGAGGACGAATACGCCTCAGGTCAGAGCGGGCACCATGGTGAGGGGCAAGATCCTGAACGCGATGCTGCCGATACAACGAGGCGGGCGCGTCATCGGTTATGTCTGGGCCAATGAGCTTTCGAGCGACATCGAGCATCAATTTGGGGCCTTCGCGGCCAAGGTGTTCGCGATCATCGCGCTTTCATACGCGCTGACAATAGCCCTTGTCCTGCTGTTCTCGCGCAGGACGTTCCGCGACATAGAGCGCATCATCGGCGGTTTGAAAAACTTGAGATCCGACCTTTCGATAAAGCTGGAACCGACGTCCGGATGGCTGGGAGACGTGGTCGACAGCATCAACGCCATGGCGGTGGATATCCTCGGCGCAAAAGAGGAAACGGAACGCGCCGTATCCGCCCTGCAGGGGATTATGAGCAACGTCGACGCGATGGTCTATGTGTGCGACCCCGCGACGAAACGGCTCGTCTACGTCAACGGCTGGCTGATGGAGCTGCTGAAGCGCGGCGATGTCGAGGGGCAGGTCTGCTACAAGTCGCTTTACGGGAGAGACGCCCCCTGCGGACACTGCCCTCACGAACACTTTTTCGGAAGCGGCGGGGAACCCGACTTTAGGCCGGTAAGGCAGGAGATCCGCAACGACCTCGTGAACCGCGATTTTCTGGCGACCGACCGGTTGGTGACGTGGCACGACGGCAGGAGGCTTCACCTCGAAATCGGGACGGATATCACGGAACGCAAGGCGCTCCTTGTCGCGGAAGCCGCGAACTCGGCGCAAAAAGAATTCCTCGCGCGCATGAGCCATGAGATACGAACCCCCATGAATGGCGTGCTGGGCATGACTCATTTGGCCATGCAGGCGTCTCCGCCGCCGAAGCAGTACGAGTATCTGAAAAAAATCCAGTCCTCCGCGACCCTATTGCTGGGCATCATCAACGATATCCTGGATTTTTCAAAGATAGAGGCGGGGAAGCTCGCGATAGAAAAACACCCGTTCAACCTGCGGGAGATGGTGGAGGACATCAAGGCCCTGATACTTCCCAAGACGGAGGAAAAAGGGCTGGAGTTCCTTGTAAGCGTCGACGATGTCGTCCCGGATCAGCTGTCCGGCGACGCGTTGCGCCTCTCTCAGGTGTTGCTCAATCTGCTCTCGAACGCGGCAAAATTCACGCCCTCGGGGTCGATAGAACTTCGGGTGACCGGACACATGACGTTATTCGGCGCTTTTCGGCTCGAGTGCGCCGTCAAAGACTCGGGCATCGGCATAACGGAGAAACAGCTTGACGCGCTGTTCAAACCTTTTACGCAGGCGGACAACTCGACGGCCCGTAAATTTGGCGGTACGGGGCTTGGGCTTTCCATCAGCAAGGCGCTTGTAGCGCTCATGGGGGGCGACATATCGGTCTCGAGCGAACCCGGACAGGGCAGCGTTTTCTCGTTTTTCGTCGTCCTGGATCTCACGGACGACCTAAGCGCGACGAAGAGCGCCAAATATGAGCCGGACGACGTGAGGTTCGACGGGAAAAAATTCCTGTTGGCGGAGGACAATATCATCAATCAGGAGATAGCGGTGGCGATCCTCTCCGACATGGGCGCGGAAGTGGACGTGGTCGATAACGGTCAGGAAGGCGTCGACGCGTATTTGCGGGGCGACTACGACCTCATACTGATGGACATAAGAATGCCGACCATGGACGGCCTGGAGGCCACGCGCCGCATAAGGTCGAGCGGTAAAGCGGACTCCGCCTCGATCCCGATAGTGGCGATGACCGCAAACGCAATGACCGAGGACAGGGAAGAGAGCAGAAAAGCCGGAATGAACGGACATGTGTCGAAACCCATCGACATCAACGAACTGAAGGCCGCGCTCCAGGGCTTTCTGAGCGAATAAAAGTCACAGACGGGAATACGGGGACAAAGGTTGCATCCCTATCCTCTTCGCGCCGCTTTTCGTATGCGTCGGCGCAAACGAACCCCGCACCTCGGGAGCCACAAATTGCGATATAAAGGCCAGAAAAAATATCGCCACTTTGGGGTTGAGGACGTTCGTCAAAAAAGCGTCCCTAAACAACTCCCGGTATTTTGTCAGCGGCAGCGCCGCCCCTCCGGAATCGTTCGTCA
>JAISQE010000028.1 GCA_031274425.1 Synergistaceae bacterium | reverse complement strand
GCGGGACGGACGTCTTTCGGAGTACGGAATCTCAATCTGCTGGGAACAGCGTGAAATCGTCTGTTTTGCAAGCCGCTCTCCCGAAATATTACGCCTATGAATATGTGCCTTGGCGTGGACCGGAATGTAAGGTCGCTGCCTCACAGAATTTGGACGTGACCCCACTGCGGGAAAAGTGTCCGGAGATGCAAGCCAGCTCGCCCGGAGAACTCAGCATTTTCGTCATAAATGAGGACGGCTCCGGTTTTTCCAAGATCCCGCTTGACGAATACAACAACAGCGACCGAGGGCGGGCGCAATATGAAGCCGAATTCAGGAACGCTCAAAGGGAAGACGCATTGATTGCAGAGCGGGAGGAACAGGAGAAGCGGGAAAAAGGCTACATCGTCCACTCTTTCCCCGATCCGTGGGATCACTCGAAGACACGGCACTGGATGGACGTCTTGGGCGGCGGTTACATTGACTTGGGGCGAGACGGGGATTTTACGGGTTTGACCGACGCGGACCTGTCGAAGCTGGCAAGAGACAGCGTAAAACCGATGACGCAAAAAGATTCAGGCATCGTGGTAGTGGACGGCGCCAGCGATGACTGTATTGTGATCACCCGAGACTCATCCGGTGAGGTGACGTCGATGATGACCAATGCGGAGCGCAATGCGCTCGACATCGCCCGGCACATTGCGTAGGGATGCGGGGCGGATCACCGCAAATTCAGGTGTTTGCGGAAAAACCCCTCCATCGCGCGGTAGAAGTCGAAAATGTTTTCCTCGTTGCGAAAGCCGTGCCCCTCGTCCTCTTTGACCATGTACAAGACGTCATGGCCGGCGCGCCTCACGGCCTCCACTATCTGGTCGGACTCCGACTTTTTTACGCGAGGGTCGTTCGCCCCATGCGCGACGAAAAGCGGAATGTTTATCCTGTCCGCGTGGAAGACCGGCGAAATCTCCTCCAAGAGCGCTTTGTCCCCGACCGGGTCCCCGACCATCTCGTACTGCATCTCCAACATGGGCTTCCAATAAGGGGGGTAGCTCTCGTACATCGTGAAGATGTTGGATATGCCGACGTAATCCACAGCGCAGGCGTAGAGGCCCGGGGTGAACGCCGCTCCCGCGAGCGCCGCATAGCCCCCGTAGCTCGCGCCGTAAATGGCTATTCTTTTCCCGTCGGCTATGCCGCTGTCTGTCAGCCACTTCACCCCATCGGAGATGTCGTTTTGCATATTCCGCCCCCACTGTTTGAAGCCAGCCTGCCAAAAAGCCTTTCCGTAGCCGGTTGAACCTCGGAAGTTGACGTGAAGGACGGCTGCCCCCCTGTTCGCCAGAAACTGCGCCTCCGGGGAGAAACCCCACACGTTGCGGCTGGAGGGCCCACCGTGCGGTATCACGACGGCTGGGAGGTTTTGAGGCTCCACGCCGCCGGGCAGGGTGAGGTAGCCATGAATGGCAAGGCCGTCGCGCGATTTGAACTCGATCGGCTTCATCCGCGCCAACTCTTCCTCCTTCAGCCACGGCATGGCCGAGCCCAGTTTTTCCAGTTTCCCCGTCAAGCGGTCGAACAGGTAATACGCAGCCGGCAGCCTGTCGTCGTGCACTGCCAGGATGGCGCGCCTCTCGTCGTCGTCCATGCCGGTAACCGCCACCTCGTAGCCCGGAAACTTGGCCTCCGCGTCGTCTTGGAGCTTTTTGCGGTCCAAATCGAAAAAATGACAGCGAGTCCTGTCGGTTGTGTAAACGGCGCCCGTTATGACCTTGCGCTTCTTCGAGGACAAGATGCGCTCGACATCGACGTCCGGGTTCTCGTAAATCACGTCCAGCAGCTCGTTTTTTTCGGGGTCGAAAGAGTAGATGGCGGTTTTGTCGCGGTCCAGGTTCGACGCGACGTACAGGTTTCGGTTGTCGAAACTGAACATCATCGGGGAAAAATCGTCCCTGTAGCTTATCGTGCGGAGCGTCTCAAAAGGCTTGTCCTCCGCTGGGCGATAGAGGATGCCCACGTTTACCCCATCCGTCTCGTAGGCCACGCGGAGACGCCCGTCGTGGTCGGTCATCCAGCCGACGATGTTGCCGGGGTTTTTGGCTATCATCGTCATATCGCCTGTTTCCAGATCGCAGCGATAGACGTCGAACACCTCGGGGTTGTCTTTGTTCATGGATATGAGCATGTGGCGAGGGTCTTCTTCCAGATCGTCTACAACCCTCGCCTTGACCCCATCGAAGGGCGTGAGCTCGCGGGGCTCGCCTCCGTCCAGTTTCACCCTGAAAACGTGGAAGTTTTCGTCCCCGTTCTTGTCCATGAGGAAGGCGATGCTGTCGCTGCCCTTCCAAAAAAATCCGTCTACGCCCCTCTCTGTGGCCGAGGTTATTCGGCGCTCCTCGCCGCCCTCGATGTCGCGCACGAAGATGTTCATTCTGTTCTCCCACGGTTTCAGGTACGCTAACTTATTGCCGTCCGGCGATATCCTGAAGACAAGGCTCTCGGGGTTGCGGAAGAAATCCTCCATCGGGATGAGCGGAGGCATGACGCCCGCGCACGCCACGGAAGCCAGGCCTGCGGCAAAAAACAACAGGAAAAGAATTGATGAAACCCTCCAAACGCTATATGTCGCAAAAAAAATTTTCATTGCCGCTCCTCCCAAAACAACCAAATATTCCTGACAGATTATTCTCAGGTTTTAGCGCGAAACAGCGCCCGCGAGTTTCACCAGTTGCAGGAATTCGGCCCGATACGGGTCGGCGCCCCTCGCTCCGTTTGCCCATGACGCGATCTGCTCCCACGTCGTGCCTGCCATGTTGGGGTTGTCCCTCAGCTTCTGTCCGTATGCCGCAATTGCGGCGGAAAAGCGAAGGCCGCTTCCGGATTTCTCGAATGACTGAGCAAGGGCGCTCTTCATCACCGGCATCCCCGCCAAGGAGCTTTTGTCTCCGTCGGCGGGTTTCCATCGAAACTTCAGGTAAGCGATCTCGCCCGCCATCATGTCCCTGGGCGCGAATTCATCGTCCGAGGATGCGGGGGACTGTTGATATCTCAACGGATCGACGCTGGGCTTGCGCCCGGCGAGGGTGAGCTCGTAGAGAATTGTGACGCGGTGTCCGGCGCCTATATCGCCAGCGTCGACGAGGTCGTTGTTGAAGTCCTCGTTTTCGAGCTGGCGCTTCTCGTAGCCCAACTGCCTGTATTCGATGACGTTCGCCGGGTTGAACTCGATCTGAGCCTTGGTGTC
>JAISQE010000168.1 GCA_031274425.1 Synergistaceae bacterium | reverse complement strand
AGCCGATTGACGATTTTATATGGAGGTTAATAATTAACTACCTTATATTTCTTCGCAAGCTACTTCTTCACAGAGATTATACCATTAAGGTAGTTAAAAATCCGGGAATATAGGGTTATCGAACCGCTGGATTTGCTCCCGCCGATATGGCAAAAAATTATAAAACTGACTGCGGAACTTGGCTCTTTCGTATGCCAGACGAAAGAGCCCGGCGGCGTGGATATTGCAGACAACGACCTTCGTCTACTTCAGGAGACAATGAGAGGCGTCGCGATGCCCTCTGCGATCAAAGGCGACGGCTCGGTATCGCTGTTCGAAGCTAAAGACGAGTGGGAATCGGCTGAGAACCTCGCTATATGGCTATCGGGCGGCGAAAACGACGGGGTTGCCTTGATATGCGGACACGACACTGAAATACTCGATCATGCGCTTGCATCGCACGGGCTTCCGAAGATCGGCTCATCGGAAGTTTCAAGGTGGCGTGCTGCATTGCAGGTTCTGCCAATGTTGTTGTCGGTCGTATGGAAACCTGTGGACGCGCGCCGTCTTGCGGAATTTCTCTCCATGCCGATGAGTCCAGTTCCACCTCAGTACTCTGCGCGCCTGTTGCATGCCCTCAGGAAAGAACCCGGCGTGGGTGGGCGCGCGTGGGACGAGGCAATAAAAGGGATAGAAGACGATCGCGCCAATTTTAAGAGCGACGCAGGTGATTACGCGCTACGGCTCGATAAAATCCTGGCCGTTGAACTCTATTCGGAAGATGAGGGAATTCCAGAGGCGAAACTGAAAGAGCTATGCCGGTGGCTCGTCAGGAAACTAGTTGTTAAAATGGACGGCTCCGGCAAAGACGATCTTATAAAAGAGGCTGTCGGCCAGGTTGGTGAAATCGAACGCCTGGCCACCGGCAAAGGCAATATATCGCGTATCTCATTGGAGCGGATGCTCGATTCGGTTGTCGGCGGCGCGGAGGCGCCGGATCGTATCCCTCAAACTGCACAATGGAGGGTGTATTCCTCGCCGGGAGGTTTGATTTCCCCGGTTAAAGATCTGGTCTGGTGGGGTTTTGCCGATCCCG
Source organism: Synergistaceae bacterium (assembly GCA_031274425.1). Taxonomy (GTDB): domain Bacteria; phylum Synergistota; class Synergistia; order Synergistales; family Aminobacteriaceae; genus JAISLU01. The sequence continues at coordinate 5,205 of JAISQE010000168.1, read as the reverse complement.
GAACGACGCGACGAACGTACTGGAGCGACTTGGAACGCGCGGCACTGGCGGAATTGGGCATCGAACCCGAGCCTTCGTTCAAGTTCAGGCAGAGGGAAGCTTATTCCTGGCGCAAGGCTTTCCTGAGCGCGCGCGAGCACTTCCTGACGTTCCGGCCACAGAAGAAGGACGGTGAATCGATCCCCCCGCATCCGTTCATTGACGAAATAATGGCGACAGCGTCGATAAAAGGAGACCCGTCCGCACTCGTCAAAAAAAGAGAGTTGCTCGGCCGCGCAGAATGGGCTCTGGCAGGACGCTCGGTTTTCCTGCGTCCAGTCGGCCAGGCGCCCCCAGTCACCCGGGCAATCCGAAACAGAATTCCCGCAGGCGTGGTCCCGTCGCCGGAATCTCTCTCGTATTCCAGCATGAAGGATATGATAGCCTGTCCAATGAAATGGGCCATGCGATACCATTCTCGGTTGAGGAAATCGGGCGCCCTCGACCTTCCCTCAGACAACGTCATGATAGGAAATCTCTGCCACAGGATTGCGCAGAGAATCTACGCGAACGCCGAAGGCCCGGTCTCTCCAAACGATGCTTTTGCCGCGGCGTCCCGACTATACGGCGAGCTTTTGCCGTCCATGGCCTCCGAGTTGCTACAGGGAGGCAGGGAAGTCGACAATATGCGGTACAGGGCGTCGGTCGCCGAATCCATTCGCCGGCTCGCGGATGCCATAGTAAGTCTCGGCATGAAGGTCACCGGTTCAGAGAAGCGTATTTCGTCGAAACTCGACAAAATTCCCTTCGTAGGAGTAGTGGATCTGATACTCTCTGACTCTTTTGGCAACAGGTTCGTGTTGGACCTGAAATGGTCAGGCAGCGATAAGTACATGAGATCCGAGATCGAAGAGGGGCGGGCGTTGCAGCTCGCATCCTACGTTTGGATACTGCGATCCGAAGGCGAGGACGCGGGGCCAACCCACACGGGTTATTTTATGCTTGCACAGGGCAGGTTATTGAGCGATTCCCCGCTTCTCGGCGAGAGGGCCATTTCAAGCCGAGCGCAAATCGAGGAAGTGTGGGAACGTGGTGCGCGAAGCTGGAGAGAGTCCTTCAAGACGCTTAACGAAGGGGTTCTCGATGCAAAAGGGTTGAACGAGAAGATCGAGATATCCGGCGGCGCGGACAAGAAAAAGCTTCAGGATGACCTCAAGGCGCGTGCGGCGGAGAGTGGATTGTTCTATGCAGATCCCATGTGCGAGTATTGTGATTTTGCGGCGCTTTGCGGCGCCAAAGGGGATTCAGTATGAAGGAGCTGCAGGCGGTCAGGCTGGTCAACGCGAGCGCTGGCACGGGTAAAACGCACAGTCTCACGGATGATATCGCGAAAAGCCTCGCGAGAGGAATCGCTCCGGAGTCGCTGATGGCTACCACGTTTACGAACAAAGCGGCCAGCGAGCTACGAGAGCGGACGAGGCGAAAGCTTCTGGAACAGGACCTGAATGTCCAGGCACTGCGTATTTTCGATGGATTTATCGGGACGGTCAACAGTATATGCGGAAGGCTGCTTACGGAGTATGCCATATATGCCGGACTCTCCCCGGCCTTGGGCGTCGTTCCGGAAGGCGAAAGCGAAGAGATGTTCCGCATGGCTGCGTCCAGCCTCATCGAGTCCTTCGCAAGCCGGATAGAGCCAGCCGCGCGAAGGCTGGGACGCGACGGAGGCGGTTCAGAATATCAGAAGAGGCAGGATTGGCGCGACGACGTTCGGAAAATAGCAGAATACGCGCGTTACAACCTTATTGGCGCCGAAGCTCTTACATCCTGTGCCGAGGCCTCGTGCCAATCGCTTTTTGCGCTTTTCGCCGCACTGGATCACGATCACACGCAACATACGGGGGAACGGATCGAGAATGATATCGACAGGACGGTAGCGTCAGCGATTGTCTCGCTCGAACAAATAGCCTCACCCAGACAAAACACCGCAAAGGCGCTCGATTCGCTTAAAAAATTCAGGGATATGCGGAAAACATACAAGAGATGCGACCTTGATCTCCCGTGGGAGGAGTGGGCGCGTCTTGCGAAGCTCAGTGCCAACAAAGACAGCGAGGAGATTATTGCGGATGTTCGCCGCGCCGCAGGAATGGTTCTTGTACACCCAAGGTTCAGAGCCGACCTCGAGATGATGATTCGCTGCTCTTTCATGTGCGCTTCCGACGCTCTGAAGTTGTACGACGAATTCAAGGCACACAGAGGACTGATGGACTTCACTGATCAGGAAGTCAAAGTACTGGCTCTTGCAGAGACCGACGAAGCGTTCATTTCCTCCCTGACCTACAGAATAAGCCGTATGATGGTGGACGAATTCCAGGACACCAACCCGATTCAGCTGGCGCTTTTTTTGGCCCTGCACGAATTAACCGGGGACTCGGAATGGGTGGGAGATCCAAAGCAGGCTATTTACGGTTTTCGTGGAACCGATCCTCAGTTAATGGATGAGGCAGCCAGAAATACGGAGACATCAAAAGTTCTGGATAGCTCGTGGCGCTCTAAAAGTTTGTTGGTCGATTTCTTCAACGCCATTTTCGTAGAGGTTTTCAATGACATCGACGAGGGGAAAGTGCGTATGCGCATACCGGAAGAGCGTTGGGACGAAGCACACGGCGGGAGGCTGGAACTCTGGCGTCTTGCGGGGAAGAGTCATGCCTCAGATGCCGCCTCGACAGCTGAAGGCATCAGGGCACTTTTAGCGAGGGACAAAAAATTAGCCCCGGGAGACATTGCCGTTCTTTGCAGGAAGGGAAAAGAGTGCGAGTTGGTAGCTTCGGAGCTGGAAGCCATTGGCATCAGGGCATCCGTTCCGCAAGGGATTCTGTTGGACACGCCTGAGTACATTCTTGCCATAGCTGCTCTCCGATGGATGAACGACGATCACGACACCCTGGCGCTGACTGAGATAGTTCATTTCTCGCACGGACACTCGTGTCACGAAGATTGGCTCGCCTCCTTAATGAAAACCCCCGACGATAGTCTCGAAAAATGGAGGGGAGATCCGATACTCCTGTCGCTCGGCGCGGAACGAGCAAAACTCGCGATCCGCACTCCCATCGAGGCGCTGAAAGCAGCCATTAACTGTGTCGATTTGCCACAAGCTATCAAATCGTGGCCTCGCCCGGAGTCTAGGAGAAATAATCTGGATGCGCTTTGCGGTGTTTGCCGCGAATATATGAAACTATGCGCCTCGCATCGGAGCGCCGCGACAGTCCCAGGCTTCATAAATTACCTCTACCAGACCAATCCCAAGCAGGCCGAGGGGGTTGGCCGCGAATCCGTCCACGTATGCACTTATCACAAGGCAAAAGGCCTCGAATGGCCGGTGGTTGTGCTGTACAGCCTAGACGACAGATTCACTCCCGACCCGTTCGGCGTTCATGTCGTGCCGTCGCCGTCATTCGACGCCGCACATCCGCTTGACGGAAGATCGATACGCTATTGGCCGAGACCGTTCGGCTCAAATCAAAAACTGCCGGAGCTGGAGGGAGTCGCTGATTTCACTGCGGAGGCGGCTTTCGTGAGGAATATGGAGGCTGATCAGTCGCGCAGGCTGATGTATGTCGGCATGACCCGTGCGCGCGAGGTTCTGATCTTCGCCGCGAGGCTGGAAACCACAAAATCAGAGGGCGAAGTTCTGAAAACAAGATGGCTTGACGAACTGGCCGATGACGCCGCCACTCCCCTGATTCATTGGCCGGGTGACGGCGGCGACGAGGCCACAGTGACGATTGCCGGCAGAGTTCGTAAGAAATTTCCGATAGCTGTCATGGATTTTACCGCAGAGACCGGAAAAACGTTTGCCGCTGGCGCCGCAGAACGCGAAGAATTTTTTTTACAGCCGCTTGCGAAGAAGCTCGAATTTTCTCCCGCAAAGCTGCAACCCAGCAGATTGGAGATGAGCGACAATTCGACGGTGATCGGAGAGGTCGCCAGTTTTGGCGCGCGAATATCAATATCCGGCAAATCCGACATGACTGCCGTCGGCAACGCAATACACGCTTTTTTGGGCGTCGACCCGGTGGGTATGACCATACCCGAACGTCTCAAAACCGCGCAGAGACTTTGTAAAAACTGGGACGTCGCAAAATCAATCGACCCATCGGAGCTACTGGTCGCGTCCGAACGGCTGGAGGCCTTCATAGCGGCCAGATATCCGGACGCCGCGATCTTTCGGGAATGGCCTGTAACGATGCAAAGCAAGAACGGCGCGCGGCTTCAGGGCTGGATAGACATGCTTATAGAAATGCCTGAGTCATACGCAATCATCGACCATAAGAGCTGGCCAGGGGGAAAGCTCGAGCTCGAGACACATGCCAAGAACTACGCTCCACAGCTTGCGGCATACAGAGAGGCAGTCGAACGGGCTGCCCAAAAACCGGTGACGGAGACATTGATTCATCTTCCGGTGAGCGGAATGTTGGTGGAGATAAAACGACAATCGCGGCTGGAGGATTTTGAATGACGGAAAAGATCAAGGCCGCCCTGATATTTTCGGTATCGGCTCAATGTTTTTTGCAGCCTATTCCCCCAAAATATACGTCGTTCATAGTGTCTTCGTCGAGTTTGATTTCGCCGGCAACGACGCCCCTCAGGAACATAAGGGGGCTGTCCTCCGGAATGTGCCCTTTATAAGGGCGCAGAAATCTTTCGTGAAAATGGTCGTGTCCGTTGACGGACAGGAGCGTGTAGATGTTCTCCCATATTTCGGGGCGTTTGCATTCTGATTGCCGACCAGGCGGAGCATAGACGACCCACGTCCGGTTGTCCGCCCTGCCGCCTTCAACTGTGACAAAATCCCCCACCGCGAACTTCACTCCCGCGTCGTCGGTCTCGTCGCCAGGCATCCTCTCGTAACCTATGCCATCTATACATTCATATCGTTCCGCCAGATTCCCGTGATGGTCGTACTCCAATCGAACGAAATATTTCCATTGACCAAGCCCCCAGTCGCCACTCCAGTCTGGGTTCCGTTCGACTTCAAGGTCGAATTCACGTATAACAAAAGAATAACCGTATTTGAACTTCTTGTTCACGAAAACATCCAAGGATAGTTGATAATGGCTTTTAATCGCAAAATTTCCGCGTCTTTGCGCTCTATTTCCGCTTTCAGCGGCGCGACCGCTTTCCATACAGCTTCCTCCACCGCCGCGTTTATACGTTCCTCGAGCG
>JAISQE010000154.1 GCA_031274425.1 Synergistaceae bacterium | reverse complement strand
ACCCAATCAGCGTTATAGCTGACAAGATCAGGCTGCCTGGAGGCGTCTTCTCCAGGCGATCGAGGAGCAGGGGCGTTTTTTTTCTGATGAGGAAGACGCAGATATTCGTATCGAGCATATACATCACAACGGCTCTCGTTCCCGCTCTTCGCCCTGATCTCTGCCTTCGGCCATAAAATCGTCTGAAAAACCGTACAGGCCGTCCATGAATACTTCCCAAGCCGCTTCTTTGGGAAAAAGGTAGACGACCTCTCCTAATTTTCTGATATACACGTTCTCTCCGGCAAACCGATATTCTTTTGGGAGCCTGACGGCCTGGCTTTTGCCATTGGTAATCCCGAAGGCGTTCTTCGAGGCCGGGGAACGCAAGAAGTCCGACGTGAAAATGGAGTTTTGATGCCGGTTCGCTTCGCTCGGCGATGTCATAGAGGGCGAAGGCGCGGCGACGGTGAACGAGGAATCGGTTAAGTCAGCGGAAGATTGGGGCGGCGAAGAGAAGATCGAAAAACGCGAGATCCGGTGCGAAATACCGGCCGCAGGCTAAAAATCGGTTTCGCGGGGAACCCCCGCAGGGGAAAAACAGTTTTGCGCACCTTGACAACAGAACAAAGGAATATCCGGGAAGGTCTGGCCATAAACGCGGATGTCGGTCACGGGCGGTATATGTTTTTAACGGTCAACCGTTCCTCGATCGTCTGACCGTCAGTCAAATCTTCGGTAAGAAGAATTTCGCAGCCGCAGATCAGAGCCGAAGAGATCATCAAGCAATCGTAATAAGCGTAGCGGTATTTGGCGTGCAAAAAAACGGCTTGCTTGACGACGTTGAGATCGACCGGCCACAGAACGGCGTAAGCGCAGATTTTGTCGAGTGCGCGCCCAATAGCCGAGGCGGAGAAATGCCATTTTTTGGTGCAAACATTGCAAAACTCGTTCAACACTTGAGTGCTGACGTTGCACTTGTAGTCGTTGAGCGCCTGGACAGAATACCGCCGTTTGATCGGTTCGTTCTCCGAAAACAGATAAACAAGCACATTCGTATCCGCGAACGCCTGGACTCTATCGCGCATTAGCCTCTTCCCTGTCGAATTTCCAACCCTGGGTCGGGATTCTGAGTTCCATGAAATCTTCCAGCCGAGCGCGCTTCATAATGCGTTCGTGGCGCATCGTGTCGAGGTCGAAATCGTCGGGGATAATGCCGCGCAGGTTCTTTGCGGTTTCCGCCAGGGCAGGGTCGGGGTGGCTGGCAATTGGAGTCAGAGTCACTCTCGCGGAGCGGCTGCCGCTGAACTCGTCAACGTACTGCTCCGGTATGCAAATGACGTTGCCCTCGATTTGCGCTTCAAACTCTATTGTTCGCATTCTCTCTCCTCCGTTCGTATACGGTCGCGGTTCTTCCTGAAAAATTATAGAGAAAGCGGATAAATATTCGCAACGTAGAAATTATCGCTCACGACCATTATACACGCCGAAAAAAATTTTCGAGACCGGGGAACGCAAGAAGTCCGACGTGAAAATGGAACCTCGATTGAAAAAGTAAATGCAATCTGGGTGGGGTGTACTTGTTCAAATAAAAAATGATGCCGTGTGTTCGTAATTTTTCAAACCCTGGGTGCTATACTATAAAAATCCAGAGCATACAGGGGGTCCGCGTTGTTTTGAAACCGCCTATCGAAATTCTGCAAGAGGTTTTTGGGTTTTCTTCCTTTCGCAAGGGGCAAGGCGCTCTCGTCGATTGTATTCTGAAAGGCCAGGACGTTCTGGGCGTCATGCCCACCGGAGCGGGAAAGTCCCTGTGTTACCAAATCCCGGCGCTTGCGGCGGGGGGAATGTCTGTCGTCGTCTCGCCCCTGATATCCCTGATGAAAGACCAGGTCGACGCGCTGCGCCAGAACGGGGTCGAGGCCCTCGCGCTCAACAGCTCCATGGAGTGGGAGGAGACCAAGGAAATTTTCGGGGCCGTGCGGCGCGGGCAGGTCTCGCTGCTTTACGTCGCGCCGGAGCGCTTCGAAAACAACACGTTTCGGGAGTTCTTCGCGACGCTGAACCCGCGGCTTTTCGTCATCGACGAGGCCCACTGCGTTTCTCAGTGGGGACACGATTTTCGCCCTTCCTACCTGAACCTCCCCGCGGCCGTCGCGCTCCTGCCCAGAAGGCCCGTGGTCGCCGCCTTCACCGCGACGGCCACCCCCGAGGTCCGGGACGATATCGTGTCGAAGCTGGAACTGCGAAACCCGTTTGTGCTCACCACGGGCTTCGACCGCGAGAACCTCTTTTTTCAGGTGGAGCGCCCTCAAGACAAAACAGCGTTTTTGCTGGACTACGTGAAGAAGTTTTCCGGCGTCTCGGGGATCGTCTACTGCTCGACGCGGCGCGCGGTGGAAGACGTCTGCGATTTTCTGCGGCGCAAGGGCGTCTCCGCCGTCCGCTACCACGCGGGGCTCGACGACCGAGAGCGGCGCGAGAACCAGGAGGCCTTCATCTACGACCGAAGCCCGGTCATGGTCGCGACCAACGCCTTCGGCATGGGGATCGACAAGTCGAACGTGAAGTACGTCGTACACTACAACATGCCGGGGAGCATCGACAATTATTATCAGGAGGCGGGCCGGGCCGGGCGCGATGGCTCCTCCGCCGAGTGCGTGCTCCTTTTCGCCCCCAAGGACATCGTCACCGCTCGCTTTCTGATCGAGCGCAGCGACAACGCCGACAGCAAGCAGACCGGGTATCGAAAGCTCCAGTCCATGATCGATTACTGCAATACGGGGCGCTGCCTGCGAGCCGCGATCCTCGAGTACTTTGGAGAAACGGACGCCAAGGACAGATGCGCCGCCTGCGGCAACTGCGTCTCGGTGGTGGAGCGCGTGGACGTCACCACGGAGGCGAAAAAAATCCTTTCCTGCGTCTACCGCATGGAGGAGCGCACGGGCCGACGTTTTGGAAGCGCCCTTCTGGTGGACGTTCTGCGCGGCTCCCAAAAGGAACAGATCAAAACGCTGGGGTTGAATACGATCTCCACCTGGAGCCTGATGAAAGAATACCGCAGGGAGGAGCTCAAAGAAATGGTGGACTTCCTCGCGGCGGACGGGTACCTGGAGGTCTCGGACGGAGAGTACCCCGTGCTGGGCTTCACCCCAAAGACGCGCCCTTTCCTGAAGGGGCGGGAAAAACTCCTGATGCGCAAACACGCGTTGCGCGGACAGACGTTGCCTGAACAGGCGTTACCTGAGCAAACGTTGCCTGGGCAAGCGCCGCGCCGGGAGCAAGGAGCGGCCGGGAAAGCGGGCTCCCCGCCCGCGAACGAAGAGCTTTTCGAGCGGCTGCGCGCCTTGAGGCGCGAGCTGGCCGACGCCCAGAACGTTCCGCCCTACGTGGTGTTCACGGACACCGTTCTCTACGGCATGTGCGCGAGGCTGCCGGAAAACGACGCGGAGCTTCTAGCGATCCCGGGGGTCGGACAGGTGAAGCTCGAAAAATACGGCCAACGCTTTTTGCGGGCCATCCGCGACTGGCGGTCGAACCGGGGGGAGGACGCGCCCCCGAGCTTGAACATTAACCAACCGGCTCTGTCCGATACGGAGCGAATGTCTTACGAGCTGGCCGCGGAGGGCAAGACCGCCCCGGAGATCGCCGCCCAACGCGGACTCTCCGTCGGAACGATCGAAACGCACCTGCTCTGCGCGCTTTATGGCGGTTATCCCGTCGCGGATTCCCTTTTCGTCACGCCGGAACAGGAGGCGTCGATTCTGGAGACCGCGCGGCTTCTCAATACCGACCATCTCACCGCCATCAAGGAAAAACTTCCGCCCGAGATCGGCTACAACGCCATCCGCTTCGTGCGCCATAAACACAAACTGTGACGTCGCCGGAACGGCAGAAACACATAATTTGTAAACGTTCAAGCCTGTTTTTTGTTTTTAATTATTCTAATTTCAGGCCTTTCCTCTCGTTATGTGTATAACTCCTGTGGATAATGTGGATAACAGGGTGATAACGCCCTTTATTCGGGCGTGCCGCTTTCGCCCGTCGCGGATTCCATCGGAAGGCGGATTACGAAGGCCGCGCCTCCTGAGGCCGCCTCTCCTGAAACCGCGCCGTTCAAAGGAGAGCGCAGTTCGATAAAGCCTCCGTGCGCTTTGACGACGCGGGCGGCTATGGAAAGGCCCAGGCCATGCCCCTCGCTGCCCCATTTTCCTCGGGTTCCCATTTCCACGCCCCGGAAGCTGTCGCGGAAGCTTTCGGAGATGCGGCCCACCGCCTCCGGGCTCACGCCGGGGCCGTTGTCGGACACCGTAACGACCCACATGGCCGCCTCGTCGTCTCTCCGCAGTTCCAGTTTCACCCTGCCGCCCGGGTTCGGGCCGTACTTCTCGCCGCATTTGCGCACCGCGTTGTCCACGATATTGGAGATCGCCCGCAGCAGCTCCGACCGATTGGCCCAAAAAGGCGTCGGGGAGCCCGGCGCCGGGCCCGCCGTCTCGATGGTCACGGACCGCGCGGCGGGGTTGTCTCGAAATTCGTCCGCCACGGTGTTCAACAGGTCCATCAGGTCCTCGGGGGTGCGCTCGGCGGAGGCGAGTTCTCCCTTGGAGCCCGAGAGCTTCACCAGAAGCAGCAGGTCGTCGATCAGGGACGTCATGCGTTCTTGCTGACGCAGGATCGTCGCCACAAGCGCTTTTTGCCCCGATTTTTGGGGCTCCGGCTCTCGAGTCCCCGACTCCCCGGAGGGCTCGCAAAACTCCTCCATCAGAAGCTCCGCCGCGGCGCGAACGGCGGTGAGGGGCGTCTGAAGCTCGTGCCCCGCGTCGATGGTGAAGTTACGCCGCGCTTCCTCCAGGCGGCGTTCCTCCGTGACGTCTCTCAAAGTCATCAACCGCCCCGTGGCCAGGCTGATGGTCGAGACCTCCACGATCAGCGCGTCCCCCTCGACTCTGGAGGGCGGGGTCAGAAAAACGACGCCGCGGGCGTCGGGGCCGTCCAGCATGTCGTAAATTTCTCCGTTGGGGATCAGGCGCTCGACCGGGCTTCCTTTGACCACGTCTCCCTTGTCGCCGAAGAGAAACCGCGTCACGCCGTTCAAGTAGCGCACTCTGCGGGCGGAGTCCGTCAGAACGACGCCGATCGGCAGCGCCTCGATGATCCGGGCGAGTTCCTCGCGCCGGGACCGGATGTCCGCGTCGGCCTCCCGCAATCGCTCCGACATGGTGTTCAGGGCCTCCGAAAGCCGCTGAAGCTCCACGTCCCGGAAGATCGGAAAACGCGCGTCGGCCGTCCCGATTTGCCGGGAGCGCCGGACGATCTCCTCCAGGGGCTGAAAAAGGCGTTTCGTCAGCCAAATCCAGAAGAGAAGCCCCATGCCCCCGATCGAGGCCATCGCGAGGGCGGAGCGCCGGACGAGCACCGCCAAAATACGGGTGAAGGCGGAAATCGGATAGGACACGCGGATAAAGGCGTCGTGTCCGTCGGAGTTCTTCGTTTTCAGGGCGTAGTAGTGCATGTGAGTGTTCAGGGTGGAGCTGTAACGCAGGCTGCTTCCCGTGCCGTCGACCAGGGCCCCGCGGATTTCCGGGCGCTGGATGTGATTGTCCAGGGGCTCGGAGGCCGAGGAATCGTACAGCACCTCCCCGTCGTAGCCGATGAGGGTCACGCGGCCCGGCCACTCGCCGAAATCCGACGCCCGCGCGGCGAGTCCCCTTATTCCGCCCCCCTCCGCTTCGGGCCTGGAGAAGCTCTGCTCGAAAGAGGAGGCGTACGACGCCATCCGTTTCAGATTTTCCTTTTCTATCTCGACCTTGACCGCGTTATAGAAGAAAAAGAGGCAAAGTCCCAGCACGACAGTCAAAAAAGCGCCGAAAAGAGCCACGACCTTTCCCTGCAGGGTTACGTTTTTCATTTTTGACATGCCCTTCGCATCAGGATTCCCAAACGAGGCGATAGCCCCGTCCTCGGCGGGATTGAATCGTCAGGAGGGGGATTTTTCCGTCGTTCAGTTTTTTGCGCAGACGGGAGATGTAGACGTCTATCGCCCGCGTGTCGTACTCCAGCGAGTTCCAGATGCAGGAGAGGAGGTTCTCGCGCATGATCGTTTTTCCCACGCCCTCCGGCGCGCCGGGGGACGTCATGCGCTCCGCCAGCAGAGCCAGAAGGCGAAACTCCGTGGGGCTCAAGGAGAGCTCCACGCCCCGCAGCGCCGCGGTCTCGTTTTCCAGGTCGATATAAAGGTCACCATTGGTCAACTGTTTCATCGTCTTTTCTTCTCCGGATCTCCGCAGGATGGCGGCGATGCGAGCGCTGAGCTCAGCGGCGGAAAAGGGCTTCTTCACGTAATCGTCGGCCCCGAGCTCCAGGCCCTCCACGAGATCCCGCTCTTCCCGCCGGGCCGTCAACATCAGGATGGGCGTGGAGCGCACCTCCTCGTCTTCCTTGATCCGCCGGCAGACCTCCCAGCCGGAGAGCTTGGGGAGCATCAGGTCCAACACCACAAGGTCGGGCTTGGCGTCGTAGATCGTTTGAAGCGCGGCGTCCCCGTCGACGGCGGTGATGACCTCGTAACCCCGCCGCAGGAGAAGCTGCCGGACCAGATCGACGATGGCGGGTTCGTCGTCCACCACCAGGACCTTATGCCTCGTCACGATTCTCCTTCTCCTTCTCCTTATCTTTATTTTTATCCTCGTCTTGGTCGTCTCTTTTATTTTTAGGGTTTTTGTAATCCGAGGCCTTGGCGGTTTTGCCCGTACACATGTAGATGACCCGCTCGGCGATGTTGGTCGCGTGGTCTCCCGCGCGCTCTAGCGTCCGAGCGGCGCCCATCAGCAAAAAAGCCTGCTCCAGGCGGTCCACGCGCTCCATCACCATCGTGAAGAGTTCGCGCGTCACCTGTTTTTCCAGGGCGTCGATCTGGTCGTCCATCAAGAAAACGGCCTTCGCCGCCTGGCAGTCCTCAATGTCGAAGGCGGAAAGAGCCTTGCCCAGCATCTCCGACAGAATCGCGGACATGCGGGGAATGTCGATCAGGGGCTTGATCAGGGGCTTTCTCTCCAGTTCGATCGCGGCCCGGGCGATGTTGACCCCGTAGTCGCCGATGCGCTCCAGGTCCACGGCCATGTGCATGGTCGAGACAACCATGCGGAGGTCCTGTCCCAGGGGCTGATAGCGGGCGTTGAAACTCATGCAGCTCCCGTCGATGCGCTCGGTCAGCTCGTCCAAAGCGTCGTCTCCGTCGATGACGGAACGGGCCGCCGAAATATCGCCGTTCTTCAAAGCCCAGACCGCCCGAACGACGGCGTTTTCGCTCATTTTACCCAAGCGGAGCAACATCCGCTTGATCTCCACAAGGTCCGCGTCCTCTTGCTTGCGGGTACTCATCGTGGTCAATCCTCATTCCACCTCCAATTTAATACTCAGGGGGCGAGCCCCCCAAGACCCCCCGCGGCCTTAGCCGAAACGGCCGGTGATGTAGTCCTCGGTGCGTTTGTCCTCGGGCGCGGTGAAAATCTGGCTCGTAGGGCCGTACTCCACCAGTTCTCCCAGAAGGAAAAACGCCGTGTGGTCGCTGATGCGCGCCGCTTGCTGCATGTTGTGGGTGACGATGGCCACGGTGAACCGGGATTTCAGGTCGCGGATCAGCTCCTCGATGCGGGCGGTGGACAGGGGGTCGAGAGCGCTGGTCGGTTCGTCCATCAGCAGGACCTCCGGCTCGGTGGCGATGGCGCGCGCGATGCAAAGACGCTGCTGCTGCCCCCCGGAGAGCCCCGTGCCGGGCGTGTTCAGCTTGTCCTTGACCTCGCCCCACAACGCCGCGCCCTCCAGGCTGGAGCGCACCGTTTCGTCCAAAACTTCCCGGTCCCTCACGCCGAAAAGGCGCGGACCATAGGCGACGTTCTCGTAAATCGACATGGGAAAGGGGTTGGGTTTCTGAAAAACCATGCCGACCCTTCGCCGAAGCGCAATAACGTCGACGTCGGGCGCGTAGATGTCCGTGCCGTCGATCAAAACCCGCCCTTCCGCCCTCGCGCCGGGGATGAAGTCGTTCATGCGGTTGAGGCAACGAAGGTAAGAGCTTTTGCCGCAGCCCGACGGCCCGATGAAGGCCGCGACGCAGCCCCGAGGGATGTCGAAGCTCAAAGACTGGAGAACGCGGTCTGCGCCGTAGTACAAATTCAAGTTCTCCGTGCGCACCTGCGGATGCGAAAAATCCCGGTCCGATTTTGTCTGCGTCTTGTCCATTGTATTCCTTTCACGTAAAAACGTTCAAGCTCAGAGGAACGGAGCCCGCTAGGGCGTTCATTTTCCTCGGTTCAACCGAGCCCTCATCCATACGCCCACGGAGCTGATGCCCAGAACCAAACCCATCAAGACCAGTATCGCCCCGTATTGCAGCGACCGCGTCCCCTGGATGTTGGTGCCGGCGGTGGCGAGGACGTAGACGTGATAAGGCAGGGCCATGACCTCGTCGAAGAGGCTCCGCGCCGCGCCGGGGGTGTAGAAGGCGGCCCCGGTGAAGATGATGGGGGCCGTCTCCCCCGCCACTCGGCCGATGGAGAGAATAACCCCCGTGATGATCGTCGAGGCCGCGGAGGGCAACACCACCTTGCGGATCGTCTGCCATTTCGTCGCGCCGAGGGCGTAGGAGGCGTCCCGATAATCCCGTGGCACCGCCCGAAACGCCTGCTCCGAGGCCGTGACCATGAGGGGCAGGGAGAGGCACGCCAGGGTCAAGGAGGCCGAGAGCATCGACGAGCCGAACCCCAGAAAAATCACGAAAAGCGACAACCCGAAGAGCCCGAACACCACCGAGGGAACGCCCGCCAGGGCCCGGATCGACTGACGCAAAACGTGGGTGAAAAGGGAGTCGGCGGCGTACTCCGAAAAATACAGCCCCGTCCCCACTCCGACCGGGATCGTCGCGCCCATCGAGACGGTGATCAGCTCCAGCGTCCCCACAAGGGGCGTCCAGACCCCGCCGGCCGTCATGCCGTTGCGGGGCGGCTCGAAGATGAAGTCCCAGGAAATCGCCTCCCAACCCCGGTGCGCCACGAAGCCCAGCACCCCAAAAAGCAGGGCCCCCAGGGACAGCGCCGTCCCCCAGAACACGAGGGTAACGAGTTTATCGACAAGCCTGCGCATCGGTTCCCCCTATAATTTTAGGCTTTTCGCCTCGATTTTCGAAGACAACAGGTTGATCGCCAGAGTGATCAGAAGCAAGATCAACCCGGCGAAGAAGAGCGCGTGGTAGTGAGCCGAGCCCACAGGGGTCTCGCCCATCTCCGCGGCGATGGTGGAAGTCAGGGGCCGCACGGGGTCGAAAAGGCTTCGCGGGATGATGGCGGCCCCGCCCGCCGCCATCAGCACCACCATCGTTTCCCCCGTGGCCCGCATCACGCCCAAAAGCGACGCCGACAAAATGCCGGGCAAGGCGCTGGGCAGGACGACCCTGCGGATCGTCTCCCAGCGGGTCGCCCCCAAGGCATAAGAGGCCCCCCGCAGCTCCTGGGGCACGGCGCAAAGCGCCTCGTCGGCCAGAGACCCCACGATGGGGATCATCATGATCCCCAAAAGCGCGGAGGCGTTCGCCATGTTCAGCCCCGTCAAAAGCCCGAAACGCTCCTGCAGCCAAGGCGCCGTCACCGCCATGCCCAAAAACCCGAACACGATGGAGGGCAAAAACCCCAAAAGCTCCAGCAGGGGCTTCACCACTCCCCGCAGGCTCCGCGGGGCGATCTCCGCGGTGAAGATGGCGATGGCCAGGCTGACGGGCAGCCCGACGACGCTCGAAAGAAAGGTCACGGCAAGGCTCGACACGATCAACGGAAACATCCCCAACGCCGGGGGAGCCTCTTGAGGGTACCAGTCCATGCCGAAGAAAAGCTGGGAGAACGTGGCCGCCTCCAGGACGGGCAGGCTCTCCTTCACCAGGAAGTACAAAATAAACCCCATGATCAAAATACACACCGTCGACACGGAAAGCGCGGTACGAGCCGCGATTTTGTCCCCCAGCCCCCCGAAATGCGAGTAAACCGCCCGATCTTTTTTTCCCTTTTTCATCTCACATAAACCCTCCATTTGAAGCTCAGGGGGGCGGAGCCCACTCGGTTCCTTCGGAATCCTCGCTGGCCCCCCTGAAACCCCCCTGCGTTAAAGCTCAGGGGGCTGGAGCTCGTGCGGTTCCTTCGGAATCCTCGCTGGCCCCCCTGAAACCCCCCTGCGTTGAAGCTCAGGGGGCTGGAGCCCACTCGGTTCCTTCGGAATCCTCGCTGCTCCCCCTGCCCCCTCTGCATTAAGGCCCAAGGGGGCGGAAGCCACTGGTGGTGAAACTAAGCGAGCGACACGGCTCATTCTTCGCCGGTCGCCTGCTTATCGGTCCCCCTGGGCAATTCCGGATTTGGTCGTGGAACTGAGTCAAATTTGCGTATCTTGATGTTGTCCTATACTGACCAATATCCTTTGGAGGCTTGTCAATGGATGCCGATGAACCCCGTGTCCGTTACTATTTTCTGTCCTTCGGCCGAGAGAACGTAGTCGATAAAGGCTTTGGCATCCCCGGACGGCGATCCGTCCGTGTACATGTAGAGCTTGCGGGACAAAGGATAGCTGCCGTCCTTCGCTGTGGCGACGGAGGCCGCGATGCCCTCGACGCTTACGGCTTTCACCGTCTTGTCCACGTATCCGATGCCGTCGTATCCGATGGCGTACTTATTGCCCGCCACCGTGGTGAGCATGGCGCCGCTGGAGGCCGTGACCTGCGCTTTGGGGGTGACGCGGGACTTCTGCTCCCCGTCGCCCTTTTCCACCACCAGTTCCTGCCACGTTCCGTAGGTGCCTGAGCTGGAGTCGCGTCCGACCACCGCCATGGGGGCGTTCTCGCCTCCCACGTCCTTCCAGTTGGAGATCTCGCCCGTGTAGATTTTCTTGAGCTGTTCGAAGGTCAGGTTCTTGACGGGGTTCGAGGGATGGACTAGGGGCACGATGCAGTCGAGCGCCACCGTCGTCTCGAAGGGATTCACTCCGTTGGCCTTGGCCTGATCGACCTCGCTGCTCTTGATCTCCCGGGACGCGTTGGCGATATCGGTGGTCTTGTCGATCAAGCCCTTGATTCCGTTGCCCGTGCCGCCGCCCGAAATGGAGATCTTCACCTCGGGATGTGCCGCCGCGAAACGCTCCACCGCGATCTGCGCGAAGGGCAGCACCGTCGTCGACCCGTTGACGACGACCTCGGCCCCCCAAGCCGCTCCGGCAATTCCCGCCCCCATCACCAGCGCCGCGACAAAACCCTTCCATTTGTTTCGTGACATTCATGACTCCTCCTTCAATATCGATTTTGACGAAGCAAGAATAACGAAAGAAGGTAACGGGAAAACGACGGCTATGTAACAAAAATGTAACGCGGGATTCCATTGACGAAAGAACGACTCTAAGCGCGAGGAGATAACGAGAATGGCAACCTATGGCTACGTCCGCGTGTCCAGCATCGACCAGAATGAGGACAGGCAAATGCTCGCAATGAACGAACTGCGAATACCGCCCGAGCGAATCTTCATGGATAAACAGTCAGGCAAGGATTTTCAACGTCCGGCCTATCGAGAGCTCGCCGAAAAGCTGAAAGCCGGGGACTTGCTTTACGTCAAGAGCATAGACCGTTTAGGACGCAACTATGAGGAAATCCAGAACCAGTGGCGATTGATCACGAAAGAGAAAAACGCGGACGTCGCCGTGATCGATATGCCGCTCCTCGACACTCGAAACGGCAGAGATTTAGTGGGCACGTTCCTCGCCGATATCGTGCTTCAAATCCTGTCGTTTGTGGCGCAGCATGAGCGCGAGAACATTAGAAAACGGCAGAGCGAGGGCATAGCGGCGGCGAAAGCGCGGGGCGTTCATTTCGGCCGCCCTATCAAAAAGCCCCCCGAAAATTTCCGCGAACTCGTCCGGGCATGGGAGCGCGGCAAGCTGACGCTCGAAGAAATTTTAAGGCAAACGGCCTTGAAAGAAGCCACATTTTACAGGCGCTTGCGGGAACTCCGACTGTCGAAAGACAAATAAGCGGCTATCAAAAGGTGTACCTTTTGATAGCCGCTCCCAATTTTTTAAATTTACGGATTCTTATTAATGCAGACGCGACCTAAAGTGCTATGCATTCATTGAATTACATCACAAGCACCTCAAATTTTCAACTCCGATTTTTAAATTTTACGGATTTTGGGGTTCTATCAAAAGGTACACCTTTTGATAATGAAAGACGTGAGATTTTAAGGAGGTAATTTATTTATGAAACATTTGACTCTGTTTTTGTGTTTCTTCCTGGCGTTTTCTTTCGCCACTCCGGTTTTTGCGGACGACGAGTATAAAAAAGAATACACTTTTTACAACGCTCTCTGGGAGCCAATAATAAAATTTATCGAGTCAGGCAACCATAACGAAACGCTCGTCGACGGCAGAACTGCGTATTACCAGGGCGTCGACACCTCCGTAGCGGCGGATGATGGTTTGGACTCCACTGCGTACCTCGCCTTTTTCACGAAAGATAAAAACATGAAATTCCCCGGCAATATCAAAATCGGCGGCGGTATCGATCAGGTGATCAAATCCGGTCAGATTCCCGGCAACTATTCTCAGGAACCCGCACCGAATAGCAAAGGCGTGTACCATCACTGGAGCCACAAGGAATTGGAGAAAGAACTGCTTCTCATTACCCTGGACGGCAAAATTATCGAACTGGTTTTCTATGATGGAGTTGAAGTGGCCGCAACGTCTGTCGAAGTTGACGCGAAACTACTGGCATATCTTTCCGATGCTGCTTCGGGCTCTTCCGCGAACCCATCGAAACAAAAACAAACGGAACAAGGGGCGACAGGGCAAATCTCGAAACAATCCCCCGCCCCACCGCAACAGAAATCCGCGCAAAAAGGCACCCCAAACACCTCCACGGATTCCGATGTCATCACGTCGTATTCCATGTCGCCGCAGGACAAAAACATTCTCGGCATTCAACACCGGGCCGCCTACAGCATGTACTCGAAAAAGAGCTACAGGAGGGCTTATGAGGCTTTCTCGAAATTGGCCGACGACTACCAGGGTAACTATCTCTCCGCTTACTGGGCGGGCATGTCGGCGCTCCGGCTGAACAAAAAACAGGATGCCGCCGCGTGGTTCGACCGGGCGCTCCAGATCAACCCACACTACCAACCGGCTATCGACGAGAGAGCGAAGCGGAGAGGCGAGTAGAAACGGACACGAGAGGGCCGGGTGGGGTAAAGGGGGCTGGAGCCGACAGAAAGTAAATGCAGGGGCTCAATGAGCGGTATCGTAGTGATTTGGATAAGGTTATCGCGAATTTTAAAAGGAGGTTGTTGTTATGTTCAAGAGGGCTCACGTTTCATGGTTGTTGTTGATCATTTTCGCCTTTGTGCTCATGTCCGGCGGCTGCGGCGGTGGGGGCGGCAGTAACGGAGACGAGAGTCCGGTACCTGCGCCGACTCCAACGCCGGAACCGGAGGGTCTTGTCAGATACATCGCAGAGGAAGGGTTGACGGTGGAGTTCGATTCTATCGAGATGAGGAACGAATATATCCGCGTCACCTACTATGTTACAGCGGAGGAAGATAACCACATCAAAATAGCTCATTCCATTTACAATAGTCAGTCCAAAATTTTCGACGCGGACGGCAGAGAATTTCCCGAGTTTGTCATCAACTTCGACGACGTGGTCGGCATCGGAGGTCAGGGCGGCGAAGAAAGGGACATCATCGCGGGAGTCCGTACCCCGGTGGTTCTCCTCTATACGATTGCAGAAAGCGGTTATGAGCTGACGACGACTTTCCCGAAAGTTACGTTGACTATTAACGGCTATACGCTCGAATTCAGGAACATCGTGGTTGAGTGATTTCTATAAACGTGCCCAAGTTCTAAAAGTGGCTTACTTTCAAGATTTTGTAAATGTTCGAACTCCGGCGTAGACTGGCCTATCGCTTGGCTCTGATGACCGGGAACAGCAGGAGGCAAAAAGCTCTTCAACACAGAAGTGCCTCGCTGCTTGGGGCGCTTCCAAATTTCGAACTCAAAGGCAGTCGAGAAATGGAGCTTATTTTTTGAACAGGTCGGAATGAGTTCCGGTGCGTTCGAGGACCAGAAATTCATCGACGTTACGGTAGATAACCACCCAGTCTGGTTCGATATGAAACTCGCGATAACCGGACCAATCGCCTTGCAAAGGGTGATCGAAGTACGAAGCAGTATGCAGGTAAAAATTCGCCGTTCAAAAGAAGCGTGAGCGGAGACAATATTTTAACAACATCTTTTCCCTTGCGGGCAAGCCGTTGAACATCTCGCCTGAACGCGCTTCCGGGTTTGGGCGTCAACATTTTATTTTTATGCCGAAGTCCTCGAACATCTCTTCCAAGGTTTCGTAGGATGGAAGATTGTCCAGGTTTTCGGATTCGCGAAAAGCGGCTAACGTTTCCTCGTTTGGTTCGTGGCTTTCGAGGCTGTCGATGTAGCACAGCACCTTCGCGGCGGCCTCCTCCGGCAGGGCGCGGAAACGTCGGTACAAATTTTTTCTTGCTGCGATCTGAGTCGCGGTCATTTCAATCACCTCCTGTAAAAAGATTATACACGCCCCGCCCGGACGGGACGGACTCCAAAAAGGGCCGTAGGGATAGGCGGAGGCTATTTTAATCCAACGCCGCTTTTCTATGGCAATTGCACGGATTTCTTCGGCGGCTTCTGCAAAATCGTTATCTTGGCTGAAAAGTAAGGCTACATCGTATTCTCTGAGACGTGCCATTCTGACCAAATCAAGAGCGATCCCAATG
>JAISQE010000102.1 GCA_031274425.1 Synergistaceae bacterium | reverse complement strand
TTTGGAAATGAAGCTGAAAGAGTATCAAAGCTAAACACGAACCGCCGTATACGGAACCGTACGTACGGTGGTGTGGGAGGACGGCCGCCCAACTTAATGAGCGGCCTCCTACCCGATTTCATGTATAGTATAATACAGTCTCTTAAATGGGATGATGCCGAGATTATAAAAACAAACAAAATTCAGTTGATACATATAACATAGATTGCACTATATTTTTACACAGGGGATGATACGACAATGGGAACAGAAACATTGAATGAGAAACAACTAGCTATTCTACACAAGCCTTACGCTCCTTTGAAAATAGACGAAAAATACCGACGCCGGCATATGGGGTGCGTCGTTCCTGGCTCAGTGCGTATGACAATGGGACGTTACTTTACTGACGACGAAATCGAGGCGAAACGGAGGAAAGTCGAAAGGAGAGCACGTTTATGGTCCCGTTGGATCAAAACAAATGTAAAGAACTGATATGTTTATATTTGGAAGTGAAAGCCCTGGCTTTAGATGTAGAAGAATGTGGTGAGGAGCATAAGTCTCCTCTCAATGTTTTGACTGCCTATCGTGACGCTTTAGATTCTATAATGTCTTTACTCGCTAGTCATACCGGGATGGAAAAAGATGGTTCGGGCGAAAATATACAAGCACGCTACATAGCCGCGCGGGGTCATTTACGCCGAGCGTTTTTTGATTTGTGTGATCTTTTGTCCCTGATACATCGGGAGAAAATAGAGAGCATTGTAGACTCTTATGGAACGGATGTCGTTGAACGCGCAATACCTGACTACTATACGAAACATTTTCCTTTTATGTTGACCTGTTCCGAAAAGATAGCCGAACACCGTGGCACAAAGGGCGTGCATAATGTAGAGAACACAAACTATGAAAGCTATGTGGAGCTGATTAAAAAATTGAGTGAAATTAGTAAAGAAGTCCAGTTAAAGAAGCCCGTATTATCTAAACTGCAAAAAAGCAAGGTGATGTACCTCATTCTCAGCTTCATCATAGGTGTGGTAAGTACTATTGTGGCTTCTATTGTAGTGCAGAGCGTGTTCCAGAAACTGTAGATTCTTGCTATTACGAGATTGCATTACTTCACTAGGCGCCAGCAGGCCCGTCTCTTTCGCGATTGAAAGTGACGGCAACACAGGGTTGGCTACGCCGCCGGCAATTTCAGGTGAAAGTTCTGTCAGTCATTCAGGTATCCATTTACTTCACTTCCCGCGCAGCGCCTCGATCTCCGCAATCGGAAGCCCCGTGAACTTGGAGATCAGGTCGGGCGTCATTCCATCCGCAAGCATCGAACGCGCCGTTTCCAGCTTGCCCTTGATGATGCCCCTAGCCTCGCCCCTAGCCTCGCCCCTAGCCTCGCCTATGGCCTCGCCTTCTTCCCGCGCGTCTTGCAGGTCGGAGTATCTGTCTCGTTCCGCGCGTTCCTCCAATAGCTGAAGAAAACGGTTGCGGCTGTCTCCCCAATAGTCGCGCTCCGTTTCCATCACCTTTCGAAATACAGGATCCGCCACTCGCGTCACCACATCCACCCCCCGATTACCGATATACCCTCCCCAAAGGGCCAGACGCGTCGTCAAGTCCCTGGGGTCCAGCCTCCCCGCCCTAACCTGGCGGCGAAGTTCGTTCAACTGAGCGTTCAGCTTTCCCATCTCCACAAAAATCAGCAGGAGATCGGCCGTCAATACTTTACCCGTCTCCATATTTCCCAAAACAAAATCCCACCGCCATTTGGGGCCGTCGAACATCGGGAAATCCACCAGGCCCACGAAAATCGTTTGGCGCAACTTCCTGTAATTGTCGCCCTCGTTCAACTGACGACTCAAGATCGTCGCGCTGTTGTAAAGCGCCCGCTGCACGAAATTTCCCTTGTCACGCTTCTGCAATTCCAGGTCCACCACCCGGCCGCTCACCGCGCGCCCGATAAGGTCGAGCCTCGAGCCCTTGCCTCCCAGAATACGCGGCGACAGCTCCCGGTCCACCAGCGCAATGTCTTCCAAGGGCTCGTATTTCATGAGAGTCAGCGTGGTATTCAAAAAATCCAGCAACAAAAACTTCCGCTCGGGTGTTCCGAAAAGAAACTTGAAATAACGGTCGCGTCCCCTGTCGATCTCTTTCGGCAGCGCGCCTTCGCGGCTCAGTTTCTCATATTCTTCCCAAACCTTCGGAGGAAGTCCGTCGAAACCCCAAGCGCCGCCGTCCATATCGTCTAATCCCTTAACGCGTAGCGTTCTACGGGGGCGAAGGCGTCCGTGAAGGGGGGGACCGTGGAGATGAAGGGGTCCGACCAGCGATGGGAGAGCAGGCGGGCTATTTCGGGGTCGTAGGGGGGCAGGATGGGAAGCTCGTCCTCCGACTTGAAGGCCACCACCATGATGTTCTGGCGCGACTGGGCGAAGGCCCGGTCGGAATTCGAGGCGGGGAAGATCAACACCCGCGGGAAAACCCGTGAAAGGGCCGCGTAAATTCCGTGCAGGACGCCGCTCCGCGGTCCGTAGAGCGAGGAGATCACGTTGGAGATCAACACTCCCTCCGGAGCCAGCAGGTCCGATATGGCCTGGGCGGTCTCCAGCGTGGTCAGGTGAAAGGGAATCGAGTACCAGGAGCCGAAGACGTCCGCGAACACCGCGTCATAAGACCCCCTGCGGCCGGGAGCCCGGGCCGCCCGGTTCAGAAACATTCTCGCGTCCTCGTGGTGGATGGAGAGGGCGGGGCTGTCCTGGAGGTCGAAGTACTTCCGCGCGGTGCTGGTGATCCCCGGATCGATCTCCACCACGTCCATGGAGAAGGTCGGGAGCCCCAGGTCGTCCGAGCGGGTCGCCACCAGGTGCCGCGGGACGCAGTACCCCCCGCCGCCCAACATCAGAATATTCTTGACCCCAGGGTTGTAGTAGAACGCCAGATCGTAGAATTTGGTGTAATCGCTGGCCAGCTCCGAGGGGTTGTCCGTGTAGATGATGGATTGGGCCCCCTCGCCCACGGCCGCGGTCATCAGGTAGCGCGCCCGGCGTCCGTTGGACCGCGTCTGTTCCGCGACCCAGATGTGGTTGTAGCGCGTGTCCAGGTGATCGCCCACGGGCATCATGGGCATGCCCCAGAGCTTCGTTCCCGCGCCCAGCAGCAAAAACGCGGCGCAAACCACCAACGCCTTTCTCCAGACCGACCGGTAGAGCAGATAGGCCACCAGCGCCAGCGTGGCGGCGACCAGGAGCAAAATGGTCCCCGACGCGAAAATGGAAATCAGCACGAACCCCCCCAGAAACGTCCCCAGGATGCTGCCCGCGGAGGAAAGGGCCGAAAAACGCCCCACCGTGGCCCCGGAGGAGTTCACGTCCCGCATCGCCAGCCGCACGATGAAGGGGGAGACCATGCCCAACAGGACGCTGGGTATGGAGAAAAGCAGCAGAGCCGCCATGACGGAGGCGAGGTAGAGGTTGCCGATTTTGGACAAAAGCATCAGCGCCGGGTTTGCGAAAAGGGCCAGAAACCCCGTGGCAAAGGCCGCGACCAGGACGATGCGCGCCAGAATCTTCTGGTCGGGGCGCAGGTCCGCCGCCACTCCGCCCAGCCAGTACCCCGCGCTGAGGCTGGCCATGATGACGCCGATGAGGGACGTCCAGACGATCAGGGACGTTCCCATGTAGGGGGCGACGATGCGGGAGCCCGCCATCTCCAGTACCATGACGGCGGCCCCGCAGATGAAAGACGCCACCTCCAGCACCCCGAACCAGCGGAGCCCGAACGCCTTTCCCTCCACGCCGCCCTCGTTGGCGAGAGCGGTCTTACGGACTCTGTTTTTATTGGATTCCATTACAGAAATCACCTCGTGAGCATGAAATAGGAACGCGAGCCCTATTATAGCAAATCGAAAACTCAGGGGCGCGGAGCTCGCTCGGTCCCTGCGGGATCCGCCTAACGTATCCAGGAGAACTTGATGTTCTCGCTTTGCTCTATCGCGTCGAGTTCATGATGGTCGGCCGTCAATAAAGATCCGCCTGAAACGAACGCTTCGGCCAGCGCGACCGAATCGGCGAGGGACACTCTGTACGACGCTTTCAGCCTTCCCGCGACAATCAAAACTTCATCGTCAAGTCTGAGGTTGAACGTTACGGGAAGTTTCTTGATCATGGCGAGTTCACTATCGGCATATTCTTTACCATACTCGCGATAGAGGCCATAATAGACTTCCAAAAGATTCAAGCTGTTCATGCGCATCTCGATTTTCTCGGCTCGAGCCTGTTCCAGCAACGAGCCTACCGTATCCCCGCCAGCTTCGTCAGTCAGGAAAGCGATAAGGGCGCAAGCGTCCAAGACATAACGGGCGGTCATAAGTCGAGCTCTTTATCGGCATGTTTTTGAGCCAGAAATTTTTCCACGGTCAATCTCCCATCGGAACATGACCCACGTAATTTCGCGATGTAATCGACGGGTTCGTTTTTCTCAATCGGGATGATGCTGATTATCCCATCCGCTTCACGCACCATTATCCTGTCGGTGTGGACAAGTCCAAGCAGCGGTTCCGGCAATATGTCCGCGTTCAATATCATCTCCGTCATTTTATCCGACTCCTTGTCTGTATTTTCGCTCGTTGCCCGCTCGCTCAGCGCTTCCACGTGGCGGGGAAGAACAGGAGAAGCACGGCGTAGAGCTCCAGGCGGCCGGCCAGCATGCAGAAGCTGAAGACCCACTTGACGCCGGCCGGGAGCCAGGCGTAGTTGTCGATCGCCCCCAATTCCCCCAGCCCGGGCCCCAGGTTGACCAGGCTCGCCACAATGCCGGAGAGGGCCGTCGGCACGTCCAGCTCGTTGTTTCCCAGCGCGGTCACCGCCAGGGACGCCGCGACGAGGATCATGATGTAGAGCGTGAAAAACGCCAGCACGGCGTTGACCGCCCGGGGCGAGACGACCTTGTCGTTGATCCTGGCGTGGAGGACGGCGCGCGGATGCAGGATGTTCCGCACCTCCGACCAGATGCTCCGCATCAGAAGCAGCACCCGGACGACCTTCAGCCCTCCGCTGGTGGAGCCCGCGCAGCCTCCGGCGAACGCCAGCAGCAACAGCAGAAACTGGGTGAAATAGGGCCATAAAGTGTAGTTTTCCGAGACGAAGCCGGTGGTCGTCATGAAGCTCGTCACCTGAAACGCCGCGGCGCGCGTCGCGTGCTCCAGGTCGGGATAGGAGGCGGAAAACCACAAAATCGCGGCGATCAGGGCGACCGACCCCAGGGTCAGCGCCCCGTAGAGCCGAAACTCGTCGTCGCGCCGCACCTTGTTCCAAAAGCCCGTCAGGAGCAGAAAATGCAGCGAAAAATTCACCCCCGAGGCGAACATGAAAAACGTGACGACCCACTCGATATAGGCGCTGCGATACCAGGCGATGGAGGTGTTCTTGGTCGAAAATCCCCCCGTCGAGACCGTGCTGAAGGAGTGCGTCATCGCGTCGAAGAGGTCCATGCCCCCCCACGTCAGAAAGAGCGTCTCCAGCACCGTCAGAAGGACGTAGACCCCCCACAGAAGCAGAGCCGTCTGCTGCATTCGCGGGGTCAGCTTCTCGGGCGTGGGGCCGGGCGCTTCCACCTTGTAAAGCTCCATGCCCCCGACGCCCAAGAAGGGCAGGACGGCGAGACTCAGGACGATGATCCCCATTCCCCCCATCCAGTGGGTCATCCCGCGCCAGAACAGAAGGTCTCGAGGCACGGCCTCGATATCGGCGATAATCGTGGAGCCCGTGGTCGTCAAGCCGGACATCGTCTCGAAAAACGCGTCCGTGAAACTGTGGACGACGCCGCCGAACAGGTAGGGAAGCGCGCCGACGACCGCGGCGATCACCCAGGACAGCCCGACCACGGCGAAGGCCTCCCGAATGCCGAGCTCTCCGTAATCCGCCCCGCCGCCGCTGGCCCGAAAAAGCGCGAAGCTGATCGCCGCCCCGCAGGTCAGCGAAGCGACAAAAGCCCAAAACGTGACGGACCGGTCGATCACCGCCCAAATCATGGGAAAAACCATGGAAAACGAAACGATCAGCGAGACCAACGCGAGAACCCGCGCCACAAGTTTCAATCTCAAAATTCAAATCTCTTTCTCAAGACCTAAAACTCCTTCTCAAAACAACGTCGACAAATTAAAGCAAAAAACATGGGGCTCCGCCCCAAACCCCGCAGGGGATTTTTCTCAGTCCCCTGACCCCGTTAATTTTTTCTTTGGGGTCTCGGGGGCCAGTGAGGACCCGAAGGGCCGAACGAGCTCCGCCCCCCTGAGTCTCATCCGAAAAATTTGGCGGCTTCGGGCATTTGGGCTGTGGAGGCGAAGAGAATCACGTGGTCGCCGCCCTTGAGGCACGTGGACCCGCCGGGGACGAAGACGTTTTTGCCCCTCCCCACCAGGGCCACCAGAACCCCCCTCGGAACACCCAAACGCGCCAAGGGAATGCCCTCCAGCCCGTGCTTTTCCGGCAGCACCACCTCCAGCATCTCCGCGTCGATCTTCTCGATGATCGACAGGGCCTTGGAGCTTCCCGGATAGCGGATATAGCGCAAAATCAGCGACGCCAGGGCCTCGTTGGGGTCCACCACGGCGTCGACGGGCATACGGCCCGGCATGTCCAGGTAGAGCCGCCGCCGGACGACCGCGATGACCTTCTTCGCCCCCAAGGACTTGGCGATGGTGCTGTAGACCAGGTTGACCTCGTCGGACTCCGTGACGCAGACGTAGCCGTCGGCGGATTCTATTCCCTCCTCCGTCAGTAGCGCCTCGTCCGCCCCGTCGCCGTTGAGGACCAGGGTGCTTCCCAGCTCCGTCGCCAGCCGCTCGCAGCGGTCGCGGTCGCGGTCGATCAGGCGTATTTCCACGCCCCGGAAGTTCGTCTCGAGCCTGTAGGCCACCTGAAACCCCAGTTTCCCGCCCCCGACGACGAACACGCGCCTCAGGGGATGGGAGGAGTGAAGCTGAAAGAGCTTCTCCAGCCTCCAGGCCTGCTCCCGGTAGGAGACCACGTAGCACAGGTCGTTTTCCTTGAGGACCGTGTTGCCGTCCGGGACGATGTCCTCCTCGTCGGGCCGCTCCACGTAGACGACGATCGCGATGAGGTCGGGGTTTTGCTGCCGCAGCCGTTGGAGGGACAGGCCGACCAGAGGGGACTCCGGGGCCACGCGAAAGGCGTAGATGGCCGCCCGCCCGCCCAGAAGCTCGGCCGTGTGGACGGCGGTGCTGACGGAAAGCAGCTCCAGAATCTCACGGGCCACGGACCGCTCGGGGGAGACCATCATGTCGATGCCCAGGTCCTGGGCCCAGGTCGGGGAGTCGGTGAACTCCAGCCCTCGGGCCCTGGCCACCACATGTTTCACCCCCGCGTGCTTGGCGATCCAGCAGGAGAGAATGTTGGCCTCGTCCCGGTCGGTGCAGGCCACAAGAAAGTCCACGTCGCAACCCTTCCGAACCCCCGCGTCGTACAACACCTGGGGACGAGCCCCGTTGCCCCGCACCACGCGCGCGTTCAGCTCCTCCTCCGCCTTCGCGGCGCGGACTTCGTCGTGTTCCACCACGTTCACGTCGTGCCCCTCCTCGGAAAGAGTGCCCGCGATGCTGAACCCGACCTCCCCCGCGCCTACAATGACGATTTTCATAATCTAAGCTCAGGGGGGCAGGGCTCGTTCGGTCGCTGCGCTCCCTCACTGGCCCCCCCGAGACCCCTTGATTTTAAGCTCAGGGGGGCGGAGCTCGCTCGGCCCTGCGGGTCCTCGCTGGCTCCCCTGAAACCCCTTGATCTAAGCTCAGGAACGCTGCTTGCGGATGGCATGATCGTCATTTAAACTCGGGCCCCTGGGGCCCAGAGTGCGGCGAAACGCGCCACGGGACGGGCTTTTTGGTCCCCGTCCACGATCATGTCGTACACAAAAAAACGCTCGTTTCGGGTTTCCAGCGGAACTTGTTCTGTCGCTCTGACCCGCACCGTCTCGCCGAACTTGACGCTGACGCGAAACTCCGCGTATATCTCCCGAATGCCCCAGTCCATCAGGTCCAGGGGCGTCGCCTCCCAGACCCATTCGAAGTACGCGGCGTTGTTCACGTGCCCGTTGGAGTCCAGGTCGTGGAAGCGCACCGGAAAGGCTTTTTCGTGTTTTTGTTCCTGTTCGCCGGAAGGCGACAACTTGGGGATGGGGACGAACTCCTCGTCGATAGGGGGGTCGCCGGCCACCTGGGAGAAAACCTCCGGCAGATGCTGCGTGGCCCGCACCGGACGCCCCGCGGCCAGGTCGATCAGCACCCAGGAGGTCTTCGCCAGCACCAGGGTCTCGTTTGCCTCGTCGAAAACGCGAAAAACGCGCAGTGTGTAAAACCCGTTCCCCGGCGTGTGCCGGGTCTCCAGCGTCACCGTCTCCCCCATGCCGGGCAGGCGCTTTTCCACCTTCAGCTCGTACTTCAAGAGCACCCACCCGTAACCCCGCCGCATCAGCTCGTCGGGGGAGCCCTCCACATTGGCGACGGCAAGCCCCGCGGCGTCCTGCAGGCGGTTGAGCAGGGCGCGTATCTTGATTTCGTTGGTGCAGCCAACCTCGGAGGGCATGACCGTCACATTCTGCTTGTACACTTGACACACTCCTTCACGGCCTCCAAAAACGCGTCCATATCCTTCAATGTATTGAAATATCCCGGCGAGACCCTCAGGCTGCCCAGGGGAAAACTCCCCAGAGTCCTGTGGGCCAGGGGCGCGCAGTGAAGCCCCGGCCTCGTCTCGAAGCCCGCCTGAGACAGCAGGTCCGCCAATACCCCGTTATCGCGAAACCCGGCCTCGTCCCGAAAATTGACGGCAAAGACCGCGAGGCGGCGCGGCTTGCCGCATATAGGCTTGCCGTATGTTGGCCTGCCGTAGAGAACGGCCCCCTCGATCTCGCTCAGGCCCTCCAGAAACCGCTCTCCCAGCTCCTCTTCCCGCCTTCCGATCTCCCGGATTCCCGTATCGGCCAGCCAGCCCAGAGCGGCGTGGAGCCCGGCGATGCCCGGCAAATTCGGGGTTCCCGCCTCGAACTTGTCCGGCATGTCCGAGGGCTGAGTCTCCAAGTGGGAAAAGCTCCCGGTCCCCCCCTCCACAAAGGGAGCGACCCGTGAGGCGAAGTCGGGGTTCCAGACGATCCCCCCTATTCCCTGAGGGCCCATCAGCCCCTTGTGTCCCGTAAAACAAAGCGCCGCCAGCCCCAGCTCGGAGACGGATATCGGCAAAATGCCCGCCGTCTGGGCGCTGTCCAGCACCAAGGGCACTCCGGCCTCCCGGCAGATCCCGGCGATCTCCTCCAGAGGCTGGACCGTGCCGCAGACGTTGCTGGCGTGGTTCAGCACCATGAGATGAAAGGTCTCCTCCCCCAACGCCCTCCTGAGGACGCTGGGGCCCAAGGCCCCATCCGGTCCGCACTCCAGAAACGTGACTCGAACCCCCTCCCGATCCATAAGCCCCCTGCTTTCAAGCCCTCTAATTTCAAGCCCTCTAAGAGGCCGGACGACGGCGTTATGCTCCATAGAGGTGGAGATCACCCTCATGGCCCGATCAGAGGAAGAGGAAGAAGAAAAAAAAGAATTAAAAAATCCCTTTAAAACGACGTTCAACGCCTCCGTGACCCCAGAGCAGAAGGTGACGTAACGGGGATCGCCCCCCTCGTAGCCGTCGAACAACCGAGCGAGCCTGATCCGGCAGTCCAAGACCAGGTCCAGAGTGATTCGGTCCCGCCGAGAGGAGGCGCCCCGCCCCAGATTCGCCCCGCCCCGGGCGAGAAAGTCCGCCACCGCCTCCGGGACGCGCCGCGGCTTGGGCCACGTGGTCGCGGCGTTGTTCAGATAAATGTCCATCGAAAACCCCTCACAGCTCCCCGAGCGCGGCTCCTCAAGCGCAGTTCCCGCCGCCCGGCGTTTTCCGGGCTTTCGGCGGGGGAAACACTTCTCTATTTCTCATCGCGCGTCCAGATACAATTTTTCGTAGAAATCTCCGTGTATGATATCATTCACCCGGAGTTATTTTCCGGGGTCGTTCTCGGAATTATTTCGGTATCGCGTTTAGGCCGTATGCCGTAGGATTTCGCCAGTTATCCACAAATCTTGCATTCTTTGCTGTGGATAAGTGTATAATTAGGCGAAAAGAGCCAATGGGGCTTCTCTTTTTGTGGATAACCGATGCGGATATCTTTTCGTTCGTACCGTCCCTCATATAAGACAGAGGTGAACGACATTGCAAAAAAATTTGCAGGCGCTGTGGCAGGACATCATGGATAAGGCTGTCCCGCAACTTCCCGAGGGAAGCGCGGAACTGTGGTTCACGACCTGTACCCCCGTGAGCGTGGAAGGCGGGGAACTTCTCGTGGACGTGGCGAATATTTTCGTCAAAGAACAACTGGCCAGCCGTTTTCTGGATGAGCTGAACAAGGCCGCAAAAAGCACGGGCGAGGTGTCCGGCATACGCCTCTCGGCCAACGACGGGCCCGACGAGGAAAAAAAAACGGAATGGGTGGAGCGCGCGGAAAGGGCGGCGGCAAAGTCGCGCCCGAAAAACGGCATCAGCCTGAACCCGAACTATCAATTTTCGTCCTTCGTGGTGGGCAAGTCGAACCGTCTCGCCCACGCCGCCAGCCTGGCCGTGGCCGAAACGCCCGGGGAGGCCTACAACCCTCTTTTCATCTGGGGGGGCGTCGGGCTGGGCAAAACGCACCTGATGCACGCGATCTGCCACTACGTCATCGAAAGAAAGGGCAACCTCAACGTGGTCTACGTCAGCTCGGAGAAGTTCATCAACGAGTTCATCCAATCGATCCAGACGAAGCAGGCCCAAGAGTTCAAAAACAAGTACCGAAACGTGGACGTCCTCTTGATCGACGACATCCAGTTCCTGGGCGACAAACACTCGAGCCAGGAGGAGTTTTTCCATACGTTCAACAGCCTGAGAGAGGCCAACAAGCAGATCGTCATCTGCTCCGACCGGCCCACCACGGAGCTTCGCAACATCGAAGACCGCCTGGTGAGCCGTTTCAGGTTCGGGCTGGTCACCGACATCCAGCCCCCGGACATCGAGACGCGCATCGCGATTTTGCAGAAAAAGGCCCGGCTCCAGAACTACGACATGCCCGAGGACATCATCAACCTCCTGGCCCAAAGGATCCCCAGCAACATCCGGGAGCTGGAAGGCGCTTTCAACCGCGTCATCGCCTGCGCCGAGCTGTCCGGTGACCCCATCAACATCGACAACACCTCCACGTGGCTGAAGGACATTCTGAAAACGGACTTCAAGGCCCCGATGACCATCAGCCACATCCAAAGCATCGTGGCGGAGAACTTCGAAATGACCGTGGAGGACCTGACGAGCTCGAAACGCACCGCCGACATCGCCCTGGCCCGCCAGGTGGCCATGTACCTCTGCCGGGAGCTGACGGAGTCCAGCCTGCACTCCATCGCCCTGGCCTTCAAGAAAAAGGACCACACCACCGTCATCCACGCCCGCGACAAGGTCGGCCACATGGTGAAAAACGACGACCAGATGAGAACGATTGTGGATAACATACGGAGCAAGCTGTGAACAACCCTGAAAAATCTTTGTGGATAAGTCCAAAGATGTATTGGGTTTTCCACAGGAGAAACGAAACCGCCGGGAGACCGCCCCGTTTATCCACAGACGCCCCACAGTCGATCCACACTCCGTCCACGGGATACGAAACCTTGCGTTTCAGGGGTTTGGCATACTTATCCACGGAGTTGTTCGTCTCTATTACTACTTCTTCTACATTTATAATTAAAATAATAATAATGACAGTAAAGAACTTGAAGGGAGCAAGAAGATGAAAATCAATATCGTTCGATCGGAGTTCCTCAGGGCATGGCAGATGGCCGAGAGATGCAGCAGCACGAGGAGCACGGTCAGCTCTCTGGCAGGCGTTTTCCTGGACGCGAACGAAGACAGGGTCCTGCTTTCGGCGACGGACCTCAAAACGTCGATCCGTTGCGTGGCCGAGGGGGTGAGCGTGGCCCGGAACGGCACGGCCATACTGCCGGTGAAGCTCCTGGGCGAGCTTTTCAAGAAGGTTCCGGCGGACCGGTTCACCATCGAGGTCAAGGACGAAAAGGGAGCGCTCACGGCGGGACGCAACAGGACCCGCTTCTCCACCTGGTTTGCCGACGAATTTCCCCGGCTGCCCCAGAGCGAGAGCGCGAAGCATCTGTGCGACGTGGCGTCCCCGGAGCTCCTGCGCATCTTGATCGAGGGCTCCATCGCCAGCTCTCCCACGGACGATTTTCCCAAGTACCTGGGAGCCTGCCTGATCCAGCTCAAGGACGGGGTGCTGCGGGTGATCTCCACGGACAGCCGCCGCCTGTCTCTGTCCCGGTGCCTGTACGAGGGCGGCGACGGAGAGGCGGACCTCCTGCTCCCCTTGGTTCCCCTTAGGGAACTCCAGCGGCTCCTGTCCAGCGTGGGAGACGTCTCCGTCCGCATCCTCTACGACGGGTCCCTGGCGTGGTTTCAAATGGGGCAGATCGAGTTTTCCATACGGCGCGTGGAGTCCACCTTCCCCAACTACGAGAAGATCCTGAACCCCAACAAGACCACGATGATGCTGGCCAATCGGAGCGAGTTGCTCTCCGCCCTGGACCGCATCGACATCATCGTGCGCTCCCACACCCGGTTGGTGGTGATGCACCTGTCGCCGGGCGGCCAGCTGAAGCTGACGGGCAAGGCCCCGGAGTTCGGGACCGCGGTGGAGGAGCTGGACGCCACCATCGACGGAGAGCCGTTGAAGGCGGGGTTCAACGTGGGTTTCCTGCAGGACGGGCTGAAATCCCTGGGCAGCGACGACATCAAAATGAATCTGAACGGCGATGCGGGCCAGATGACCCTCCATCGTCAGGACACGGACGACTTCCTCTACATGTTGATGCCGGTGCGGATCACCGAGCAGGACATGATCGATCCCGACGAGGAGGACCCCTTCGAGGACGAGCCGGCCCTGGAGAGAACCCAAAAAGAGGGGCTTTTCGCGGGCGCGGAAGCGGCCGTCTCGGCGGGCGAGAAAGCGCTCTCCCCCGAGGGGGAGGTTTTTCCAGGGGAGATTTCCCCTCGGAAGGCTTCCTCAAACGAGAACCCGGAGGAGGACGAGGCCCTCGAGGCCCTGAAGACCTTGGAAAGAGTCTCCAAAGAAGAGGGGTAATCGGGGCAGTATGGAGTTTCTGGAGACCGCCTGGAAAGGTTTCAGAAACTTGAAGCCCCGCCGTCAGCAATGGCGACCGGGGCTCAATGTTATTTTGGGCCCGAACGGGTCGGGAAAGACCAACCTTCTGGAGTCCTTCAACGTGCTCTCCGGCTGGGGAGCCTTTACCGCCACTGCCGCCGCCGCCGCGGGAGGGAAAACGTCTTCCCTGATCGCCTGGGAGGCGAAAGAGGCGAAAGAGGCAAAAATCCGGGCCCTTCTCATGGGGCGGGCGGCCGGGGAGCGGGACGTGGAGGTTCAGGCGCAGATAGGAGCCCGCATGAGCCTGCGGGCAGGAAACGAGCGGGTGACCCACTCGGAGCTTCGCTCCCTCGTGCCGTCGCTTTCCTTTTTGCCCCAGGACATCGGGCTTCTGGACGGTTCTCCCTCCGTCCGCCGCCTGTTTCTGGATAAGCTCTGCGCGCTCTCCTCGCCCCTTTACGCGCGCCGGCTGGCGGAATACAAACAACTGGTCCGGCACAGGACCGCGCTTCTGCGGCAGGACCGGAAATGGAGGGACGCCGCGTCGGCCCTTCGCGCCACCGTTCCCCCCATAGCGCAGCTTGGGGGATGGATACGAAACAGCCGCCGAAAGGTCGTGGACCTTTTGGCGCGGGCTTTTTCGGGAGTTTCGGGAGATTTAGAAATTTCGGGGGAAAACGAGCCTTGTTCGCCGTCCGCCGCCCTTTTGCCCTTCCGGGTCGAGGTGGCTCTCGAACTTCGGGGCGGCTCGGGCCGGGAGGACGAGAAAGGGGAAAAAGACGCAAGAGACGCGGTTATGGCCCTGGCGGCCGCTCTGGAGACCGGCCTGGAGCGGGAGCGCCACGCGGGCTCCGTGCTGGTCGGGCCCCATCGGGACGATCTTTTGTTCTCCTGCCTCGGCCGCCCCGCGGCCCACTCCCTCTCCCGCGGACAGAAACGGCGCGTGGTGATGGCGACGATCCTGGCCGCCGGCCGTCTGGTGGAGGCGAGGCTGAGGCTGAAGCCGATTCTGCTCTTGGACGACGTGGCGGCGGAGCTGGACGCCGAGGGCAAAGAGCTGATGGCCCAGGCCCTCGCCGACACCGGCTGGCAGATCTTCGTCACGGGCGTGGAGGACCCCTTCGGCGACGCGCCCGAAACGCGCCAAAAATCCCAAAAACTCCCAAAAACCCTCTGGCGCGTCCAAGAAGGCGACCTGCGTATGGTATGATCTATGGATGAGCAAATTTGATGAGCAAAATTATGGATGAACAAACTTTATGGATGAAAACGAACGCCAATCGAAAGAATTAATTCTGAAAGAGTTGATTCAAAAAGGCGAAGGCGTCGATCTGGAGTTCAAGACTTGTCGTAATCAACTCAATCGGGACGTCTACGAGACGGTTTGCGCGTTTCTCAATCGGTACGGCGGGACGATTCTGCTCGGAGTCCGGGAT
>JAISQE010000058.1 GCA_031274425.1 Synergistaceae bacterium | reverse complement strand
CATTCGTCATAGTCATCGTACTCAGATTTGTTCTTCGGGGCGGTATCGTCGACGTGCTCGATCGCCATGATCCACGTTCCGGCGCGGTTGAGCCGGAAAGAAGCCTGCCCGGAAGCGTCCGTGGTCTTGTGTATGTATTCGTTGTTGTTCGCCTCATCCTCGTTCGCCGGTTTGTTGGGAAGAGGAGCGCCGCCGTATGTGGCGGAGACTGACACGCCCGCCAGCGGCCGACCACGCAGAAACACCTGCGCTTTAACTTCCTCCCCGACGCTTAGAGGGCCGCTGTCGCCGACCTGTACGATTTCCAGCACCTCGTCCCCTCCGTGTCGTCCAGTGGCCGAAGAATCGGCGGCCCAGTTCACGAGGGTCTTTCCGTACGCCACTGTCGGGCGGGTTCCGCTGTTAAAGTCAAAGCGGGTCGCGATGACCGCTGTCCCAGGTTTCCCGATAGGCACGACGGCTTTGCTGTACTTCGATTCTATCGGGTTGGACGGGTTCGCCGTGGAGAAGGAAATCGCGGTTCTGGAGTCGTCGGAATATCGAACCTCCCCGGTCAATTCGGCAAAATTTCCGGCGTAACCAAGTTCCAAAAGCATTTCAGGAGAATACGCGAACTCGATGAGGGGTTCGGCGAGCCCCGCGGAGATATTGATCGAGCCTCCCGGCGATACCGTAAATTTATCCGGCTCCGCCACCGGAAGATGAGCGCTTGCGGCGTTGGACAACACAGTCAGAAACGCCGCGCAAATCAAAAAGCGACTAAGAAGAAAGTTGAAGCGTTTAACGATTCCCTTTTTCATCAGGATTACGACCTCCATCATAATTTAACGTCAAAAACAAATTCGCTCAAAACAGCGCGCAATCAAACGATATTTCGCCTACGGGCGCATTCTGTCCTCCCTTCATTCGAATTTTGTTAGTTCATACCAACTAATTTCCGTGAAAAATAAGCCACAATGCACACATATATACTTTATTTGAACTTGACGACTCTCGCTTAAAATTTGCAAGATAAAACATTATACCGCTACTTCCGCGGACAACAAATCATATCGACAACTCCCCAAATCGCGGGGCGCGTCGAGAAAAAACAGTCGAAAAGGGTATTACAAGTTATTTACGAGCCGGAAAGGAAGATTTTCTGTAAATCTCAACAACACTTTATGGCTTAACGCGGGGTATTTTCTGAACTCATGTATTTCCTGAATCATGAGCTGACCCAGGAAATACATGACGAGCTACGCCCGGACCGCTTGGATGAAGTCCGCCACGGCGTCTTCCGTCGTGGCCCAAGAGGTTACGAGCCGCACGGCGGAGTGCTTCGCGTCCATCTTTTTCCAGACGTAAAAAGCCCATTCTTTTTGAAGTTTCTCGATCAGGGAGTCGGGCAGAATCGGGAAAATCTGGTTGGAGGGAGAGTCCGTCAAAAATCCGAAGCCCTCCTTTTTCAGAGCCGCGGCGATGGTTTGCGCCGAGACGTTGGCGCGCCGCGCCAAGTCGAAAAAAAGGTCGTCCCGGAAAAGCTCCTCAAACTGAACGCCTAAAATTCTTCCCTTGGCCAGAAGACCGCCCTTTTGCTTGACGTGGTAGCGGAAGTCCGGTTTCAGCGCGTCGTTGCACAAGATCATGGCTTCGCCGATCATCGCCCCGTTTTTGGTGCCTCCAATGTAAAAGGCGTCGGTCAAACGGCACAGGTCCGCCAAGGTCACGTCGTTGCCCTCCGACGCCAGGGCCGAGCCCATGCGCGCGCCGTCCACGTAGAGAAAAAGTCCCTTCCTTCGGCATAAAGCGCTGAGTTTTTCCAGCTCCGCCAGTTTGTAGACCGGCCCGATCTCCGTGGTGTCGGAAATTTTCACCAGGCGCGGCTTGACCATGTGTTCGTCCGTGTGGAACTCCAGAACCTCCTCTACCCGTTCCGGCGACAGCTTGCCGTCCGTCGTCGGAACCGTGAGGATCTTGTGTCCGGTAGCCTCGACCGCGCCCGTCTCATGAACGAAAATATGAGACGTCTCCGCGGCCACCACGGCCTCGTGAGGTCTCAAGAACGCGGAGATGGCCGTGAGGTTCGCCTGGGTGCCGCCGCATAGAAAGTGAACGTCCGCCTTGTCGGCAAACTCCCCCAGCCGCTTCGCGATGCTCCGTTTCGCGTTCTCCGAGTGACGATCGAGCCCGTATCCCTCGTCCTGCTCCAGGTTCGTCTCGATCATAGCCTGCAAAATCCGCGGGTGCGCCGTCTCGGCGTAGTCGTTTTTAAAACTGTACATGAGCGACAAATCCTCCCTTTTAGGCGTTTCCTCGCCCGTCGACGCGTCAGAAAATCAAAAAATGCCTCGACGCGAATTCGACGAAACAACCGCCGATATACTATACTCTAAACATCCAATTTTATGAAAGAGGTGCTCGCGGTGGACGGAAATAAATTGGATCGAGATAAATTGGATGAGGACAAATTGGATTGGGATAAATTGGCGCGCGATCTGGTCGAGTGGCGGCGCGATCTGCATAAATACCCCGAGAGCGCCTGGACGGAGTTCCGTACGTCCTCCGTCGTGGCCGCCCGGCTGGAGAAACTGGGCTACGCCCTGACGACAGGGCTGGACACGGTGGAGCTTTCGGCGATCATGGGACGGCCTTCCCAGCCGGAGATCGACGCGCATATCGAGCGCGCGAAACGCCAGGGAGGCGATGCCGGGTGGATCGATAGATTGAGGGGATATCCCGGTGTCGTGGCCACGCTCAAAACCGAAAGGCCCGGCCCTGTCGTTTCGATCCGTTTCGACATGGACTGCGTCGACGTGGACGAAACGGAGCTTCCCGACCATCGCCCGAACAAAGAGGGATTTGCGAGCGTCAACGAATTATTGATGCACGCCTGCGGACACGACGCCCACACCTCCATGGGTTTGGGCGTGGCCACGGTGTTGATGGCGAAGAAAAACGAGCTGAGGGGAGAGATCCGATTGATCTTCCAGCCCGGCGAAGAGGGCTGCCGCGGCGCTTACGCCATGACGCAAAAAGGCGTCGTGGACGGTTCGGATTATTTTCTGGCCATGCACATCGGCGGCGGAGTGCCCAGCGGCGCGTTCGGGCTGAACTCGCTGGGCTATCTGTGCACCACCAAGTTCGACGTGGAGTTCACCGGCCGCCCGGCCCACGCCGCCGGCGCGCCCCACGAGGGGCACAACGCCCTGCTGGCGGCCGCGACCGCGGCGCTTTCCCTCCACGGCATCGCCCCGCATCGAGAGGGCTCCATGCGCGTCAACGTCGGAGTGCTGAACGCGGGCACGGGACGCAACGTCATCCCGGGCAAAGCCTTCATGAAGGCCGAGACCCGCGGGCAAACGCAAGCCATCGCGGACTACGTCTACAAACGCTCCCAGGAAATCCTGCGGGGGGCGGCCGCGATGTACGAGACCGAAGTGGCGGTGACCAAGACCGGAGCGGGCACGGACGCCGCCGGCGACGCTCCCCTCGTGGCCAAGGCCGGGGAGGCGATCCGGGCGTCCGGCCTCTTCCAGAAGGTCCTCGAGACCGTTCAAGGCGGAGGCAGCGAGGACGCGACCTGGATGATGCGCCGCGTGCAAGAGGGCGGAGGGCAGGCAACCTACTTGGCTTTGGGGTCGAATATCGCCGCGCCCCATCACAACGGGTGCTTCGACATCGACGAAAGCTCCATGCTCCTGGGCGTCAAAGCCCTTGTCGCCATCGTCGACAGGCTTTTACAATAAATGTTTTATCGTTGAATTTATTCCAATTGGAGGGATGTATCGTGAAGAAGAATATCGGGCCCAAGTTGGGCGTGTATCCGACGCCCGTCGTCGTCGTGGGGACCTACGACACAACGGGAAAACCCAATCTGGCGACCTTGGCCTGGGCGGGAGTTTGTTGTTCCGAACCGCCCTCGGTTCAAATTTCCATCCGCAAAAGCCGCTACAGCCACGGGGCGATCATGGAGCGCAAAGTTTTCAGCGTGAACGTTCCCTCGTCGAAGTATTTGCTGGAGACGG
Source organism: Synergistaceae bacterium (assembly GCA_031274425.1). Lineage (GTDB taxonomy): Bacteria > Synergistota > Synergistia > Synergistales > Aminobacteriaceae > JAISLU01. The sequence continues at coordinate 13,098 of JAISQE010000058.1, read as the reverse complement.
ACTACGTCGGCATCGCCTCGGGCAAGGACGTCGACAAGTTCGCCGTCACGAAACTGACGTCCGTCCCCGGAGGGACGCTGGAGGTTCCGTTGGTGCGGGAGTTCCCTATATCGATGGAGTGCAGGCTGACCCACACATTGGAGTTGGGCAGCCACGACTTGTTCGTGGGAGAGATCCTCGCCTGCTGGGTCGCGGAAGAGGCCTTAGAGGCGACGGGAAAAGTGAACTCCCGAAAGCTCGACCTCATGGCCTTCATGCTGAGCGGCGAGTATTTCGGGATCGGCGACTTCTTGGCGACCAGCCACAGCGTCGGCAAAAAACTGATCGAAAAGTAAAATCCGAAGTAAATCCGAGGATAGCGGGGTACCCCGTTTTTTGATCTTAACTGATCTTACGCCGAAAGAGCGAAACAGGCCCCCAGGACTTGTTTCGCTCTTTGTTTTGCTTTTCTTCGTCCGTCGGCGAGGCGTAAACTTTAGCGCTTGGAGTACTGCCTCTTGCCGCGAGCGCCCTTCTGGCCGAACTTCTTGCGCTCGACCATGCGGGGGTCGCGGGTCAAAAGCCCCTCTTTTTTCAAGGCCGGACGCAGATCGGGGTTCAGCTTGATCAGGGCCCGGGCAATGCCCATCTTGGCCGCGCCCGCCTGTCCCGTCAAACCGCCGCCCGTCGCGCGGATGAAAACGTCCACCTTGCCCTCCAGGCTGGCCACCTTCAGGGACTGCAAAACCTGAGACTGCCACACAAGACGCGGAAAATAATCCTCCACCGTCCTGTCGTTGATTTTTATCTCTCCGTTGCCCGGCCGCACCCTCACCCTGGCCAACGCGTTTTTCCGCCTGCCCGTTCCCCAGAAATAGTTGTTATCCTGCATCGACTCTCTCCTCCTGATTTTCGAAAACGCTAAAGATCAAGCACTACAGGCGACTGAGCGGCATGGGGATGGTTCGGGCCTGCGTAGACTTTCAATTTACGATCATATTTAAGGCGCGTCTTGGGGAGCATTCCCCTCACTACGTGCTCGAACAAAAACTCCGGCCTTTTCTGGAGCATGACGTCCCAGGAAATCGAGCGATACCCGCCGCTGTGCCCGGTATGATAATGATAATGAGACTGAGAGCCTTTTTTCCCCGTGAGCCTGACCTTGTCGGCGTTCACGACGATTACAAAATCGCCCGTATCCACATGGGGGGTAAAGGTGGGTCTGTGCTTTCCCGTCAATATGCGCGCGATCTGCGCCGCCAGGCGACCCGCGGGTCTGCCCGTGGCGTCGACTACGAACCATTGTCTTTCCACCGTCTCGTTTCTAGCCAAATAAGAACCGCTGCCTGCCATCTTGTTGCCTCCTACTGAACGTATTGAATCGCTGTGATCCGCTCCTGGAGAAGCTATACAAACCGCACAAAACCCATATTTTCGGAAAATCGCCTCGAGAACGTGGCAGGGGGCCCTCTCGAATAAAAAATCCGTCCTTGGGCAATTCGTACGCTTTATATTTTCCCCGGCAAACCCTTACTATTTTATACGAACAAGGTGATCGTTAGCAAGTACCCCCGGCAATCTTCCTCGTTTCGCCACGGGGCGTCCTTCGATCTCCTTTATATCCATGGTCATGTCTATGGGCGGGGCGTGGGCGATGAAGCTCCCCACCCCAAAAACGTCCGCGCCCGAAGCGGAAAGCTCCACGATCCGCTTGGGGTTCAACCCTCCCGAAACCACAATCCGCACGTAGTGGAAGGACGCCATATCCAACCGGTAGCGAACCTCGCGCACCAGTTCCGCCGTGACGCCTCCCCGTTCTCCGGGCGTGTCGAGGCGAATCGCGTCCAGCTTTTTGCCCAAGGCCTCCGCCAGGCGCAGAGTCTCCTCCGCCTCGTCCTTGAACGTGTCGACCAAAAAAATACGGGCGATATGACCGGGAAGCTCCGCGTCGTAGGCCCTGGCCAGCGAAAGCGTGTCGCCCAGGATCAACACGGCGGCGTGGGGGATCGTTCCGGATGGTTCTTTGTCGACCAACTTCGCGCCCAGAACGCTGCTCGCCCCCGCGCAGCCTCCGACTTTCACCGCTATGGCGTCCATAACGGAGGCGACGGCGGGATGCACATGACGGGCCCCGAAGGAAAGCACCGGCTTGCCGCCCGCCGCCTCCACGCACTCCCGCGCGGCCGTGGCCCAGCCGCTGGAGCTGGCGAGAAAGCCCAAAAGCGTCGTCTCGAAGAGGCCGAAATCGCCATAAGAACCGTGAATGCGAAACACGGTCTCTTTAGAGCCGAAACGCTCTCCCTCGGGAAGCGCCTCGATCTCGAGCGGAAGGTCCTTCAAAAGCTCGATCGCTTCTCCCGACCCGGCAAAGATTCCATCTTGACGGGCGAAAATCTCCGCCGTGACCTCGACGTTCAATCGCCCTACCGACGCGAGCACATCGCGCGTGTTGACAAAATAAACATCCGTCGTAACCCCGGAGCGTATTTCCTCGTGAGTCGCGCTGAGAAACCTCGCTCCGCCCGCTTTAAAGTCGGTTACATCCCTTAGGGAATTCAACATTTTCAATTCAGCTTTTTCTTCGTGCGATGTCGTGGAGAATTTTATCTCGCCGCTTCTATATCAAGATCAGCAAAATAGAGGTCAGCATAAAAAGTCCCGCCAGAACGATCGTCAACTTCGTCAGGCTCGTAAAGCGCTGCCATTGACCGGCGTCCGCCTGCGTTCCCCCGCCAAAGACGCCGCCGAACCCGCCCTGTTTGCGATGCTGCAACAACACGATCACCATCAACATCACACTCAAAACAATGTGAATGAGGGACAAGAAAGTTTTCATCTGAATCAAATCCTCCTCGTTTGAACCTTATCCGTATTTAGTCGAACGATACGCAATTAACGATTCTATCACAGGGAAGAGAAAAACAGTACTCCGCGAGAGCGAAAGCCCCGCGCGGAGTATCTGAATTTCAAGCCCCCCGGTGAGACGCGGCCGGGTACATGGGGCTTGTTTACCTCAAGCCTCGATCAATTCAAAAAACGCTTGGGGTCGTAGGGAACGCCCTCGTCGTACTCCTTCAGAAGGCGGAGGACCTTGCCGCTGAGGAAGAGGAGCGCCAGGAGGTTCGGGATGACCATGATGCCGTTGAAAAAGTCCGCCAACTCCCAGACCAGATCGATTTTGAGCACGCTTCCCGTAAAGATGAAAACCATGACCAGAATCTGATAGGGCAGCAACGCCTTCGAGCCGAAGAGGTAGCGGATGTTGGTTTCCGCGAAATAGTACCAGCCGATGATCGTGGAAAAAGCGAAAAAGAGGAGGCAAGCCGCGACGAACGCGTAGCCGTAGCTGCCCATGAGGCTGCCGGCGAAGGCCGCCTGCACCAGCGAAATGCCCTTCAGCGTCGATTGACCGTTCTCGAACACGATCACGTCGGAGGACAGGACCGTGAAAACGGTGATGTTCAGGACGATGAAGGTGTCGATGAAAACCGAGACGATGGCCAACATGCCCTGCTCGACGGGGTGCTTCACCTTCGCCACGGCATGGGCGTGGGGCGTAGAGCCCATGCCGGCCTCGTTGGAGAAAAGGCCGCGCGCGATGCCGTAACGGGCGGCTTTGGCCATAGTGATGCCCAGAACGCCGCCCCACACCGCCTGGGGATCGAAAGCGCCCGCGAAGATGCCGCCGAAAACCGCGGGAAGGTGGGAGTTGTTCTTGACCATGATCGCGACGCCCGCCACGATGTAAACGATCGCCATGAAGGGGACGATTTTTTCGGTGACCGAAGCGATTCGCTTGATGCCGCCTATAAAGATCACCCCCGCGATGGCGGCCAGGGCCACGCCCACGATCTTGGTGTCGATGCCCCATGCCGTATAAAACGCGTCGCTGATGGAATTCGCCTGAACCATATTGCCCATGAAGCCGAGCGCCAGGATGATGGTGACGGAAAAAAAGGCCGCCAGCGCTTTGGAAAAAAAGTTATCCCCGAGCCCTTTGGAAATGTAATAGGCCGGCCCGCCCACTGCCTGTCCGTTTTCGTCGGTGGCGCGGTACAATTGGGCCAAACATGCTTCGGCGAAAATGGTCGCCATGCCGAAAAACGCGGCCACCCACATCCAGAAGATAGCGCCGGGCCCTCCGGCGACCAGAGCCGTCATCGCGCCCACTAGATTGCCCGTGCCGACCTGGGCGGCTATGGCGGTGGCCACCGCCTGGAAGGAGCTCATGCCCTCCTTGTCCGCGGCGGCTCCGAAAAAGGAAAAATCGCCGAAAAGGCGCTTAAAACCCTTGCCGAATTTGAAAATCTGCACACCCTTCAGTTTGAACGTGAAGAAGAGCCCCGTACCGCAAAGCAGGAGAATCAGACAGTACTCCCCCCACAGAAACGAATTGGCCTTCGATACCCAAGCCAGGAGCTGCTCGAAAAAAGACGAACTCAACAAAGCCTCCATGAAATATCCTTCTCCTTTACAGTAATGTTTTCATACTAATGCCGCAACTTGAAAACAAGACTTTTTTGACCTTGCTTCATTCGAAAAACCCCCGACGCGAAAAGCCTCAGGTTTGCAAATATTCGCGTTTACAAATATCCGTGTTCTTTCAAGACGATCTCGCCCTTTTCCGCGTTGCGGGCGGCCAGCTTCACCACAGGGCCGGTGCACCCCATCGCCGACTCGGCGTAAATGCCCGCCTTCCAGAGCGCCTTCACCGCGTTCTCGATCTCCAACACGTCGACGCCGTGCAGCTCCTCATCCGTCGGCTCCGAAGGGGGGGCTTTCACCGTCTCTTCCGCCGTCGTTTTGGGCGTCAACGCGGCTATCTCCTCGTCCAGCCCCGCCCTCCTGGCGGCGGAGAGCTCCGCCGCCACCTTGCCCGGCAGACCGCCCGCGACCACCGCCGCCGTGAAGGTCAAAGCCCCCGCGATGACCGGAGCTCCCGACGCCCGCGAGATGATGGAAACGACCTTTCCCCAGCCCTCGCCGCAGGAGGGGCCGTAGCCCCAGCCCGTGGCCTCGTAGGACCCTCCGGTGTTGAAGGAGGAGAACATCTTCATCAGAACGTTGCCCGTCAAGGTGTCCGTCACGCAGACGTCCACCGCGCCGGCCAGGGCGTCGTTGCCGCGCAGCACCGCTCCGCCGTCCTTCCGAACGGACGCGCCGAACTCCACGTCATAGCCCCTTTCGGCCATGTGCGTGAGAGCGCGAAAAACCGGCTGAGCGGTGTCCACGTTCAGGATGCCGACGGTAGGCTTTGCCATGCCCAAGGCCTTCGCCGCGGCGATTCCATAGACCGCGTTCCTCAGCATGGCCTCGCCCCGGTTCGTGGCGGAGGCGCCGGTGGTGGACGCCAGGATCATGGGCCTCCCTCTGGCGGGAGTCACGACGCGTCCGATGGTGGTCACGCCCAGGGGGAAGGGAAAGTGCAGCGCCACGGCGCCGTCGACGCGCTTGTCCTCGATCGCTTTTTCCAGGGTCGCGGAGATGTCCGCCTCGCAGGCATCGGAGGAGCCCGAGCCGGTCTCGATCCAATCCAACTCCTCGAACCCCCCGACGCGGGGGCCGATCATGACGGGCCGGACGTTGCCGTACATCTCCAACGCCATTTTAGCGCCCCGAGCCAGCTCTTCGCTGCCAAGCTCGCTGCCCGAGGCCATAAGGCCGATTCGAAGCTTGGGGCCGCCGCTTCTGGCCGACTCGACGATCTCGGCGATGGATTCGCCTACCAGCTTTTTGATGTCGTGCATGCTTATGACCATTCCTTTCGCTTCGCCCTAGCTCAGCTTGCCGGCGATTTCGGAAAGAGCCTCCAGAATCATGGATTTGACGTCTTCCTTACTCACGGCGCTCCCTGCCGAGCCCCCTTGGGAGGGCTCGATCAGGAACGAGGCCCCGTCCGCAAGGTTCGTCAGCCGCGCCAGGAAGAGGCTGCCCTTGCCGATGATCATGACGCGCTTCATCGTTCCGGCCCTGATTCGGTCGCAAGCGATGCCGATGAAGGGCACGCCCGACGGAATGTGCCCCTGAGTGTGGGCAAAACCGATGACACCGTGCCTCTTGATGAAGTCGTCCATCTCGTTCTTTTCCAGGGCCTTCTTCATGACGGCCAGGGCCGCGGTCATCTTGATGTTCGCGTGGGGAACGTCGCCCGCGCCCGCGGGAAGCGTGATCTCCGGAATCTGGAGCTCGGCCGCGTACTTGTCCACGTCTTTGAAAGAAAGATCCTGACCGGAAAGGGGCTCGTAAATCAACGCCGACGTCACGGCCTGTGGGGCCGCCCCCGCCCCCACAGAGTGCTTGCCCAGCGCGTCCAGGCGCATGACGGGATTCGTTCCGTCGTCGGGCGTCAGCAACACGGCGAAGTTTCCCAGGCAGTCCTCCAGGGCGGGAAGTTCTTTCTTGACGTGATCCCGGCTGTTCATATAGAGCTTCGGCACCGCTCCGCCGGCCAGGACGACGCAGTTTTTACGCGCGCCGGCCGCTACCTGAGAGGCCCCGGAGATCAAGGCGTTGACGGGGCCGGCGCAGAAGCCGCGCACATCGCAGCCAGAGGCGTTGACGCAGCCCGCTATCTCCGCTATCGCCTTGGCGAAGTTGCCGCCGGCGCGCTGGTTCATGTCCCCCGCCCCCTCCTCGGAGCACTCGATCACGAAATCGATCTCCTCCGGCCTCACGCCGCTGTTTTTCAGCAGGTGCAGAAGGGCCAGAACGCCGCCCGCTTTACAGGCCAGGTTTTCCATCAGGACGTAAGCGAAAAGGCAGTCGTCGATCTCGTGCCCGTTGCGGACGCAGCCGACGACCTTACCTCCGTAATAAAGCGGGCGGCCTTTTTTGTCCTTGACCTCGACCTCGATCTCGGCCAACTCGTGCGCGCCCTTCAAGCGGGCGACGATGGATTCGTTCATGACGGGGTCCTTCAAAAGCTTCGCTTTGACTTCCTCGACGAAGGACTTTTCCAGCCAGATCAGGTCGAAGACGTCGCATATCGCCATGAGCCCCAGGAACTCGTCCTCCGGCATAATCTCTCCGTACTTGCCGTATCGCTGGGCGTTCGTCAGATAGTTTTCGATCCAGGGGGTTTTCGCCGCCTCGAATTCCTCGTAGCCGATGCCGCCGATGTAGGCTTGATTCGGCGCGTATCCCGCGGCTTTTTCGTAAGTCTGAACGTACTTGGGCAGGTTTTTCAAGAAGTCGCTTTCGCCTTTGGTCTCGTGTTCCACAAAGGGAGTGGAACCGTAATGCAGCCCCAACTCCGGCGTATGGTTCAAACAATAAGAATAACCTTTAATTCCAACGCTCGACATCGATGCACTTTTCCTCCTCTTTAGAGCCTGAAAAGGCCCAGGGTCAACCTGGGCCTCGACACGTCAACTCAGCCGGTTTCAATTCGTGAATACCGTCTGCTCGGTGATCTCCGTCTGCAAGGCCTTGAGGGCCTTCTCGACGAGATGTCTGCGAATGACTTTTTCTTCTTCCGGGGTTCGGGTCGGATCGCCGAAGGGATGGGGAATCGCGATCGCCGGGACGATTCTGTTGGCTCCAACGGTCTGCGAGATGGGAACTATGGTACAAACGTGAACTACGGGGAGTTTGCGTTCGATTTCTTTTACCATCGTTGCACCGCAACGAGTGCAAGTTCCTCAGGTCGAGGTCAGAATGACGGCGGTGACCCCATCGGCGACAAGCTTGTCGGCGATCTCCGCGCCGAAGCGCTTGGCGCTGGCCACGGCCGTTCCGTTGCCCACGGTAGTGTAAAACTTGTTATGGAGCTTCTTGAAGACGCCCTCTTTTTCCATGTCGCGAAGAACGTCGACGGGAAGCACCACGTCCGCGTCGCGGTCCGCGTAGGTGGCGTCGTAGCCGCCGTGTGCCGTGCAATACTTCTCCTCGGTGAGATCCATAACGCCCGTGATGTCGTACTCGCCGTACTTGCTGGCGCTGGATGCCTCGATGTGGTCGGGGTTTCCCTTGGGGCAGATGCCGCCCGACGTGACGAGCGCGACGACGGCGTTCTTCATGTCTTTGACGGCGGGCTGAGGATCCACCCGATCGAAAACGGGCATCTTGTACTCCGTCTCGAACGGTTCTCCTTTCATCTTCGCGACAAACATCTCGACGCACCGCTCGGCCGCCAATTTATCGTAGAACTTGTTCTTGCGGATTCCTCGCTCGATGTAGCCCTCCGCCGCGGGGGTTCCCAGAGGTTCGCCCCTCAACAACTTCAAAAGCAGCTTCGCCATGGCGGGAACCGCTTTCCTCATGCCCGCCGCGCTATCGGGGGTCTCGATGATATAGGCGGATTTTTTATAGAGCTCGACGCCGGGGTTCTCCGGGTACATGCCGCTGACCACGGGAACGCCCAGTTGTTTGGATATGGCCTCGCACATCCCGCCGCACGCCGTACCGTAGCGGCCGGCGTTGAAGGCGGGGCCGGCGATGAAAGCGTCGGGCTTGTAAGGTTTGATCATCTCGACGATCTCGGCGCTGGCTTTGTCCATGTTGGAGGCAAAATAAGAGTCGCCGCAGACGACGGTCGCCACAATTTCGGCGTCCGCCCCAAACGCCGCTTTGAAAGCGGCGCCGGGCCCCACGATGCCCTCGCGAATTTCGGGGGTGATGTCGGCTTTTTCTTCGCCGCCTATGCCCGCGTAAAACTGATTGATATAATGAACAATTCGATAAGCCACTTTTGTCCTCCCACCCTTCTGTTAGGTATCTCAGGTATCGTTCGTTTCAAATCCCGCACCGCAAAGGCGCGGACCGCCGCGCAATCAGTTTTGCCGTAAAGGCGGCTCTAGAGGGCGTTCTTGCTGAACTGATCGCGAATACCTTTGACTGCCGCAGCCAGCGCTTCGGGATCCAAAACCATCTCCATCATGCTGATCTGCTCCTCCCAGGCTGCGGGATCGCACTCGTCGCGTATCGTCTGATCGAAAACGTGATATACGGGGAGTCCCAACGGGACTCCGGCGAGAGGACCTGCGTATGTCGGATCTCCATTGCTCACGGTCTCGGCGTAAATCTCCGCGCCCTCGGCGTCGGAGGAACCAAGAATCACGATGCAATCTGAGCCGAACTTCTCACCAGCATCCTTGATGCGCTGCTGGTTCTGCAAGTCCATCGCCCCCGCGGCGGTTCAGACGAAACACTCGCTCACCGAGAAAAGAACCTCGGCGCCGCTGTTTTTCAAACACGCCTCTATAGCCGGCCCGGGAACGCCGTCGCGCTCCCCGAGAATGAGCAGTTTTTTGCCCGCCAGTTTACCCAACTCAAACACCTCCTGATTTAAAGTAAAAATACGGTTAAATAGTGTACGCGCCCAGCTTCGTGTAGCCCAGCTCGCTGGTGGCGCCGGTGATGGCCTGAAGCTCCACGGTGATGGCGCCGTCAGGAGCCAGAGAACCCTGCCAGCCGCCCGCGATGACGTTGGCCTCCTCGGCGAAGCCCAGAACTTTTTTCATCGGAGGCAGGACCACGACCTCGTTGGCGTTGCCCGCCGTGACGCAGGCGTTGCCCTCCACGCACGAATCCGCGAGAGACTGGCTGGCTCCGTCTTGTCCCGCGTACTCGTCGGTCAAAAGCGCCGTCTTGATGCCCAGTCTTTCGGCCTTCCAACAGTTCATGATCAAATCGGCGTCCGGGTTGCCGAAGCCCTCCTCGGTGATGACGATGCCGTCGAGCCCCAACATGGCCGCCAGCTTTGTGGCGAAGCTGGAACTGCGGCGTTTGTCGGCCAACGTGACGTTTTCGTTCGTAACGATGCAGGTCACGAAGTTGAAGTCCTTGCCGTGACGTTTCAGCATATCGGCGACGACAGGATTGTTTTGATGGACGTAACTGCTATTTTTGTCGCAGGCCGAAACGCAGTTGCCCGAAACGATGGCGCCGTCCATGACCTCCAAGGGCGACAACACGGTCGGCAGAATCTTCTTCACGTCCACGCCGTAAAGATACGTGTCGTGCAAGAGCCCCTGAGTCTGGAGCATGTAGAGATACCCCACCTTGGGAAGCCCGGGATGCGCGCCCATGGCCTCCCGGATGTTGGCGTGCTCGAACGCCTCGACTCGATCGGCTTTAAGCCCCGCCCCGGCGGCCTCGGCGCAGCAACGCGCCAGATAAGCGGCCGTCTTCAGCCCGGCGAAGCGGCAGGCCGTTTCGTAATCGTGTTTGTCCATATTGGGGTCCGAGGGTTCCAACAGCAACACGACGTTGCAGGTCTTGGAGTAAGGCGTATAGTCCGCTCCCGGGCCCGACATGTCGATGATGCCCTCCTGAAATCGCACGATCTTACCCGTCGTGACCACGGCGGCGCCGCTTAAAACCAGCGTCTTGCCCTCTCCGACGGTCTCCACGTCGGAAATCATGCCGGGGAAAACCTGCCCGTCGCCCTCGATCTTCCAGCGCGGTTCGATGACGTCCTTGACCGGAACAATGCGAATGCTGTCGCCGGGCATCGCCAAGTCGACGTCGAGTTTTTTCCCCAGCCGCTCGTCCTCCGAGATCAGAGCGAGCAACTCTTTTTTGTTGACGGTCAAAACTCCGCCTTCGACGCCTGTTTCGTCGCCAAAAGCCAATTTATTCACTAAAATTCTGTGGAGCTCAAGTCTCAATGCGGTCCCTCCTTTCGAATTTCAATAAAGGGCCTAAAGTTCAGAAGAACCAAAACAGCTAAAAACCGGCCCGAGTCGTCGCGGGGTTCGTCAAATCATCACCCCGATCTTCGCCTCGATGTTCTCGGGCGTCGCCTCCGCTCCGCCCAGCCGCGCAACCTCCGCGCCGTCTTTCCAGAAAAGGATCGTGGGCAGGCTCATCACCTTGAAATTAATGGCCACTCGCTTGTTCTGCGAGGTATCGACCTTGCAAAACTTGGCCTTGCCGTCGTACTTCTCCGCGATTTCCATAAACTTCGGCATCAAAGCCATGCAAGGTCCGCAAGAGGGACCCCAGAAATCGACCACGACGGGCAAAGCGCTCTCTTTCACCTCCGCGTCGCAATTCTCTTTTGTCAATTCAACCGGCATCGTTTTCACCTCCTTTAACTCAATATCCTATATTGCAGCAAACTTTCTTTCATCAACTCGCCGTCGATAAAAGCATAGTCTTTGCGCACCTCGTCGGAAAGCCTTTCGGGCAGAAGCAAACGATTTTGGCAACCTCGGTATACAAGAACGGCCTCCTCGATCATCGAAAGAGATTCGAGGTCCACGAGCGGCAGGGAGCCGACCGGAGGGAAACCGCGCGGTTCGTCGAGTTTCTTCGGAATGCCCGATATTTTTTCTTCAATTATTCTTTCTTCAATAAGCACGGAGCGAAAAGGTTGTTGGTGAGGGCGAAGGTTACCGCATAAAGGGTGGGTCAGCAGACGGCCTCCCAGATGCACTGCGTCGCGTACGGCGATGAGTACGTCCAAAGACGATCCCTCAATGAAGCGCGACGGAGAAAACGGAGTAAATTGAAGTAAAACGTCGGGGTACAAATCCGCATCCGCTGGCCGTCCGTTTACAACCGACCGATGTAAGCTCAGATTGTTCGTTATCAGAACGAAGCGGTTTCGCACCGTGATACCCCCCTTGGACATAGACAACTCTGTCACGGCAGACTCCCGCTTCAGAGACCTGTCCGGGTACGTTCCTTTTGCCTGAGAGTTTCCTCGCCCCGGTCTTCTTCCCGCGACGGTTGCCCCTTCGGCGCTCTCGCTCGATTACGGAATCCGTAAAACGAGAGTCTCTCGCGTATCCATCTTTCAGGGTCTTCATCAACGATGCGATTATCGTATGGCCTGCGGAGTTCGTCAAGGTGAAACGACTGACTTCACAGGACAAACGCATGAACGCCTGAACGCATGAAGGTCGCGAATCATTGATACATTTTAATTGATAAATTTGGCGCAAAGGAAGATAACGTGTGACAAGCTGATAGCCATGATTTTTATAGCGGCTGTTTGTTCATTGCGGTGAATGACCGTTTCCAAGAGAGCGACGCGCCGACCCAGCAACCGCCAGCCAGATCGAGCCGGAGAGCTTGCCGTCCGTCTTCCCGTCTTTGACGAATAAGAGGTTTTCCGCAATGCGCCCAGTCCCCTCGCCGTCCACCAGAAAGTAATTCAGCGTGATGTTCGCTCCGTCGTCGGATGTGGGGTACAGAGTCAAAAATCCGCTGTCCGTGGCCTTGGAGAAGGAAACGAGCGCGTCCGGGCCGGGGCCGATGAGCGTTTTAGGCGCCGCTTCGGGCGTGGGCGCCCAGATTATCGAGAGGTTCTCCCGGGCGTTATCGAGGGCCGCTGCCCCCTGAGTTTTGCTGTTCGCCGTCAGCGCCTTTAAATCTGCGGAACTCAGATCCGCGTTATACACGACCTTCAGCGCTCCATTGGACTCCTGAACGGTCACATCGACTGTTGTCGATGGGGTGATAAAGTCATAATTTTCCGTCTTAGGCGCTTTAGCGACGGGGATCGAGCTGACGGCGACGTTTGCGTTTGCCGTTTTGGGGTCCAGCGCGTTGAAGCCCGGGCCCAGGAGCTTTTCGGCGACGATCTTTTCCTCCTCTGTCATCGCTTTTGCCGCTATTTTTTCAGGCGGCGCGAGAGGGTCGTCCGAGATGACGAACAGGTCCCCGGAACGGGTCTCGATGTGTTTTACGAGCGCGTCGTGAAGTTTTTCGGCCTTCGCGAACGCCTTATCCGCCACATCCATCGTATAGGCTGTGATGAACTTTGCGGCGGCCTCCGGGCTCTTTTCGCTGTAAAGCCGGAGCAGTTCCTTCTCGATGCCCTTCTGATCCTCATAGAGCTTCAGCTCGTATGCCCGCCAGTATGCCTGGATGGGCAGGCCGTACTTCGCCCTGTTGCCGCGCGCCAGATAATTAGTGTGCGCGAAGAGCCAGTACGCGCTGTCGTTCTGATACACGTTCGCCTCCTCGCTGTAAATGTCCTTCCTGTAAAATGGGTGAGTGTCCGTGATGTTGCCGTAAAACGGAAGGTTGACGGAGAACTCGGCCTGAGGAGCCCATGCTCGTTGACGCCGTCCTCATTTGTATGCGGCGTCAACGTCGCATCGCTTTCCTTGGCCATCATGTTGCCGGAATATGTCGTCATCGGCGTCCCGGTGAACTTGTAACTGT
>JAISQE010000161.1 GCA_031274425.1 Synergistaceae bacterium | reverse complement strand
AAGTCGTGCGTTTCCTCCCGCCCTTTACCGCCGACCGGCGGCACTTCTCCACCGCGGCCGAAACCCTCGGCCAAGTGTTGCAAATCCTCGAATAGCGACAAGCTTACATTCGTAGTTTCTAAATAAAATAGTTTTTGTCATTGAGCGGGGACGGTTTCTTCATGATCGCCCCCGCCCGTCACAGGTTTATTGCCCGATTCCACGTTTTTACTTTTTTCGGAGGAGGAAACGGACAATCAATCCCGACTACAACGTGCGGAAGGAGGGTAACTTCCACTTCATTGCCGAACTCAATCAATTCGTGTCCCACCCCCTTATCGATGTTGAGGAGATGTTTACCCGCATGGGCTTTGCGGATGCTTACGCTCAGACCATCGACGGAATTTGACCGGGAGGGTGTGGGTATTCGGCGTAATCATCCGTTCACGGCATCGTCATCACCTCTACCGTGTCGTCGGCCACGACGACCGCCGTCAAAACGGCCTTGCTGGCGACGTTGCGCACTTTGATCGAATCGCCCAGAGAGCCGTCTTCTAGGGCCTCTCCCTTGGTTTTGACCGTCAGGCCCGCGCTTCGCACCAGGATGGTGACGCTTTTTCCTCTTTCTATCACCGGCACGTTCACGAGCAGGCTGAGGGGCACCGCCTCTCCCTGAGACAGATTTTTCCTCAGGGAGCGCCCGACGGTCTCGGAGAGTCGGGAGGCGTACATGCCGGCCCGGTTTACCCGAATTTGCCGGACGACGAAGTCGGACTCTTTCAACACCTCGCCCCTTTTGACGGGACGGGTCAGCATCAGGGCGGGTTGGTTCCACGCGAGCCGGACAGGCAGAGGCCGCTCTTTCCCGGACTCGTCCCTGAACCTCAAGGTCGCCGCGGACGTTCCCGGAACGATAGAGGCGGGAGACGTCAACCGCCCTTCGGGAATCGAGCCCTGGTATTGCACCTCGACCTCGCCCTCCCAAGCCGCCATAGATTTGATCCGTTCCGCCAGGGCCTCCCGGCTTCGCCCCGGCGGCGCGGACTCGGAAGCCGGAGCCGAGCTTTCCCCAGTCGCGTCGTCCCCAGCCTCGCCTTCCCGGGCTGCGATCTCCACCTTCACTGACGCGGGCATTTTCAACTCGACGCGTACGCCCTCCAGTCCGCTGACCTTCAACGCGGCGATCACCTGCTCCCGAGTGATGACGCCGTCCCGCGCCGACAAGAGCAACGCTCCGATGCGCTCCGTCTGCTCCCGGGGCCCTTCGAGGACGGCGATGTCGGAAAGGGCGCAGGCCTCCCCCTCCATCAGCACGACGCCGGGGATGGAGACGCGCAACACTTGCGCCGCGTTGCCGGGGCAAACCGTCAAAAATATCGCGCAGAAAAACGAGGACAAAAAGACAAAAAGACGGCGGAGAACCCTCCGCCGTCCGGTTTGCCCGTTCATATCTACCGCTTCAAACCGTTGGCTATCCGCAGAAGGTCGTCCGCCGTCTGCACGCCCTTGGAGTTGGCTTCATAGGCCCTTTGGGCGATGATCATTCCGACCATCTCGTCCACCACCTGCACGTTCGACATTTCCAAGATCCCCTGACGCACCTCGGACATGCCGTCGGCGCCCGGTTCGGCAAGGATGGGGGCTCCGCTGGCGTCCGTTTCGAGAAAGAGGTTGCTGCCCACGGCCAAAAGCCCCGCCGGATTGATGAATCGCGCCAGCTCCAACTGGCCGATCTCCTGCGTCGCCGTCTGCCCCGCCAACTGCACGGATATGGTGCCGTCGTTGCTGAGCATGATCTGAACCGCGTCCTCCGGGACGATGATGGCGGGCTCCAACAAAAGGCCCTCGTGGTTCACCACCTGCCCGTCGCCGTCCACCTGCCAGGAGCCGGCCCGCGTGTAGCCGATGTTGCCGTCCGGCATGGTGACCTGAAAATAACCGTGCTCGCCGGCGACGGCCCAGTCCATGGGGTTGTCCGTCACCTGCAGGTTGCCCTCCGTCATGAAAGAGGGCGTACCGACCACGCGCGTCCCGAGTCCCACCTGCACTCCCGTGGGTATCGTGGAGTTGGGGTCCACCGGCGTGCCGGGCTGGCGGTCGATCTGATAGAGCAGATCCTGAAAATCCGCGCGCCGTTTCTTGTATCCCGTCGTGTTGACGTTAGCCAGGTTGTGGGACACCACATCCAGGTTCGTCTGCTGCGCGATCATACCCGAGGCGCTAGACCAAAGCGATCTCAACATTGTTCAAACCCTCCCGTTTATTGCCTGCCGTAAGAGGCGATCAGTTTGCCCGTCTGTTCGTCGTGGGTCATCAAAGCCTTAGACGCGCCTTCGTAAGCGCGCTGCGCCTCGATCATCCGCACCATTTCCTCCACCACGCTGACGTTGGACATCTCCAGAGCGCCGGGCAGGAGCCGGACGTCCTCCACCGCCACCGGACCGCCGGAGTCCTCGTTCGGCGACAGGTTGTTTCTCCCCGTCTGCAGGAGGTACGTGGGATTCTCGAAGGTGTAGAGCGCGATCTGCCCCACAGGCTCGCCGTCCACGAGCACCTGCCCGTTATTCAAAATCTGCGCCGACACGGCCTCCTCCACGGCGATGGGGCCGCCGTCCCCCTGGACGCTCATTCCGTCCAGCGTGACCAGAGTCCCGTCCCGCCCCACCAAAAAATTGCCCTGCCTGGTGTAGTAGGTATTTCCCTCCGCGTCCTGAACGGCGAAAAAACCGTCCCCATCGATGGAAACGTCGAACGGAGCGTCCGTCGTGCGCACCACACCCGGACGCGTGTCCATGCCGCTCTCCGAGTAAACGTTAGCCAAAGCCATACCCCCGATGATCTGCTTGCCCTTCCAGTTCATGGTGAAGGGCGGAACGGTCACCAGCTTCGTCTCTCCATCCTCCGAGACCTTTTCGATGCGGTCCATCAGCGCGCTGAACTCCGCGTTGACGGGAACTCGGCGGCGATAACCCACCGTGTCGACGTTGGCGAGGTTGTTCGTCACAACGTCCAGGTGCGTTTCCTGCACCAACATGGCCGAACAGGCCGAATACAGTCCTCGATTCAAAAGATGCCTCCGGATTCCACGTCGGATCTCCCCGATGAAAACATAATGCAAACACCCAGAGATCCGAATCGATATTTACTTCCGCAGAGTACTCGATGCCCGGCCGCGGTTCGGCGTCAATATTTGCGTTTTCGGCCTCGCCGCACGTTCACCAAAAACCCGCTGCGCCCCGAGCGTTGGAGCTTGTCGATCTCGGCCAAAGCCTTGCCCGTCCCCAGGGCGACGCACTCCATCGGATTTTCGGCGATGAAACAGTTGATGCCCGTCTGCTGCGTGATCAGGTCCGTCAACCCCTTCAAGAGAGAACCGCCGCCGGTGAGCACGATCCCTCTGTCGATAATATCGGCCGAAAGTTCCGGCGGCGTTAGCTCCAAAACGTTGCGGACCCCGTCAACCAAGGTCTGCACCATTTCCCCGATCGCCATGTTCACGGCGGAGCTGGAGACCTCTATTTGGCGGGGCAGCCCCTGCACCAGGTCGCGGCCCTTGATGACCATACGGAGGTCCTCTTCCAGGGGAATGCAGGTTCCGATCATGATTTTCAGGTTTTCCGCCGTCTGTTCCCCGATCGCCAGGTTGTACTGCCGGCGCAGGTAGCGCATGATGCCCTCGTCGAACTTGTCGCCGCCGATACGCAGCGATTTAGAGACGACGACCCCGCCCAGCGAGATGACGGCGATGTCGGTGGTGCCTCCTCCGATGTCGACGAGCATCTTGCCCCGAGCCTCCTCCACGTTGAGGTTGGCCCCGATCGCCGCGGCCATCGGCTCTTCGATCAAATAGGCCTCCTTCGCCCCGACCTCCAGCGCCGCCTCGAGCACGGCGCGGCGCTCCACGTCCGTCGCTCCGGAGGGCACGCAAATCATCGCCCTATTTTTGAAAAACCGGTCCCACCCCTTGGTCACGCGCCGCATGAAATGCTGGAGCATCGCCTCGGTCATGGAATAGTCCGCGATGACCCCATCGCGCAACGGCCGCACCGACACGATGCTTCCCGGCGTCCTGCCCACCATGTTCTTGGCTTCGTAGCCCACCGCCAGAATATTGCCGGTGTCGAGATCGACGGCGACTACGGAGGGTTCCCTCAGAACCACTCCGCGTTTTTTTTCGTAAATGAGGATCGTAGCCGTACCGAGGTCTATCCCAATATCCGTTCCGAACATTCCCTACTCCTCCTGATAAAGAAACTCGGCGACTCGTACGGCTCCTTCTTCGCCGGCTCCCCGCCGATAGGGGAACACGATCCTCCGTTGCCGGCAAAGGTGAATTCTCTATAAGCGACGCGCCAAAAATACAGGCCGCCCGCCGGCGCCGTCATGGCCGACGCGTCGCGTCCGGTTCCGCCCAAAAGCGCTTCCAGCCAGGATAACGGCTCCTCGCCGCGTCCGATGCTGTCGATGTTCCCGACCATGATGCGCACCATGTTCATCAAAAAAGACGGCGCGCGCGTCACGATCAAAGACAGGTCTCCCATTCGTTTGTACCGCACTCGGGACAACGTGCGCACGCTGTTCTCCGGGCATTCGCCGGTCTTGCAAAAAGCGCGAAAATCGTGGTTTCCTTCCAGCATCCGGCACGCCGCCCGCACTTTCTCTCCATCCCACGGGCGTTTTCGCCACCAGACGAAGCCGCGCAGATGCGGCCAACAGCTTCTGCCGTGCCAGACAAAATAACGATATTCCCTCCATAGAGCGCTCCGCCTCGCGTGAAAATCCCCGGGCGCCCTTTCGACCCGCATCAACGACACGTCGGGCGGCAGGTAAAAATTTACGGCCATCATCAGGCGGTCGGGTTCCCATTCCCTGTCCATCTCGAACGAGGCGACCTGCCCTACGGCGTGCACTCCCCCGTCCGTGCGTCCGGCCCCGACGACGCTCACCGGTTTGGAGGAGACGCGTCGAAGAGCCTCCTCCAGCACCTGTTGCACGCCCACCGCCTCGGGCTGACGCTGCCAACCCGAATATCCCGTACCCACGTACGCCACCTGGGCCGCGTATTTCAAATTTTTCTCTATCATGATTCTCTTTATATCATAATTTTCTCTATCGCGAAAACGCGGACGAAAGTGAAAACAACCACCGCGGTGACGACAAAAATTGTAGCGCCTGTGTCTCTTTTTTTCCAGGCCAAAGGACGTCTTCGCGTTCGCCCCTCTCCTCCCCGATAACCCCGGGCTTCCATAGCCAGGGCCAACGCGTCCGCTCGTTTGAAAATAATGACGAAAAGGGGAATGACGACGGGGAAAAAAGCGATCATGCGCCGCACCGCGTTGCCCTGATCCAACCGCGCGCCCCGCGAGAGCTGCGCTTTCACGATGCGGTCGGTTTCGTCCATCAAAAGGGGAATGAAGCGCAAAGCCACGCTCATCATCATCGCGAACTCGTGGGCGGGAAAGCCCACGTGCCGGAAGGGGGACAAAAGGGACTCCATCCCGTCCGCCAACTCCAGAGGGGCCGTGGTCAAAGGCAAAAGAACGGCGAAAAAAACCAGGAGCAACAGGCGCGACGCCGCCACGACAGCCGCGCAGAGGGAGGGCAGCCAGCCGAGAAGTTCCCACGAGGCGGCGTTCCACAAGCCTGCCGCCAGGTTGAAGACGAAGGTGAAAGCCGTCAGAAAAAAAATGGGGCGACAGGACTTCAAGACCATTCCGAGGGAAAGTCGGGAAATTTTTACCGTCCCGAAAAACGCGGCGGCGCAACAGGAAAGCGACAGAACGTCGCTGGAGGGAAACACGGCGACCATGATCGCCGCAAGTAACGAAAGCTTCGCCCGAGGATCGAGAGAATGCACGAAGGACTCGGCGGGAACGTACTGCCCCATGGCAATGGACGCAAAAGACAACGGACTCGAAGCTCCTTTAAAAACAGGACGATCGGTTATTCCTTGTACTCATAGCTCAAAATTTCCGCATCTCCCCAGAGCTTTTCTATTTTATAAAAATCGCGGCCCTTTTTGCTGAACACATGAACGGCGATGTCTCCGGCGTCGAGCAGACGCCAATTCGAGCTGTTCTCGCCCTCGACTCTTACCGTGTGCCCGTTTCGCTCCAGGGCCTCCTGGGCCGCGTCCACGAGAGTTTTCATATGAACCTCGGAGTTCCCCGTCACCAAAATAAAAACATCCGAGAGGGTTCCCATCTCCCCAAGATCGAGGCCGACGATCTCCTGGCCTCTCTTGTCGGCCAAAGCGTCGCAGACGTAGCCGTATTCCGCAAGCGTACTCATATAAGGTCTATTCTCCCTTTCTCAAAAGCCTTTCTCAAAAACCGGCGTCTTCCAAACGTTTGAATATCTGCTCTTTGTCGTGTCCCAAGATGACGGAGACCATCGAAGCCGTACGGTTTCTTTGCACCAGCGCTTTGTTGTTGATGCCGCAGAGCCGCGCCAGGGCCTCCGCGGAGAGCCTGTCTTCTTCCGTGGCGTTTTCCGGGTAGACCACGTTCGACGTATGGTAGTCGAAGTGCCTTGCGTTACCCGTGTAAACGACGTCCACACCCAGCTTTTGAAAAACCTGAGAGGCCCGCCTGCCGAGCCCGCTGGCCCCGTCGCCGTTCAAAATACCGATCTTTCCGATCTGCCCGATCAGATCCAGAAGCGTATCCTGGTCCAAATCGGAGAGCGGCGTTTCCTCGGTCGATTCGGCGGTCAGGGGGGCGTCGATCTCCCCCGCGAGCCACTGGGACGCCGCGATGATGTCGATGATCCAGTAGCTCACCTCTCCGATATAAGCCGCCTTCCCGGGGGTCATGGCCAATTTGATGCGATCCCGGGGCAGCGCGTTGGCGAAACGCAGGAAATTCAACGCGTCTTTGGGCGTCAGGTCGGTGTTCACCGCGGAGACGATCTCGCCGACCAAGCTCGGGATTTTGGGAATGATCGACGCGGATTTCAACTTTTCCATGAGGAGCGCGACGACTTTCTGCTGGCGCTGAACGCGTCCGATATCGCCCAGAGGATCGTGACGAAAGCGCACATACTCGAGGAGCGTCTTCCCGGTCATGTGCTGCGGACCTTTCGGGATGTTGATGAAGAGCTTTGCCGAGTAGTCCGTATAGACCAGTTTTTTCTCGACGTCGATGTCGATGCCGCCCAGAAGGTCTACAATTCGAGGAAAGCTGTCGTAGTTGACCACCACGAAATAGTTGATGCCCACGTTGAAGAGGTTCATGACCGTCTCTTTCAAAAGAGTCAGCCCCCCGTAGGCGTAGGCGTGATTGATCTTGTCCCAGCCCCGGCCGGGAATCTGAACCCGGGAATCGCGGGGAATCGACAACATACGAATAGCCTGGGCGTCTTGATCGACGACGGCAAGGGCGATGGCGTCCGAGCGTCGGCCGCCGTCGACCTCGTCCAGGCCCACGATCAAGATATTCACCTTCCCCAGGATGGGGTCGATGTCGATCGGGTTGGGGGGCCTGGGCTCCGGAGGCCTCAAATCGAGGGAGACGTTCTTGACGTTGGAGTTCGGGGGTATCGATATTTTCGGAAAAGCCTCCATGATGCGCCACGCGGCTCCCCCCACCGTGGCCGTCAAAATCAGGAACGCGATGACGAATATCTTGAGAAACTTCAAATCCGCGGCACCTCCGAATCCCTGTAAAGCCCGCAATTCTCGATGTAACTTTCGACCAAATGAGGAACGAGAAAACGGATGCTCCTGCCCTCCCTGGCTCGGGAGCGGATTTCGGTGCTGGAGATGGCGAACTGCGGGATTTCGATCAGCTTCAAAACCCGCCGAATATCGATGGGCAGCGCATCCACCCCAGCAACGGAATAACCCGGCCTCGTGGCCGTCACCAGAGTGCATAAAGACGGCAGTTGCATGTAATCCTTCCAAGTAGCGATACTCAAGAGCGCATCCAGGCCCGTGATGAAGAAAAGCTCGGGCTGGGGAGCGCTCTGTTTCAGAAACTCCTCAAGCGTATCCACCGTGTGAGAGGGCCGGTCCCGGTCGATCTCCGTGCGGGATACGAAAAACTCCCGCACCCCGGCCGTGGCCAACAGCGTCATGGCGTAACGATCTTCGGGAGACGTGACGGCCCGATTCCGTTTATGGGGAGGCGTTCCCGTGGGAACGAACACGATCCGGTCGAGCGCCAACTGTCGCCGACATTCTTCCGCGGCCAACAAATGGCCGTAGTGAATGGGATCGAACGTCCCTCCCATGATGCCGATCTTTTCAGCCACAGGCCCCTACCCCCTCGAAATCGAACGCTTTTTTAATCGCTTCGGTCATCTTATTATTTTATCAGGCAGAAAGTCGAATTCGACCTCTCCAATATAGACCCTATCTCCCTCCGCCGCACCCGCATTTTCCAGGGCTTCTTCGACCTTCAGGCGTTTCAGGACGCGCGCGAACTTCATCAGCGCGTCGTCTTGGTCGAAGTCGATGCGTCCCACCGTTTTTTCCAAATTGGCGTGTTCGACGCGGAACGATCTGCCGTCCGTGAGGCGGACGATTCGAACCGGCAAAGGCGTCGTCCCGCGCAGGCGAGGCAGTTCTCCCAGCGCCTCCCTCGGGACCTCCGTCAGCGAAGTCGTGCCGGCGGGACGGGGATGGACGCGCACCATTTCCACGATCTCGTCGATCAGCCGCTGAACGCCCGAACCATCCTTGGCGCTGGTCAAAAGACACCTCTGGCCTCTCTTCGCCATCTCCCGTTCCAGGACGCCGGCGTTTTCTTCCGTTCCGGGAAGGTCGGTCTTGTTTCCCACCACCAGGTAGGGGCGCGCCAGCAAGTCCGCGCCGTAAGCCTCGAACTCCCGGCGAACGACCTCCCAGTTTTCCATGACGTCTTCCTCCGAGAGGTCGACCACATGCACAAGGAGGCGCGTGCGCTCCACGTGTCTCAAAAAATGGTGTCCCAACCCTTTGTTGTCGTGCGCTCCCTCGATGAGTCCGGGGACGTCGGCGATGACTATCTGCTGGTCGTCGACCGCCAGAACGCCCAAATTGGGAGAAAGCGTCGTGAAGGGATAGCCGGCGATCTTGGGTTTCGCTCCGCTGATCGCCGCCAGTATGCTGGACTTCCCCGCGTTGGGGAAACCGACGAGCCCCACGTCGGCGATGAGCTTGAGCTCCAGCAAAAGGGTTTTCTCCTCTCCCGCGTCGCCTTTTTCCGCAAAGCGCGGCGCGCGGCGCACGGAGGACGTAAAATGCGCGTTGCCCTTTCCTCCGCGGCCTCCCTTGGCGGCGACAAAACGCTGCCCCACTTCCACCAGGTCCGCGATCAGCTCTCCCGTCTCCGCGTCGCGCACTAAAGTGCCGCAGGGCAAAGGGATCGAAACGTCTTCCCCGTTGGCGCCCATCTGCATGGAGCCCCTTCCATGTTCCGCGTGCCCGGCCTGAAATTTTTTGTTGTACTCGAAATCGGCGAGGGTCACGATTCCCCCCATCGCCTCCAAAACCACGTCTCCGCCCTTTCCTCCGTCCCCGCCGTCGGGTCCGCCTTTGGGAAGAAATTTTTCACGACGAAAACTGAGGCTCCCGTTTCCGCCTCTGCCCGCTTTAACCGCAATTCTTACAAGGTCGACGAATTTCAACGACAACACCACCAAAAACTTCGAATCCGAGGGATTCGTGTGAATGAAAAAAAGAAGGCTCCAACAACAGGAGCCCCCCATCGCGATTCCGCTTGCCGGCTACCCGCTGCTCTTGAAATAAAACTATACCGCCGGCTCCACGGAGACAAATTTACGCTCGCCTCGAGTCGTGAAAGACACCTTACCGGGGCTCAGAGCGAACAAGGTAAAGTCGCGTCCCAACCCCACGTTTTTGCCTGGGTGGATTCGCGTTCCGCACTGCCGAACCAGGATGCTGCCCGCCTTGACCTCCGTGCCGGCATAAGCCTTGACGCCCCGGTATTTGGGGTTGCTGTCGCGGCCGTTGGTGGAACTGCCCTGCCCTTTCTTATGGGCGAAAAACTGTATATCGAACTCGAAATTTCCAATCACGATTCATGCACCTCCGCAATACTTACAAATTCGGCGTATCTGGACGCCACTTCCATCAGGGATAAGGCGATGGTTCGCGTCAACAGATCGAACTCCGACGCTCGGATCTTCGGCCATCTTACGCGAATGAGAGAATCGGAGCTGTCCCTCTCGCACTCCGCCTCCGACGCTCCCGCCACATCCCGCAATCCCACGAGAAGCGCTTGGACCAACGCGGAAACCGCGGCGCAGACGACGTCTTCTCCTTTAAACCCTCCGCCGGAATGTCCTCGGGCCTCCAGGCCCACAAGGCCTTCTTCTCCCCAAAACAACGTAATGCGCGTCACCCGGCGACGATTTCCCCGATGCGAATCTCCGTGTAATACTGGCGGTGCCCGCGCATACGCCGCTCGTTTTTCTTGCTTTTATATTTGAACACCAAGATCTTGTCGGCGCGGGCCTGGGCGACGATCTCCGCCTTGACGACGGCCCCGTCCACCAATGGCGCGCCAAACTTGGTGGAGTGCTCTCCGCCCACCATATACACCTTGTCCAGAACGACCTCCTGGCCGACCTCGCCCTTCAAACGCTCGACGCGGAATACGTCGCCTGTTTGCACGCGATATTGCTTACCGCCTGTTTCCACCACTGCATACATCATTCAATTTCCTCCCTACGCTGGATCGAGGCTCCTCTGCGAGGATTACGCCCCATCCATGCGACTCATAGCCGCACAACCTACGGCCAAGTCATTCTAAGCATAGAAGCCGCTTTCGTCAACTAGAAAAAGAAACTTATAAACTGGGAGGTCATCGAGGGGCGACCTCCCAGTCATCGAGGGGCGACGGCGCTCGGCCTTTGTAATTCAGCCTTTGTAATAAGGAAGCTGCTCGTCGAAATGTTTTTTGTCGTTTTTGTACCATGCCACGATGTGTTTGATGGCCTCGTGGGCTTTGTTGATAGCGGCGACGTCCGAGTTGAAGCCTTGATGCGGCTGAACGTAAATATTCGCGCTGTGCTTTAGGGCCCGATCCACCAATTCTTTTGCGGCAAGATGGTCCGGTTTTTCCGGCGCTTGTCCTTTGACGATTTTAGAAAAAGTGTTCTCCTCGGTGAAGATATCCAGACCGAGTCCCCCGATGATCTTTTTGTCGTACAGCTCCAGGAGCCCCGCTTCCGGGGCGATCTCGCCTCGGGTCACGTTGATGAAAATCAAT
This sequence comes from Synergistaceae bacterium, assembly GCA_031274425.1. Taxonomy (GTDB): domain Bacteria; phylum Synergistota; class Synergistia; order Synergistales; family Aminobacteriaceae; genus JAISLU01. The sequence goes on along the minus strand of JAISQE010000161.1, from coordinate 4,037 downwards.
CCGGGCTTCGCCTGGGACAGATATTCTTTCGAAAAATAGCCGACGTTGAAAAAGCGGCTCCCAGGTATCTTCGTCAAATTCATCGCGTTGATGAAGATGTCGCTGTTTTTGATCGCCTCTTCCTTCGAGACGAAACGGACGCCGCGGTTATAAAGAGAGGCCAGTTCGTCCTGACGGACGTCCACCGCCTGCGTCGTCAATCCGTTGGCCGCAAGAAGGTCGTGGGTTTTTTTTCCGATTTTTCCTGCCCCGAAAACGGTTGCCACCCTATCGGAGGTCAATTCCATAAAAGAAAGGCTTTTATTTCTTTCGAAGGTACGGGTATTTTCCGTATAGTGATTCAAAACACCCGCCGCGGCGTACAAAAACTTTATCGCGGTTTGGGCGACGGCGTCGACGCAGTATTCGCGCAGGGAAGCGATGTTCGCCGCGTCGACAAGGTGCTCGAAATGGTCGTATCCGGCGCTTCGGGTGACGACGCTTTTTTTCGCGCCGCTCAGGTAATTCTGGGGGAGTATGGAGTGGGTTTTTGTCGTTACGAGGTCCGGCAGAGCGACGTCGGGATTCTTCTCGGTAAAGTCCTGGAGCGCGTCGGGCGTGACGAGGTACTTCAGGTTTTGAGGCAGATGCCCCTCGCGCTGCTCCCGTTTCGTCTCTTCTTCCAGATGTTCCGCCTCTTTACCCAGAGCCTCGAAATGGATGACGTCATAGTTTGCCACGATAAAGCCTCCTTAAACCGCCGTACTTGCGCGTATCTGCATCTTCTGATAGACCCCCATCGCGGCGAAAATCCCGATGCCCACGAGGTCTGTGCTGAGGCCGGGGAAGATCAAAAGGCACGCGGCCACAAAGAGCAGGACCCGCAGGGCCATGTTGATCGGCGCGAAGATGTAGCCCTGAACCGCCGCGGCCGCGGCTATGACTCCAATGGTGGCCGTCACGGACGCCGTTACGATCTCCACATAGGAGTCGCCCACGAAAAGCAGCGACGGGGCATAGATGAAGGTATAGGGGATGACGAACCCGGCCAGCGCGATGCGGAATCCCGCCCATCCCACTTCGGACGGATTTTGGCCCGAGAGCCCGGCCGCCCCATAGGAGGCGATGGCGACGGGAGGCGTCAGGTTGGACAGGCACGCGAAGTAGTAGACGAACATGTGGGCCGCCAGAGGGTTGACACCCAATTTCAAAAGAGCGGGCGCCCCTATGGTGGCCGTGATGATGTAGCAGGCCGTCGTCGGCAGGCCCATGCCCAGGATGATCGACAGGATCATGGTGAGGAACGCCGTGAGGATGATGCTTCCCGCCGCCAGCTCGACGATGGCGCTGCCGAGGGTGAAGCCGAGACCCGTCAGGTTGGTGATCGAATTGATGATCCCGACGACCGCGCAGGCCACGCCCACGCTGACGCTCTGCCGCGCTCCCTGCTCCAGGGCCCGCAGATACGACTTCAGCATCTCGACGAGCTTCCCCTGAAATATTCCCGCCCCCGCCGTGACCACGAGGGTGCTCATGATGCCGTAAAACGCCGCGTAAAGAGGCGTGCGCCCTATCAGCAGAAGGTAGATGATGACGGCGATCGGAACGATCATATACCCCTGCTTCCTCAGCACGACGAGCATGGGAGTGATTTTGTCGCTGGGCACTTTTTGCATTCCGAGACGCCTCGCCTCGATATGGACGAAAACGTACTGGGAAAAATAATAGAGGATGGCCGGGATCGCCGCCGCGAGCATGATTCTGGAATAGTGCATTCCCAGGTACTCCGCCATGATGAAGGAAGCCGCGCCCATGACCGGCGGCATGATCATGCCCCCCGTCCCGGCCGCCGCCACCAGCGCGGCGGAAAACACCGGCTTGAACCCCGCGCTCCGCATCATGGGTATGGTAAAGGTCCCGGTGGCCGCCACGTTGCCGACGGCGCTGCCGTTGATCATCCCCATCAATCCGCAGGTCACGATCGCGACTTTCGCCTCGCCTCCGATGGTCCGCCCCGCCAGGCACATGGCGAAGTCCTTGATGAACCCGCCCATTCCCGTCTCCGCGAGAAACGCGCCGAAGAGGATGAACAGGAAAATGTAGGTCGCGGAGATGCTGAGGGCCACGCCGAAAATTCCCTCAGACGTGAGGTAGGTTTGGTAGACGATTCTGCGGAGCGAAAACCCCGTGTGCCCCAGGAGTCCGGGAAGATAGTCGCCCCAGAGTCCATAGGCCAGGAAGACGATGGCTAGTATCATCAGCTCTTTTCCGACGGAGCGCCTTGTCGCTTCGAGAACGCAGACGACGAGGATTCCCCCCATGACGATGTCCCGGAGGATCGCCGTTCCCCTTATGCTGAACTCGTCGAAATAGAGAAGGATATAGATGCTGGCCGCGGCGGAAACAACGAGCCACGCCAAGTCGAAGTACGATGGCCCCGAGCCTTTTTTCTTTCCAAACGCCGGATAGAGCAGAAACGTCAAAATCAGGAGGAACGTCAGGTGTACGCTTTGATGGTGCATCGACGGCCGTATCCATACGCCAGACGAAGTCACGAGATGATACAAAGACATGAGAGTCGCGACGACCGCCACGACCTTTGCCCAACCGCCGGCGTATTTGCGGAAGCTCGACTCCTTGTCGATCTGTTCGAGCACTTCCTCCGCCTTGGCCTGTGATATTTCTTCTTTTATTTCCTCTTTCAAATCTCCCACAACGGGCGCGTCATTTGACATAAAGATTGGCCTCCACTGTTTTCTAAAAAATAGGCAATCCAGAGTCGAAAGATCCGGATTGCCTTCGGTGGTTCGGATGATCGGATGGCGGGCTAGGGCTTCAGGCTGTCGGGAACGGCGACGCCTTGCTCCTCCAGATATTTGATCGCGCCCGGATGCAGCGGGATCAGCATTCCCTTTATGGCGTTTTCGACCACGGTGTACTCGGTGGCCTTATGGCCGAGGACCATGTCCTCGTGGTTTTCGAACGTCGCCTTGGTCAGCAGGTAAATGAGATCGTCCGGCTGCTTCGCGTCGGTGAAAAGAATATTGGCGAGGGCGACCGTCTGGACGTCCTTGTCCTGCTTGGGATAGGTTCCCGCGGGGATGGTGAAGGGATAGTACCAGGGATACTGCTCGCAGATCGTCTTGATCTGAGCCTCTCCCATCGAAAGCAGCTCCCCCGCCTCCGCGGAGAGAATGTCCATGACGGAGGCCGTCGGCATGCCGCCAGCGATGTGGGTCGCGTCGAGCTGTCCGTTTTTCATCTGGTCGCCCGCCTCGTTGTAACCCAGATACTCGGCCGTGAGGTGGACTTCGCCCTTGTCCTTCAGGTAGTTGAGTCCGTAGGCGGCGAGCATCTCGCGGCTGTTGACCTCGGTCGCGCTGGCGACCTGGCCGGGAACGATGCGTTTGCCCTTCAGATCGGCCAAGCTATTGATGCCGGCGTTCTTTTTGACGACCCAGTGCATGACGTTGGGGTAGAGCGTGAACATCCCGCGTTCTTCCTTGTAGGGCGGCTTTCCCTCGTAGGTGCCGGTGCCCGTGTAGGCGTAGTAGCAAATGCCCGTTTGACCGAACGCGATATTCACCTCGTCGTTTTGCAGAAGCTCGATGTTCTGCGGCGTCCCTGCCGTGGACTGCGCCGATGCGCGGACCCCTTCCAGTTTCGAGTAAATTTGCGCCATCGTGTTGCCTATTGGATAATACGCGCCCCCAGTGGTGGCCGTGGCGATATTCACCCTATACGCGGCGTCCGCGGGCGACACGAACATACCCACGACGATCAACAGTAAAACCGACAACAAAATCGCTGCACGTTTTTTCACGGTAAACCAACCTCCTAATTATGAACTATTCCGCGATGCCGAAGAACTGCCCCCGGCGCCATTCTCAATCACTACCGCAACGTCGTAACGCGGGTCTCCTCTTCTCGGTCCCCCCCTCCTACTCAGGCCGTCGCTTTTTTGCCGATGGCGCTCTTCACCGCCTCCGTCAAAAGAGGCACGATCTTCAGGGCGTCTCCCACCACTCCGTAGTCCGCCACCTCGAAGATGGGCGCTC
>JAISQE010000143.1 GCA_031274425.1 Synergistaceae bacterium | reverse complement strand
CCCCACCAGGGCGCACAGATCAACCTTCTGGGCATCTGCAAGCTGACCCACAGGGAAGCCTACTGGGATATTTTCGTCACCCAGCTCGTTATTCCCATCATCGCCGGCTTCGTGTTCATTTGGCTGGCCTTGGCGGGCCTGTAAAAGGGAAGAAATAAGGAAGAAAATTAAAAATTAACGGGGTCAGGGGACTCGTCCCCTGCGGGGTATGGGGCGGAGCCCCATGGTTTTAAATTATTGAGATTGGATTCGGCAAAAAAAGCCCCTCCTGAAAAGGGGGGGCTTTTTTTGAGGCTGTGGTGAGATTGTGCTGAGATTTTGTTTCAGATCGTCAGGCCCATTTTTTCCTCTTTGAAGATTCGTTCATCCATCAGCTTCAAATTTTCGGCGATGAGAGGTTTGAACTCCATATGGGCCAGGACGTCCTTTTCCAAGTCGACGCCCGGGGCTATTTCGATGAGCATGATGCCGTCTTTCGTGAGCCTGAACACCGCTCTTTCGGTGATGTACAGCACTTCCTGCCCCGTTTCGGCGGCATATTCGGCGGAAAACGTGATCTGCTCGATTTTGTTCATAAACTTGACGCTGGTTCCCTCCCTGACGATCGTGAGCCTGCCGTCCTCGACCTTCGTCTCGAGTTTGCCCGCCGTAAACGTGCCCGTGAAGCACACCTTTTTTGCGTTTTGAGAGATGTTGACGAAGCCGCCGGGTCCCACGACTCTTCCGCTGAACTTTGACACGTTGACGTTGCCCTTCGCGTCGATTTCGGCCGCGCCCAGGAAGGTCATGTCGAGCCCGCCGCCGTCGTAGACGTCAAAAATGTCGGGTTGTTTGTAAATGGCCTCCGGGCCTATGGTCGCGCCTATTCCGAGCCCGCCGAGCGGAACTCCGCCCAAAACGCCGGACTCTATCGAAAGGGTGATGTCGCCGGCAAAGCCCTCCTCGTTCGCGACGGCCGCGACGGCGTCCGGAATGCCGATGCCGAGGTTCACCAGTTTTCCCTTTTTCAGCTCGAACGCGCCGCGTCTTCCGCAAACTTTGCGATGGTCGAGCTTCATGACGGGAATTGCGTCGAGCGGGATTGCAATTTCTCCCGAAAGCTCCGGCCGGTACGCCGGGGACGTCCAGGTATGACAGTTCTTTTCGACGCTCGCCTCCACTACGTAATCCACCATCACGCCATGGACGACCACGTTCCTTGGGTCCAGACTGCCTCCCGCGACGACCTTTTCGACCTCGGCGATCACGATGCCTCCGTTGTTATGGACCGCGATGGCCATCTCAAGCTGGTCGGAGCGCACGGACTCTCTTTCGAGGGAAATATTTCCGTTCACGTCGCCGAAGGAGCCCTTGATGAAGCAGATATCGACAGGGAACGACTTATAGAGCAGGTAGTCCTTCCCATCGATTTGGACGAGAGAAACGACCTCTTCGCCGGAGTCGACGGCCGCCTGGTTCGCCTTGCAGCCCTCGATGCGGGGGTCGGCAAAGGTTTTCAGGCCCACATGCGTCAGGACGCCGGGTTTTTTGCCCGCGATGGCGCGCAGCAGGTGGCTCGTGACGCCCTGCGGGATCATGTAAGCGGACAGTTTATTGGCGACGGTCAGCTTATTCAGCGCCGGTTCCAGACCGATATGGGCGCAGATCAGTTTTTTGAGCAGGCCCTCGATCCCAAGGTGATTGGCGCCCCTGTCCTTTCCGTCGCCGATGGCGGCGCAGTGGAAAAGCGTCAGGCCTTTGGGGCTTTGGGACTCTTCATATCTTTTTTGAAGCGCGGACAGGAGCTCCTCCGGGACGCCGGAGCCAACGAATCCTCCCACGCCGAGCGTCATGTCGTCTCTGACCAGGGACGCCGCATATTCGGCGGATACGACTTTACTCACCTTGCACCCTCCCTTTTTATCAACTTTATCACCATGACGGTTGTCGCGGCCACTACACGGGGAACAGCGTAAACAGCACCACGGCGATGGCGGTTCCTATCGCCGGCGTCACCACGGTCAGCTTGAAAATCGCGCTGTAGGCGTCTTTGTGCGTCTCGTTGCAGATGCCGTTCGTGACGGTGACGATGTAGCCGTTATGCGGCAGGGAATCCAGAGCCGACGACGCGATCGTGAGAGTCCGGTGCAGCACGGCGGCGGAAACCCCCTTCGCCAGGTAGACCGGGGCGATCAGCGGGGTCGCGATGCCGAGACCGCCTGACGCGGAGCCGCAGATGCCGGCGATGACGTTCATCGCCACGGCCACGCCGACGAGGTCGGGGCCGGGGATGTCGAGCACGGCGTTGACGATCACGGGAAACGCCTTCGCGGCCTGAACCACCGTTCCGAAACCCACCACCGCGCAGGTGTTGGCGATGGCGCCCATGGAGTTTTTGCAGCTGTCTCCAAGGTTGACCAGCAGCCTGCTGTTGTCCTGGTATTTGTTCATGAGCACCCAGGCGAGTATCGAGCCGAGAAGCAGGCCGGACTCCAGATGAACCAGGGGCTGACCGTCGATTTTGACGTTGATGATGAGGATGGTCACAATCAGGGGGATAAGGGCGATGAAGCCATTGGGCAGATTTTCCTGCTCGGCGGCGAAAACGTCCATCGGCTTCGCGACGAAGCGCTCTCCCTGCTTCTTTGCCTTATTGACGATATGAAAGAGCCAGACGCAACCAATCACGAGCATGGCTCCGCAGGAGACGAAGCCGACGAGCGCGCCGGCCATCAGGTCCGTCCCCAGAATGTTGGCGGGAATCGCGTTGTGGATCTGCGGCGCGCCCGGCGCGACCATGGCGAACGTCGAGCACCCGAACGTGAGGGCCGCCGGGATGAAGCGCCTTGGAAGATCCGCCTCCTTGAAGATCTGAAGCGCGATGGGGAAAACGCAGAAGCTGATGACGAACGCGCTCACTCCGCCGTAGCCGAGGATGCCGCAGGCGAGCGGAACCGAGATGACCGCCCTGTCCCTGCCAAAGAGCCTGACGAGAAGCTGCGCGATCGCTTTGGCCCCGTTGGTGACCTCCATCATCTTGCCCAGGAGGGTGCCCGTCAGAAATATCAGGTAATTAGCCTGCATAAATCCGACAAAACCCCTCATGTAATGTGTTTTGAGCGCGTCGTAGAGGTTGATCTCCCCCGTCAGAGCCACGATGGTCGCGCACAGGAACGCGACAACGAAGATGTTGACGCCCTTCATGATCAAAAACAGGACAAGCCCCAGGGCGAACACAATACCGATAACGCTGATCGTCACATCATTCATTCTATCTCCTCATTTCATTGTTGAGATCTGAAGCGCGACAAGCGCCGGGTTCATGGGCTACGGCTGAAAATTATTCAGTGTGTTGGCCGCGATGATGATCTGCATGATGTG
>JAISQE010000080.1 GCA_031274425.1 Synergistaceae bacterium | reverse complement strand
GTTTACATGACATGAAAGGAATGGTTTGAATATGTCGCGGAAATTCATGACGAAGACGCTGCGGATTGCCGACATGACCTGTACGAGCTGCGAAAACAGGATCGAGCGAAAGCTGAGGGGCATGGATGGGGTGGCGAACGTCAAGGCGAGTTTCGCCGAAGGCAGCGTTCAAGTCACCTACGACGCGGCCGTCGCCGACGTCGACGCGATCGCGAAACTTATCGAAACATTGGATTACCATGTCGTGAAGGATGGGCAAAAAAGCCCGAAGTTCGATCTTTTAAAGACGATCTGGGTCGCGATCGCCCTCTACGAGCTTTACGCGATACTCGACCGGTTCGAGCTGCTCGACGTTTTTTACGCTTTCCCGGAGGCGAAGGCGGGCATGGGCTACGGCATGTTGTTTCTGATCGGGGCGCTCACCTCGGTCCACTGCGTCGCCATGTGCGGGGGCATCAACCTCTCTCAATCCCTGGCGACGTTTAAAGCGGAGATTTACGGCGGCAGGCTCGCGGCGCTCCGCCCCGGTTTTCTGTACAACTTGGGGCGGGTCGCGTCCTACACCCTCATCGGAGGGTTGGTTGGGGCGCTGGGCTCCGTCGTGAGCCTCTCCGGGAACGCCAGAGGATGGGTTCAGGCCGCGGCGGGAGCCTTTATGGTCATCATGGGGCTCAACATGCTGAACGTTTTTCCGTGGCTTCGCCGCCTGAACCCTCGTATGCCCAAAGTCTTCGCGGACAAAATCCACGGAAGAAAGCGAAACGGCCCCCTTTACGTGGGCTTGCTCAACGGCCTGATGCCCTGCGGCCCCTTGCAGGCCATGCAGTTGTACGCGCTTTCCACAGGCAGCGTCGTGAGGGGATCCCTCTCCATGTTCCTGTTCAGTGTGGGAACGGTCCCCCTCATGTTCGGCCTGAGCGCGTTGAGCACCATCCTCAGCAAAAAATTCACCCGCGGAATGATGACCGTCGGCGCCACGATGGTGGTCATTTTGGGGATCGCCATGTTCGGCAACGGGATGAACCTGTCGGGGATCTCGGCTTCCCTTCCGGTCTTCGCGCAGAACCGGCCTTCCCTCCAGGGGGCCGTTGCCCAGGTCGAAGGGGGCGTTCAGGTCGTCGAAACGGAACTGGCCTCGGGCCGATACGCGCCCATCACCGTGCAGGCCGGCATTCCCGTGCGATGGACCATCCACGCGAACCCCGGAACGCTCAACGGCTGCAATAACCGAATCATTATCCCGGAGTACGGCCGGATGCAAAAGAAACTCGAACTGGGCGACAACGTGGTCGAGTTCACCCCGACTCGGAGCGGCACGTTCCTTTACACCTGCTGGATGGGGATGATACGGGGCAAAATCACGGTCCTCGACAAGAGCGGCGAGGTAGAGGCGGAGGAAGTAGACGAAAACGCGCTTGCGGCCCAGTTGCCCTCCGACCTCTTCTCCGACGTGGCCGACGACTCGGATCCCTTCGACATGTTCGACGACGCCGGGAGCGCCGACGCCGAGCCCACAGCGAACGCTCCTTCTTGCTGCGCCCTCAGGGCCGCGCCCTCCAGGGCTTCGCTGAGTTTGGGGCCGAGGCGCGTTCAAACGCGGCGAAACTGCTGCGGCAGATAATCGATAACCTTATCGCCGCCCATCATCACCGCCACATCGAAAGCGAGGTGAGAACATGGAATTCCTGGTCAGCCACTGGCACTGCATACTGCCGCTCATAGGGCTCGCGGTCTATTTTCTTTGCGCGGCGCGGGACGCCTCCAAGAGCGAAGACGAAGACTGAGGCGCGTGAATCGGTTTATAAATCATGAAAAGGAGTGGATCGGAATGTTTGGGAAAAAGGGATGCAAAAGATTCAAAGCGCTGAGGACCGCCTTGGCCGTCGCCGTATTCGCCGCCATCTTTACCGCGGGCGGGACGGGATACGGGGAGGAACTGGAAAATGGGGACTTGTTCATACCCGCCGAGGAGGTTTCGGAGACGGCCAGTTTTTACCCCGTCGAGGTGGAGGGCACGAAAATGGAAATTTTTGCGGTGAAGGCCCCGGACGGCACGATACGGACGGCGTTCAACACCTGTCAGGTTTGTTACGGCTCCGGCAGGGGTTATTATAAACAGGAGGGCAGCGTGCTGGTGTGCCAGAACTGCGGCAATCGTTTCAAGACCAGCGACATCGAGGTTGCCCGAGGCGGATGCAATCCGGTCCCCATCACGTCGAAATACAAAAGCGTCGATGAGAGCGGAGTCACCATCCCCAAGGATTTTCTGCTCAGGGCAAAAGTCATTTTCGCGAAATGGAAAAGGCAATAAAATAAATAAGGGAATAAATAAAAGCGATCAAGACAATTCGGACGATTGGGTCGGGAAAGGAAGTTCAACATGACGAAACAAACCGTAGCGATCGGCGGCATGACCTGCGCCGCCTGCGCCAAACGCATCGAAAGGGCGGTCGGAAAGCTCCAGGGCATCGCGGACGCCACCGTCAACTTCGCCACGGAGAAGCTGTCGGTCGAGTATGACGAAGGACAGCTGGCGATACAGGACATCGAAAAAAAGATCATCGACGTCGGGTACAACGTTTTGAGGGAAAGCACGAAAAACGCCGCGACGATCCCCATCGGCGGCATGACCTGCGCCGCCTGCGCCCAGCGCGTCGAAAAGGCGGTCGGCAAGGTGGAGGGCGTCCTTTCCGTGTCGGTCAACATCGCCACGGAGAAGGCCACGATCTCCTACAATCCGCAGCGGGTCAAGCTCTCGGCGATACGAGGCGCGATCGAGGGCGCGGGGTATCAGGCGTTGGAGACGGAAAAGAGCGGCGCGGTGGACGAGGACAAACAGCGCAAGGAGCGCGAAATCCGCGTGCTCAAGGTAAAGTTCTCCGTCGCGGCGATCTTCGGTCTGCCCCTTCTCTACCTGGCGATGGTTCCGATGGACCCCATCGTCCAGTGGCTCTGGTGGCTCCCCTTCCCCTCCATCCTCAGGCCGATGAACTATCCGCTGAACTACGCCCTGGCCGAGATCGTTCTCGTGCTGCCGATTCTCGTCGTCGGGTACAAGTTTTATACCGTGGGCTTCAAGGCCTTCTTTCAAGGCAGCCCCAACATGGACTCCCTCATCGCGATCGGGACCTCGGCGGCGGTGCTCTATAGTTTTTACTCCACCTGGCAGATCACCACAGGCGACTTCGCGGCGGTCGATCGCATGTACTTCGAATCCGCGGGGGTCATCATCGCCCTGATTCTTCTGGGCAAGACCCTGGAGGCCATCTCCAAGGGCAAAACCTCCGAGGCCATCAAGAAACTCATGGGGCTCGCGCCGAAGACCGCTATCGTGATCAAGAAGAAGGCCGGCGAGGGGACCCCGGAGGGCGCGGCCTCTTCCGAGGCGGAAACCGAAGTGGAGATCCCCATCGACGAGGTGGAGATCGGGGACGTGATTTTGGTCAAGCCCGGCGGCAAGATCCCGGTGGACGGGGTCGTTACCGACGGGCACTCCGCCGTGGACGAATCCATGCTGACGGGCGAGAGCATTCCGCTCGACAAAAAAGTCGGGGACAAGGTGTACGCCGCCACCATCAACAAAAACGGCGTTCTGCGCTTCGAGGCCACGAAAGTGGGCAGCGACACGGCCCTCGCCCAGATCATCAAGCTGGTGGAGGACGCTCAGGGCTCGAAGGCCCCCATCGCCCAGATGGCCGACATCGTCTCCGGCGTCTTCGTCCCCATCGTCTGCGTTTTCGCGGTCGTCGCGGCCGCCGCGTGGTATTTTTACGTGCGAGACGTCAGCTTCGCCCTGACCATTTTCATCTCCGTCCTCATCATCGCCTGCCCCTGCGCCCTGGGGCTCGCCACCCCCACAGCCATCATGGTGGGCACGGGCAAGGGCGCGGAGTACGGCATCCTGTTCAAGGGCGGCGAAGCCCTGGAAACGACGCACAAGGCCGACACCATCGTCTTCGACAAGACCGGGACGATCACGGAGGGGAAACCCGAGGTCACGGACGTCGTTCCGGCGGAAGGCGTGGATCGAACCCGGCTGCTTCGGATCGCGGCGTCCGCCGAAAAGGGATCCGAACACCCTCTGGGCGAGGCCATCGTCCATAAGGCCGAGGAGGAGAAGCTCGCGTTTCTCGACGTGAAGAGCTTTCAGGCGCTCACCGGCCTGGGCATCGAAGCCGTGGTGGAGGAAGTCTCGGGGGACGGCGCGGGCTCCCGCGAGCCGAATGTGAAAAACACCCGCCTTTACGCCGGCAATCGGAAGCTGATGACCGAGAGGGGTTTTTCCTTGGGGAACCTGGAGGCCGAGTCCGATCGCTTGGCGGAGGAGGGTAAGACCCCCATGTACGTCGTTTTCGACGAAGAAGGGCGCGGGCCCGCGCTTGCCGGGATCATCGCGGTCGCGGACGTGGTGAAAAAGAGCAGCGCGGAGGCGATCAAAATTCTGCGGGATATGGGGCTCAGCGTGGCGATGATCACAGGCGACAACCTCAAGACGGCGAACGCCATCGCCCGACAGGTCGGCATCGACCGAGTGCTTGCGGAGGTGCTGCCCCAGGACAAGTCGAACGAGGTCAAGAAGCTCCAGGCGGAGGGGGTGTCCATGAAGGGGACGTCCTCGAAGGGCGGGCGCAAGGTCATCATGGTCGGAGACGGAATCAACGACGCCCCGGCGCTGGTTCAGGCGGACATCGGGATAGCCATCGGTTCGGGCACCGACGTCGCGATGGAGTCGGCCGACATCGTTCTGATGCGGAGCGACCTGATGGACGTGCCGACGGCAATCCAGCTCAGCAAAAGCACGATACGCAACATCAAGCAAAATCTGTTCTGGGCTTTCGCGTACAACACCGCGGGCATTCCCATCGCCGCCGGGCTGCTCCATCTTTTCGGCGGACCTCTCCTCAACCCGATCCTGGCCGCCGCCGCCATGTCGCTCAGCTCGGTCTCCGTGTTGTCGAACGCCCTGAGGTTGAAGCGTTTCAGACCGCATCGCGGCTGAAGGTCGTAAAATAGACGGCGAACGACGGCTTTCAACATCCGATTTTAAGTTTAAATTCAATTATGGAGGAAAATGATGATGAAAAAGACGGCAAAGATCATGACGGTATTGACGGTGTTGGCGGTTCTGGCGGCGGGAAACGCGGAGGCGGCTTTTTTCGGCACGGACGTGGTGGGGCAAAGCGCCGTTACGTCGTTCGCCGCGATGCTGGAAGCGCTGGAGGTTCCGCCCGCGGCCGACGAAGACGAGGGCGTGTGGGTTTTGACCGCGCCGGACGGCGGAGCGGCTTTCTGGTGGCGCAAAGAGGCCAAGGACGCGCGCATGTTCGACGCGTACCTTTCTTTCGACGCCGGTCCCTTCGTGAACGCCGGACTGGATCTGAGCAAGCTGCCGTTGAATATGAAGGGCATGTTGGAGGAGCGGGGCAAGATCGTGGTAGGGGCCAAGCTGTCCAAAGAACCCCTGGTCTACGAGGGAGACGTCACCCCGCTGTCGTCGTTCGAGCAGATCGTGAAGCTGGATCGGGATTCCGTCGGTTATCATTCGGCGCTGGATCATTACGGAGTGACCGTCTCCGAGGGCTCGCTGCTGGAGTGGGCCAAGGACATGAGCAAGAACGACAAGGACCTGGTGTTCGTCCTGAATCCGCAGGTTTTCATCGACGCCGGGGTCGACCCGTCCAAGGTGGAGGGCTGGGTCTTCGACAAGGTCACCGTAGAGGACGCCCGAGGCAGAAAATACGACGCGGACAAATTTTTGAAGCCGTTCGATTTGAAATAACTTGGGTAAAAGCCTTCGGGCAAAAGCATTCGAACAAAAGCCCTCGGTCGATGGCGAGGCTCCGAAGAGCCCCCGTCGATCGGGGGCTTTAAGTTTTTCAGGCTTTAAGTTTTTCATTGACAAAACCCTCAACCTTGCTACACTATCAGTGAATGAAACAGACGTATTTTTCGATGACCGGGAGGCTTAAAATAGTGAATTCAGCCCTTGCGTTCTGGAATAAAATCAGGCATAGGCATCAGGCATAGGCATCAGGCCCTAAATAGTGTTCCTTTCCTTCTCCGCGCCGTCGGTTTTTCGGCGCGGAGAAAATTTTTCGCCCTAGCCCCGCGGTCAAACAAAATAAAAACAAACGGCGTTTTCAGGCGCGAAAGCCCCATCTCTTGCGGGGGGCATTTTTATGGCAACAGCGCAGAGGGGGGGATTGCCCATTGCAGCCAAAATTATGAAGCGTAAACGCTAAAAACGGCAGACGGCTTTACGGGACGCGGCTGGCTCAGGCGTCCATCGCGCATATTCCAAAACGAGGAGGTTTTTTATATGAAACGCGTACGATGGAGGATTTTTCTTTTATCCGCGGTTTTGGTTTTCGCGGGCTTGTCGACGGCTGACGCCGCGACGGATCCGCTGGGCGGGAATTACACGGTTTTTGGCAAGGACAGAGTGGCCGCGACGGTTGTCAGCGGGAATGGCGGATTCTTCTATTCCGTTACGGACTCGAACGCGTCCGTTTCAGCGGCGCAACAGATGGGAAGCGGGATAACGTGGGACCAAAGCATCGCGGAGGTCGCTTCCGCGGGAGGTTTCATCGTCGCCGACCCGGACGCGCCGGCGGCGGATGATTTTTACGGCGCCATCCTGCCCGCAGGGAGAACGGGCGTCGTCGCCAGCGCGTATCTGGTCAATACCTCCACTTCCGGAGAGTACGACATCTACTTCACGCTGGCGGACAAGGACGGCAGTTTGCTCAATCCCGCGAACGCGTTCATCCTGGAGGAAGGCGTCCGGGTCTCCACCACATCGAAGAGCTGCTCTTATTTTTCGCTCGTGGCCAACGACTGGAACGACGACGGCTATTCGGATTACATCCTGACCTACCCGACCTTTGTTGAGGGCACTTCTATAGATCCCTTCACCCCGGGTCAGATGCCGCTCGTCTCCGTCGTATCTGTGTACGTCGACGGCCAGGCGTGCTTCAATTCCGCCAGGAACAATCCTAGCTCTAACCCTTTCATCGAGGCGGAGGAGTGCACACTCTTTGGCGAAGTGGATTCTTCCGGCAACAGAGATGTTAACGTGAGCACCGCCGTCGGCGACGTCGACGGCGACGGCAGCAAAGAGTTCATCGCTTACTATTCAAATAACACTGTCGGTGGTCACACCATCTACGATAATATTCTGGATGGCTATAACA
>JAISQE010000076.1 GCA_031274425.1 Synergistaceae bacterium | reverse complement strand
AATAGGAAAAAAGGTCGTCGCGGCTGTGAGAAACCGCGACGGCCCTTATTTTTATGTCCCCGATCACATGCTTACATTTCAGGGCTCTTCAAGTTCTGTAGAAGCCCTGTATTATGTTCATCCCTTCATTTTCAAAACGTCGTTCCAGATTTCCTCGTTGACGGGGATGCCCGAGGCCAGGTTCTCTTTCCGCGTCGCGGCGCTCTTTTCTCCGGGATAGTGAAAGGGAACCCCGCTTTCGGCGGGCTCCGCGGTCTTGAAGTCCGCGATCAGGCGCTCGGCCATGGCGGCGACGTACTCCTCGCCTGAGACCTTCGCCAGGTCGAAGGCGATAAAAACCTGCGTGACCCCTATTTCGCCGCTTGCGCGCCCGATCTCCGGGACGGTGCTTCCCCTCGACAGCGCGGCCCCTATGGCGTCCAGCAGTAGGGAGTAGCCGGAGCCCTTCCAGAACCCTATGGGCAAAGCGCGCCCCGTCTCCAGGATGGCGCCGGGGTCGGTGGTGAGTTTGCCGTCTTTATCGTAGCCGCCGGGAAAAGGAAGCCGGGCGCCCGCCATCCGATAGCCGTCCAGCGCGCCGTTGGAGTATTGCGACAACGCGCCGTCGATCAAAAAACACACATCTTTGTAGGGGAACGCCATGACCAGGGGGTTGTTGCCCACCTTCGGCGTTTTCGCCCCCCACGGAGGCATGGACGGGTTGGCGTTCGTCCAGCATATTCCGGCGAATCCGGCGCGGGCCGCCTGCAGTCCGTAGCTGCCCCCGCGCATCCAGTGATTCGTATGCCCCATCGCCACGCAACCGATTCCATGCCGCCGGGCCAAGGCCATCGCCGCCTCCATGCCGGCCACGGCGTTCGTGCAGCCGACGCCCATGTTGCCGTTCCACCGTTCGAAAGCGCCGAAGGACTCCTCCAGCGCCGGTTCGGCCGCGGGGTCCACGTGCCCCTTCTTCACGTAGGAGAGGAACCGAGGGAAACGGTTCAGCCCGTGCGAATACACTCCGTCGCAACTGTTGTCCGTGAATATTCCCGCTACTTTCTCCGCTTTTTCGGGTGAAAAACCATGCCGCGTCAGGATATCGGTGAACAGAGCCTTCATTTCTCCGTATTTTACGCGCATAAAAGTCCGTCCTTTTCTTCGTCTTTTCTTCGTTCTTTTTTGGGGTCATGTGTCGCCTCGTCAATCATATAAAGCAAAAGCACAGCGCATAACAAGCATAATCAATGCTGCACCATTTGTCAAAGAACCCCCGTTAAGCCGTTAAAAGGGAAAAAAGTTTATTTTGCTTCCAAAAGTTGATTTTTGGGGACATAGAGTCAATAATGAGTCCATGTGCAAGTCGTCGATGGGGCAACGCGTCGGCGACAATCAACTGGAGGGATGCGTTATGGAAGAATCCGTGGATTTTGGAGTTTTATGCCTTCTGCCGCCTCTTGTGGCCGTCGTTCTGGCGCTGATAACGAAGCAGACCTTGTTGTCCCTGTTCATAGCTATATGGCTGGGGTCCACCATGATCAATGGTTGGAATCCCGTTATCGGTTTCGTCAAGATCGTTTCCGACTATCTCATTCCCTCCATAGCGAGCAAGTGGAACGCGGGGCTGCTCGTCTTGGTCACGATGGCCGGCGGCGCGGTCGCGGTCCTGCGGGTGACGGGCTCGGCTCAGGCTTTTGCCTCGTGCATCACAAAATCGGTGAACGACTCCAAAAAAGGGCAGATCGTCACGTGGCTGAGCGCGTTCCTTTTCAGCTACACGGAACCGTGCCTCATCCTGGGGACGATCATGCGCCCGATAACCGACGCCGTCAAAATTTCACGAGCCAAGCTCGCCTATATACTCGACTCGATGGGGTGCAACCTGGCCGCGTTTTCTCCGATATGCAGTTACGGCCCCTTCATCACGGGGCTGATAGCCGCGCAGTTCGCCGCCGCGAACATCGAGGGAAGCGAGTGGGGAATATGGTGGCGCATGCTGCCCTTCAACCTCTACGGCTTCTTCGCGATGGCGACGGTGCTGTTGGTCGCCATTTTAAAGCTGGACTTCGGCCCAATGTACACGGAGGAACAACGCGCTCAGGAAACGGGCAAGCTGATGGCGGACGGCGTGAAACCCCTCGTTGCGGAAAAGAAGCAGGAGCTGCCCGAAACGTACAGGCCGACGATATGGAATTTTGCCGTTCCCATGCTCTGTCTCTTTTGCGGGGTATTCGGGACGATCTTCTGGACGGGGGGCGTGGGCGAGAACGGGATCCTGGGGTCGTTCGGCAAGGGCGACATCACGCTCGCCATCTGCATGGGCTTCATGTTCAGCGCGATGGGAGCGGGGCTGGTCGGAACCTGCACGGGTCTTTTCTCGCCGGTCGCGGCGTTCAATCATTTCGTCGACGGCATGGCGGAGCTGATTTTTGTGCCTTTCATTCTCATCAGCGCCTGGTCCATCAGCAGCATCGCGGGCGCTATGCACGTTGGAGGCTATCTGGCGGGCGTCGTCGAGCTGTACTTGACGCCTAAGCTGGTTCCCGCTCTGGTGTTCGTCTTCGGCGCTCTCATATCTTTTTCGACCGGTTCGTCCTGGGGCGTGTGGTCCATTATGATGCCCATCGCCCTGCCTATGGCTTTCGCTTTCGACCTTTCCATTCCCTTTGTGGTGGGGGCGGTGATCAGCGGGGGTCTTTTCGGCGATCAATGTTCCCCCATATCCGACACCACGGTCATGTCCTCCACCGGCGCTTCCTGCAACCATATCGTCCACGTGGAGACCCAACTGCCCTACGGATTGACGGTGGGCTTCGCCGCCTTCTGCGGGTTCCTCTTCGGCGGATGGACGGGGATGTACTGGGCGAGCATTCCGGTCGCCGGGCTTGTGTTGCTTCTCGCCCTCGCCGTGCTCCATAAAATCTCGGCCGCTCTTCGGGCGCGCGCGGCTTAGCCCTTCGCCGGGCACATAACATGAAAAAAAGATGAGAAAAACGGAGAAAAGATGAAAAAGATCGATATGATCGTGAAAGCGCCGCATTTTTTCACAATGGCGGGAGACGGGGTGGGATACCAAACCGGGACGGCGATGTTGGTGAACGGCGGGAAAATCGCGGGTTTCGCGGATTCCGCACGGGTCGACGCGGAGTACGCCGCCGAGGAGACCCTCCTGCTGGAGCGCCACGCGGTCCTGCCCGGCTTCATCGACGCCCACATGCACACGGGGCTGGCTATAGCCAGGGGGTTGGCTCAGGACACGAACAACTGGATGATGTACGGGCTCCAGCCCTTCGACAACGTCATCGGGCAGTCCGCTCGCGACGCCGGCAGCAGGCTGGCGATCGTTGAGGCCGTCAGGGCCGGCACGACGACGCTGGGGGACTACGAGCACCAGATGGACGAGGTGTGCGCGTTCATCAAGAAAATCGGCGCGAGAGGACACGTCACTCAGCTCATTCGGGAGGCGAAACGCAGGGTCTACGACCCCGGCGAGTTGTACGAGTACGATCCCGCTATGGGGGAGACGGCGTTCAACCGCTGCCTCGCCCTTTACGACCGCTGGCACGGCGAGGCCGACGGCAGGATTCGTATTCTCTTCGGCCCTCAAGGGGCGGATTTTCTGAGCCTGGAGCTTCTGCTGAAGATACAAAAGGCGGCAAAAGAAAGAAAAACCAAGATACACATGCATGTGCAACAGGGCGACCGGGAGACCTACCAGATCGAGAAACGCTACGGCAAACGCCCCATAGCATGGCTTTCCGACGCGGGATACCTCGACGATACCCTGATAGCCGTGCACCTCACGGACGCGAACGACGACGAGGCCGCCGTCGTGGCGCGGAGCGGAGCGGGCATGATCGTCTGCCCTGGGTCTATCGGAATCATCGACGGCGTCGTGCCGCCCTCCACGGCGTTCCAGGACGCGGGGGGCAACTGCGGCCTCGGCTCCGACCAGGCTCCGGGCAACAACTGCCACAATATCATCAGCGAGATGAAAAGCGTCGCGCTCTTCAACAAGATCAAATACAAGAACCCGGAGACGATGCCGGCCTGGAGGGCCCTGCGCATGGCGACCATCGAGGGGGCGAGGGCCATCGGGCTGAGCGAATCCATCGGCTCCCTGGAGGAGGGAAAGAGGGCCGATTTTATCGCCGTCGACCTCAAAAAGCCGACCATGCTTCCCGTCTACACGGCTCCCATGCGCAACATCGTCCCCAACTTGGTCTACAGCGCGCGCGGCGACGAGGTGGCGCTTTCCGCGGTGGACGGCAGGGTGATCTATCGCGACGGCAGGGTGCTGGCCGTGGACGAGGAAACCGTCATCGGCGACCTGGAGAACTTCGTCCCCGACATCGGGCGGGACGCGACCGAGGAGTTCTGGCGCATCCACGGCACCAACGCGGAGTTCATGGAAAAGGGCAGATTATAAAATAGGGAAGGTTTAAAAAATATGGAAGATTTAAAAAAGGAAGATAATCTCTCTGTTCTCGGCAAACTCTACTGAGGCAGGTGTTTCAAGAAGACGTCCACGATCTGCGGGTCGAACTCCGTGCCTCTGCGCTCCAGGAGGAAATCGCGCACCTGCTCCGAAGTCCAGGCGTCTTTGTACTGGCGGCGGTTCGCCAACGCGTCGAACACGTCGGCCACTTTGATGATTTTGCCCGCCGTCGTCATCCGGTCGCCCTTGATGCCGGCGGGGTATCCTTTGCCGTCGTGACGTTCGTGATGTTGCGTGATCCCGCTGATGATATAGCTGGGCAGATCGACCGGCCGCATGATGTCCTCTCCGATGGAGGGATGCCGGTGCATCTCCGCGAGCTCCTCCTCCGTCAGCATGGAGGGCTTTTTCAAAATCTGGTCGGAGACCCCCAGCTTCCCGATGTCGTGGATGATCGCGGAAAAGTAGATGTCCTCGATTTCCTGGGGGCTCAAATGCATCCACTGGGCCAATTGCTTCGAAAGGTTCGCCACGCGCCGAGAATGCTCGCTCGTCGTCTGGTCCTTGGCCTCTACCGCCATCATAATCGCCTCGATCGTTTTGAAGAGCATCTCCTTGCGGCGGCGGCCTTCTTCGAGCGCGTGAAAGTGGACGGCGGCGAAGAGCGTCAGGGCGGCGAGGCTCGTCAAAGTTTCCGTGGGGATATTGCCGTCCCACGCCAGAATGACGTACTCCCGCGTCGGGGTTTGGTTGTTGCGGTCGTTCCAGAGGGGCAGAGGCAGCAACATGCGGTGCCGCGGCGCGGTGTCGGACGCGTTTTTGATGATGTGAAAGTTCTCATGCCCCTGCGGGGACGCGCCCTGAGCACGCAGAAGATAGTTTTGCACCAGGCTGAAGTTCTCGTTGAGCCGGGTGGACTTCAGGATGACCCCCGTTTTTTCCTCGATGTCGTTCCACAGCGACCGCAGGTATTCGTCGAAGTCCATGCCCATGTCCGTGTCGGCCCGTTGGGCCAGGGCCAGGAGGGGCTTGATGGAAAGCGAGCGCACGTTCCACTCGTTATAAAGATACCAGCTCAATATGGCCTGACTCCCGAGATAGCCGCCGGAGGCGGTCAGGAGAGGTCCTACCATGGGGAGCCAGAGCCCTCCCTTGAGGAAAAGGGAGACGGCGATGGCCCCATGGAAGAAAAACAAAAACAGCAAAAAGAGAAAGCTCCGCTTGAAATGCACGAAGCCGAGGACCGCGCCGCACAGGACCAAAAACATGGTGAGAACGGAGTTCGACGTGGAACTCGTTCGACGGATGGCGAAGGGGCCCAACAGCGAGGCCACGGAGCGCAGGACCTGCTCCCCTTCGGAGGTCGCCTGGCGTTCCGACGTGGACGCGACACGGGGCAAGCTGTCGACGACGACGAGCGCGTCTTGAAACGCGGTGTCGGGCACGGCGTCGTTCAGAACGTCGATGTACTCGTAGACGGGAATCTCATATTGGGTTTGATTGAGCCAGAACTCGATGAAATTCCACGGCGATCGCTGCAGGCTCATGTTTTTCCAAGGCAGCCGGACCTCCAGGCGTCCGTTGCGCTCCGCGTGTGGGAAGCGCTGCCTGTAGATCTCCTCCAGCGCCACCGCGGCCAAGGACGGAACGAACCTCCCGGCGACCTCGGCCCCCCAAACTCCTCGTCGATAGACGCCGTCGGCGTCCTCCACCAGATTGGCGATGCCCAGGCGTTTGAAGGCATCGTGAAAAACAGGCAAGGGTTCTTGCACCAGGTTTTCCTGCGGCGAGGGCGTCACGTGAATACGGCCCCCCACGCGGCCATGCCGCCGAATGGCCTCGGCCAGAAGCTCGTCTTCATCCACGAACTCGATTTCCGTGCCTTCGCCTCCCTCCGCGATAGTGCTTTCTCGTAGAACGCTGGCGTCGGTCAAGGACACGTTGAGGAGAACGAAACGCGCAAGGTGCAATCGATCCAGCGCTTGTGCGTGCAGGGAACGGGGCCACGGCTGTTGCGGTATCGCTTGTAGGGAACGATTGCCCGTTACGATCAAGACAAGGGGGTATCGCGGCCTGGAAGGCCCGTAGCGAGCCTGTAAAATATCATAGACGTCGCGTTCTCGATATTCCAAAAACGGAGGAGAGAGGCCGACGAGCCATCCGCTCAGCATGGTGACCGCCAACACCCAAAACAACCTGGGCCAGGAGACGCTGTCGCTTTTCACAAACAACGGTCTCCTCCACCAGCTCATCGACATTCACTGTCCTCCTTTCATCATCAAACGATTTATTGCCAAACGATTTATTCCAAACGATATTCTATCTCAAACGATATTTTATCCCAAACGATATTGTCGCATTGCCCGCCTCGGTTTTTATTGTAGCACGCGCTCGGCCGAGATCGATATTTCGCGACGGCGTATCTCTTGACGGGAGAAGGGGTTTGAGGTGTTAGAATACGAAACTGGAGGTTGTTTTCGGCATCGAGTTGTTTTCGGCACGGAAAGGAGAAAAGAACGTGGACAAAAACAAAAAATGGATGTGCGCAATTGCCCTGGGGCTTGCGTTTTTCGCGGCGCTCGCGGGGCCCGCGCGCGCGGTCGTCATCGAGGCGGAGCCGGACCTGCACCGAGTGATGGGGGATCTTTACGCGTTGTCCGTCGCGATGCGTCTCTATCACGACGACACCCGCGAGACGCAATGCCCCGCCGCGGACCTGCTGGGGCGTTATCTGAAAAAACCTCTCCCCGAGACCTGGGCGGAGGACTATCGGACAGCGGGGATCGGCGGAGATTGGTGGGTGGGGCGCAAAGTCCCCGAGTTCTCCCGCGCCCGAAAATTTTTGAGAAGCAACGCTCCCGGCTTGGGCCTTTACGACAAAGAAAGCATGAACCCCTGGCTGGGAGGCTCCTTTGTCTGGATCAGGGCCGTCGCTTTCGGGGGCGGGAACGATCCCGAAACGCCCCATGTGGCGCAGGGCGACGGAGAGGACAGGCAACGTCTGTTTTTCAACTCCCCAGGCACGGCATACTATTGGTGGAGCGACCTTCTTTTCACCCCGGAAGCCCACGCGGCGGCGCTCAAGAAATTCGGCGCCGGTTCGGCGGTCGATGGCGGTTCGCCGGTCGATAAGAAAGAAAGAGGCCCCTTCGTCGTTCCTCCCGCGCCGAAGGAGCCCCCGGAGACCTTCAACGCGTCCCCCGTTTCGCCCCCCCCCGACTTCACCGTAGGGCGCGACGAGGATGAAGATGGGGACGCGATCCGCCCCATCGAGATGGGGGACGTGATCTTCAATCCCATTCCACGTCCTCGGAACTGATTGTTACCTATTCAGAATTGTGCTAAAGTAAGACGGTGAGAAACAAACTTTTTGTCGTACAAAACTCAAAATACGAAAATAAAGGAGAGCTGTTTTGTCATGAACATGAGCTATTTCGCCATGAAAATGAAGAAATTCGCGGCGCGGGCCGTTATGTTGTTTCTCGTTTTTCTATTGACGACGCCCCTCTCTCCGGCTTCGGCGGACCCTTCGCTGGTGTTCTCGGGCACTCCCGCCAGCGGCCAATACAACAGCGGCCTGGTCAGCCCCACAGGAACCAACGAGGCCAACGTAAAAATGTACTACCTCGCGAGTTCGGCCCCGACGTCGCGCCCGAAGGTGGGCATGATCGTGCGTGGCGAGGGGTTCGAGCCGGGCAGGACAGTCGGCTTTGGGGTCGATCCCGCCACGACGGAACCCTGGTCGAACACGGCGCTGCCCGCCGGCACTCCGCCCGCCACGGTCGAAGCCGACGGTTCCTTCACCTACAGCATGAATTTCGGCCGGTACACCACCTCCAGCTACGGCAAGTTCAGCGTGGAGAAACTGATCCTCTATCCGAAATATCTGGATGACGCCACGGCCGACAACGACGGGCGCATACCGGGGGTCACCCTGACCTTGAACATCACCCCCACGGTGGTCGTGCTTCCCAGGACGCTGGAATCGGTGGTCCTGTACACTGGGACGAATTACGCCTTTATAGACGAATATTCGGACAACGGCGTCGCGAGGATGATCATCGACGACAGCAGCAGGCAAGTGCAGCTCGCGGTGGGGGGAATGACCCTGCGGGACGATGCCGGCGACCTGCCCGGCAGCAACGGAACCTGGAGCCTTCCGAACGGCGTGACGGTGTCCCCCAACGCGGACAGCTCGTACATCGTATTGAGGACTCCGGCCTCGGGCGTGGGGGATTCGCTGAACGAGACGCTTACGGTCCTCGGCACGGGGGCCGCGGTGGTGAACGACGGTTTTGCCGCCGTCGCCGGGTTCCCCAAAAACACCCAGACGCAAATCGTGACGTTCAACCTTCGGGTAACGGGTTCCGAGCGGAGCATACGGCCGAAGTTCGACACCGTCACCTTCACCAATAACGAGGCGTCGAGCGCCTCTATCGAGTTCGAGACGACCCCCCCGAATTTGACCGTCAGCGCCTTTCAGATCGTCGACCCCGACACCGGGGAAAAGGTCCAAGCCTTAACCACGGCCGGAGGGCTTCTCATCGAGCCGGACGCCGAACGCCAAATTCCGCGAGTGTCCTTCAGCGGCGTCCCGACGGTTGCCGGCGGGTCCAGCCAGAGCAGCTACAACGTCGTATGGACCACGAACGACGGGGAGGAACTCACGGCGGTCATCAACGTGAACATCTCCACGGGAAGCGTGTACAGACCTGGTTACACCACGGACATCATCGGCGACGGGTATCCCGATTTCTGGCAGAAAGGGACGCCGATAGAGGACGTCCTGAGGGAAATACACGTTAGGGGCGCGGATGGCTCCGACGTTCCGGTGATCCTGGAGGTGGACGAAAACGGCGAGAGCTTTGACGGGCTGAGTATAACGGCCAACAGCGACAACAAAGGGATCGCCATAAGCGGCACGCCGAACTTCGCCGGCATGAAGACGTTTTACGTGCATGTGAGCATGGATCCGTCTGGAGGCGTGAGCGGCACGATCTCGCCGAACCGCGTCCCCTTTACGATCTTCGTGGACGACGCGTACTACGAACGCAGCTTCGCTCAGGAGACGTTGAACGTCCCGGTGGGCGAGAAGTTCGCGGCGAACATCAATGAAATCACCAGCCCGACGTACGACAGGGACATAATCCCCAGGGATTTCGAGATCACCGGCGAAGGGGTGGTTTTTGACGACAGCGAGTACGTATGGAAGTGGAACGGTCTCTCGATCACCTCGATGATGAACGTCGCGACCTGGAACTGCTGGATCGAAATCTCGGGAGAAGCCCTGGAAGAGGGAAAAACGGTGCTCACCCTCGCCCCGAGGAGGGGAAGCAACATGACGTCGGCCTCAATGACGATAGAAGCCCATAAAAACGAGGACGTCGACACGTCGGAGGAGCCGGTGGTCATCAACGAGGACAAGCCGGTGTTGGTGACGTCCGACGACCAGCAAGTCGTCGCTCCGGCTCCGGGGGAGACGACGAAAATCGTCTACATCCTCTCCGACGACGTGGACATCAACAATTACATCAACGTGCAGACCATAAACATGCTTCTTCCAGATGGAAATACGGTCCAGCTCGACCACTTGAACGACAACACCGTGGTCGACCCGTTTGCGGGCGGCGTTCCCAACTCCTACTACGTCGATCGGGTCAATCGGACGATCGTCATTTACGTGACGCCCGAGACGACAGGCGACTATACCTACAACGTGTTCTTCGACGACACGACGACGCTGAGCAAACGGCCGATCGTCGTCAAAGTGGAGGAGACCTCGAACAACTACGAAACCACCACCAGCGGCGGCGGTGGGTGCGACGCGGCGGGGATCGGCGGCTTCGCCGCGATAAGCCTCGCCGCAATATCCCTCGCGGCCTCGCCCCGCGGAAAACGCGGCAAGCGAGCAAAGTAACACTTAATACGAAGTTATCGCTATCGCGACGCGCGAAAGAGGGCCTCTCCCACGAGAGGCCCTCTTTCGCGTTTTGGGAACCTCGCGTTTTTGGAATTCCTCGACATTTCGCGCACGACCGACAAAATGCGGCGCAGGGGTTGTTAATACCTGCTGATAAATGTAAAATTTGGGGGTTGAACCAAAAATATTTTTTCATATTAATAATATCGGCAACCGTTTAAATACTACACCTTCGTTGCACGACGAAGGTACAAGAGAAGGAGTGAGACATCGATATGCAGTTTTCTGTATTTTATTTGTTATTGGCTGTAGCGGCAGGTATCGCGATCGGCTTTTTGATTTCCAAGTCCATAGATAATTCCCGCATCGCCGGGGTTAGGAATCAAACGATCACGCTGTTGAAAGAGGCGACGGATTCGGCCGAACGCATCAAGAGAGATCGCATCACAGAGGCCAAAGACGAGATATTCAAGATCCGTCAAGACGCGGAAAGAGACATCAAAGAACGCCGGGGCGAGCTGCAGAGGGCGGAGCGCAAGATCGAGCAGAAAGAAGAGAACCTGGACCGCAAGCTGGACAAAGTGGGGCACAAAGAGGAGGAGCTGCGGTACAAGCAAGAAGAATTGGATCAGCGGGCCGCCGAAATCGAGGTCGTTTTGAAGCAGCAGTTGGCGAGGCTCGAGGAAATCGCGGGCATGACGCGGGAGGAAGCCCAGGAGATCTTGCTGCGCAAGACGGAGGAAGAAGCTCAGTACGTCATCGGGATTCGGCTGAAGGAGCTGGAGGAAAAAGCCAAGCGCGAGGCCGAGCGCAAAGCCCGCGATATCATCATCACGGCCGTCCAGCGCTGCGCCGTGGAGCACTCCTCGGACGCCACCGTGAGCGTCGTTCCCCTGCCGACGGACGACATGAAGGGGCGCATTATCGGCCGGGAGGGGCGCAACATCCGCGCGTTCGAGACGCTGACCGGGGTCGATTTGATCGTCGACGACACCCCGGAGGCCGTGACATTGAGCAGCTTCGACCCCGTAAGGCGGGAGATCGCGCGGCTCTCGCTGGAGCGCTTGATCACGGACGGACGCATCCATCCGGCGCGCATCGAGGAATTGATAGAAAAAGCCACCCGCGACGTGGAGGAACAGATCATGGAGGCAGGCGAGGCCGCGCTGCTCGAAACGGGGATAAAAAACATGCACGCCGAGCTGATCCGCACTCTGGGGCAGCTCAAGTTTCGTTTCAGTTACGGGCAAAACGCGCTTTCTCACAGCTTGGAAGTGGCCCATATCTCGGGGATCATCGCGGCCGAGCTGGGCATCGACGAGGAGATGGCGCGCCGGGCCGGCCTCCTGCACGACCTGGGCAAGGCGGTGGATCATCAGGTGGAAGGGCCGCACGCCACCATCGGCGCGGACCTCGCCAAGCGTTTCGGCGAGCGCTCGGAGATCATCAGCGCGATAGCCGCTCATCACGACAACGTCGAGGCGAAGAATATCTACGATATCATCGTCGCCTGCGCCGACGCCATCAGCGCGTCTCGGCCGGGGGCCAGGCGCGAGAGCCTGGACGCCTACATCAAACGTCTCGAAAAATTGGAGGAGCTGGCGCAAGCCTTCACCGGGGTCAGCAAGGCCTACGCGATCCAGGCCGGCCGAGAGGTGCGGGTGCTGGTCATGCCCAACAACACCGACGACGGCACGGTTCACAAACTAGCCTACGATATCGCCCGCAAAATCGAGGAAGAGATGAAGTACCCCGGACAAATCAAAGTCACCGTCTCTCGGGAAATGCGTTCGACGGAATACGCGAAGTAGCGCCCAGTCCGGCGAGGCTTTTGGAGCGGAGCGAGATGCGAATTTTATTTGTGGGGGACGTCGTGGGCAGCCCCGGACGCCGTGTTTTGGCCAAAAGCCTCTCTTCCCTGAACGCACGATGGGAAGGGTTCGATTTTGTGGTCGTCAATTGCGAGAACGCCGCGGCCGGCAAGGGCATGACGGGCAAGATCATGGAGGAATTGCTCGCGATGGGCGTGGATGGAATGACGTCGGGCAATCATATATGGGACAAAAATATCTTTTATCCCATATTGGCGTCGGAGACGAGGGTGATTCGCCCCGCAAACTACCCTCCGGGCTGTCCGGGGGCGGGGTATACCGTTCTCGAACGAGACGGGAAAAAATTAGGGCTTTTGAATCTTCAAGGCCGTATATTCATGCCGCCGCTGGATTGCCCTTTTAGGGCGGCGGACAGGGCTCTTGCGGATTTGGAGAAGATGGCTTCGAATGTCCCGGTGTTGGTGGACTTTCACGCCGAGGCGACCTCGGAAAAAAAAGCGTTGGCCGCCTACCTAGACGGACGCGTTTCGGCGCTGGCCGGAACGCACACGCACGTGCAAACGGCCGACGAGCAGGTGTTGCCCGGCGGCACCGCTTACATTTCCGACGTGGGAATGACCGGCGGGCACGGGGGCATCATCGGCGTCAAAACCGAGACCGTCATCCCTCGCTACCTGACGGGGCTGCCCGCCAAATTCGAGGTCTGCGACGCCGACCCCAGAATCAACGCCGTCGTCATCGACATCGACGACGATTCCTGTCGTGCGCTGAACCTCGTCAGAGTCAGCGAACGTGTGGATTTGAGCTGAGAGGCCGTGCAACATCGGCATTATCGACGACACGGGGAGTTATAGCCTGCCCGCGATAGACGGCATTATCGAATGAGGACAGCGCCGGGATTGGACGAATTTACAAATCATGCTCCGTTTCGACCCTTTGTTGTGTCGCAAAGTTTTCGACATTGCGAGCCGCAACCTGGGCCATCCTTACACGATACGTTATCACTACTGGTATCATTACTTTGACGCATTTTTTGAGAGGATATTAGCTAAGGCTTAGTCCGACGTCAATGTAGGATTCTAGAATCGTGAACGGACCCCTAAGCTGACGCCAAATTCAATAACGAACGGCAAGGGCCTCCCTTTTGAGGGGAGGCCCTTGCTTGCGGGATGATTGGCTTGGCTTGCTATCGCAAACTTTTATGCGGATTTTCTGCGAGTTATCGCGAACACGCAAATCGCCAGGAGACTCGCCGTCGCTCCAAAGCCCGCGCCGCAGCCTCCGCTGCCGCTACCGCCATTCTTGGGCTCTGAGGCGGTTGTGTTGTCGATTACGTTGGTTTCGGCCAGCTTGATGCCCACGTTCTGCGTGTAGCGATTGATGCCGACCACGTAGGTCACGCTCTCGAGAGTCACGCCGGCGAGTGCTGTGCCGGAGGCCGTGCCGGTCACCTCAAGAGGCGTTCCGTTTGCGGCGGCTCCGCGGTTGACGGAGAGGGCGCGGCTGCTGGAGGAAAAAATAAACCTTCCCTCCGTGACTCTGAAGCCGCCGGTTCCGACCGCGCTCACCGCAAACCGGGTTCCGTTGTAGCTCATCGCGTTCTGGGCGTCCGTCAAGGACACGCTCGTCTGCAGCGTGATCGTCACGGCCGGGGACAACGCGTTGCCTGTGAGCCTGGTCGTCACGTTCTGGCTCGGGTTTGCCGTAACCACATCGCTTGCCTCGGGAACGTCGTAAGGCTCGATCTTGACGACGTACTCTTTTGTCACCGGGTTTCCATTACTGTCCGTGCCGGTGACGGTGATCGTGAAGTCGCCGACCCTTGTCGCCTTCCCCGCGATGACAAGCTCGCCGCCTACGATTTCGGCGGTTACGCCGATTTCCGCGAGGGCCGTTTTCCCTGGGTCGCTCGCCGGGATAGTCGGGTTGATCACGGTCTCGCCATCGTCCAATACAATCGGTATGGGCGTATGGTTGACGGTCCCGTCAGCGGGGAGGGCTCCTATTTCCACATCCACAATCGGTCCTGTCGCGGGCGGCGTTTCGTCGGGATCATCGTCGTCCGGCACCTCAGGCGCCTCGGGTACTTCAGGCACCTCGGGCACTTCGGGCGTTTCAGGCGTCTCAGGCGTCTCATCGTCGCCCGGCGTTCCCGGCGTTTCAGGCGTTCCTGGCGTTCCTGGCGTTCCTGGCGTTCCCGGCGTTCCTGGCGTTCCCGGTGTTTCAGGCGTTTCGCCGCCGCCGCCGCTTGCGGCGCGGGTAACGGCGATCTCGTAGAAAACAGGCGTACCGTCGTCCGCTGTGACTTTGACGTAGATACGGGTTATGTAGCCGGCGGTCAGGTTGATGGAACTCGCGGGCTCGGAAAAATCCTCATCGGAATAGAGTTCGGCCGTCGCCAGTGCGTCGTTGGCGACGATATCGCCAGGTACAATAGTCGCCTTGGAGTTCGCCACGCTGATGCTCGCGGTTTTGGGATGCTGGGCATCAGTTCCAGCTTCGCTGCCGGCTGTGATTGTCGTGCCCGCTACGGTTTTGAGAGTACCGTTGTCGCTCAGCGTTACGTTCAATGTCGCGGTCAGCTTATCTGTTCCTTCCAGCGCAAGGTTCCACGTCGTGGTTCTGCCTTTGCTATCCACGCCGTTGGCAGGCGTTGGAGGAAGGTTGCCAACAAAGCTAGTGGACGAGATCAAGGTGACTTTGTAACCGTTCCCTGCCGTTTTTGCGTTCAGCAGGCTGTCGTCGATTTCGATTTTGCTGCTTTTTACAGAGGTTTCACCGCTTCCGTCCTTCGAGTTATCCAGACAAACCGTTCCGGTCACATTGAGCAGTACAGCCGGAGGGCTCGCCGGTATATGGAATTTGTAGAACTCGAAATTCGCAACGCCATTGGCGGTCGCGGTAACCGCGATACCGTCCGCGTCAGGTTTGATAACCAGTCTGTTGCCGGTGAACAAGTCGTTACCTGTGGCGTTTGCCTGATTAGTGCCTCCGCCGTACAGGAGGTTAGATAAGGTCAGAGTAGTTGTGCCGGCCAGAGTCACAGTGTTTCCAGTTGCAATTGAATTGCCGGAGCCCGCAACGTTCGCATATCCGCCATAGACTATCGCGCATGTAATTGCGCCGTCGGTTATTTCAACCTGGTTGTTGTTGGCGGTGGCGTTGCCATTGACAGACCGGGCAAAGCCGCCGTCAAGATGGACATTGTCATTGAGTGCGCTGAGTGCGGAGTCAGTAATTTTTACAGTATTGCTGTTTGATTCAGCGTCGCCAGTGCCTGAAACATAACTGCTGCTGCCGTAAGCACCGTAACCGAGAGTACTACCTTCTATGATCAACGTGTTGCCATTAGACGTAACATTGCCACTACTGTCAGGTTGGGTGGATTCTCCAATTCCACCCCAAGCAGCTCTGGGTAAAATGCTGGATTTGATGTGCACAGTATTCTCGTTTACAGTTATGGCTGAAGCAACTGAACCCATATTATAGCTCATGCCGCCTACAGACCAGCTTCCAATGGTGCTGTTCTCAATATCCAGCGAGTTGCCGGACATGCTTATTGCACCTGGGGTAATGCTATGGTTAAGGCCGCCCAAAGCCATACCCCCAATAGCGGTAGTGTTTCTTACGGTAACGCTATTACCTTCACTCCCATTATTGGGGGAAAGGGAATTTGCAACGTTATTAGTTGGCTCTGTAATTAATGGTACTGGCTCATCATCTGAGTATATGATCGTTTCACCGGCAAAAGCTGGGGCGCATGTGAGGCAAGCGGCGGAGATCAGAAGCAGGGCGAACACAGAGAGGATAATCTTATGTTTGCTTCCATTTTGCATTTGTAAAACCTCCTTCAGGGTTTTTTAAAGGCGTTTCGTTCAATCATCGGCTTTTCGCCGATTTTCATGAATGCATAGAGCCGGGTCGCGGGGAACATCTCGACCTCGATCTGTCAGTGGCTGTGTTTTTTAACTTGTGTCGGGAGAGATAGAGCGGCCAAAAAGTGGCGTTTTGAAATTTTTACAAGGAGGGGAACGTGACCGCAGTCCGCAGTCCGCAGTCCGCAGTCCGCAGTCCGCAGTAATTATAGCTCCGATTTTTTGATATGACTAGAGTAAAATGCACTATTTTCGCCTCTTTAATTTATCTTTAATTTATCTTGATCAAAGATTGATTGAAAAGAATTGTAACATAAAACTCGGCTTGGGAGTATGGCCGCGTGAAATATCGCGGATGCTGAGGGGGAGAGCGTTTTTTTATTCGCGACATGCACGGAAAACGGCTTTATCCCCTCTTACCAGGCACGCCACCGCGAAAAAGGCCCCTCCGAAGAAGGGCCTTGTTGAGGTCGTTTCGATGTCGTTCTACCCGTCGATGTCTTACCAGGTGATGGCGAGAATTTCGAAATGAGCCTGAGGATGGTCGCAGGCCGGGCATTTTTTCGGGGCCTCGGCGGTCTCTATAACGTAACCGCAATTGCGGCAGCGCCACTTGATTTTCGTGTCCTTCTTAAAGACTTTGCCCTCGGCGATGTTCTTGGCCAAGCCCAAATAGCGCTCCTCGTGGAATTTCTCCGCGACGGCGATGGCCTTCATGACGGCCGCGATCTCGGGGAAGCCCTCCTCCTCCGCGACTTTCGCGAACTCCGGATACATGCTGGAGTACTCGTGATGCTCGCCCGCCGCCGCGTCCTTGAGGTTGCTCAGGGTGTCGCGCTCCGGACCCGCGGGGAAACTCGCGGTGATTTCGACCTCGGCGGGACCATCCATGAAGCGGAACAAACGCTTGGCGTGCTCTTTCTCCTGCTCCGCGGTTTCCGTGAAAATATACTCGATCTGCTTGAACCCCTCGTTCTTCGCCACCGACGCGTAGTAGGTGTAACGGTTCCGCGCCTGGGATTCCCCGGCAAACGCCTTCATCAGATTGACCGCTGTTTTCGTTCCCTTAACACTTTTCATAAATATAGCCCCCCAAAAAAGAATTTCGATTATAGTGCTTTAACAAAAGAACGTACTGACAAAAATGAGTTAAACTCTTTAAAAAACTGTTTTTAGCTATTCTAACTTTAGGCCTTTCACTTCAATTCGCTATATGGCCTCAACATGTTCAGCCTTATCGCGCTCGGGGCCGCCTTTGCCTCGGCATTCGCGGCAGACTCCCCGAAATTGCACCACAACCTCCTCGATGTCGCCCGCTACCTCCGGGATATCGGGGAAATTTCCTTCCTCGACGAAAATATCCTGTATCGATCCGCATTGAGTGCAGATAAAATGCCAGTGATCCGAGAGAAGGCCGTCATAAAGATCGCTGGATGAAAAATTGCTCAGGCGTTTGACAAGTCCCTTTTCCGCGAGAGAGGTCAGCGCGCGATAGACCGTGTTCAAGGAAATCGCGGGAAGATGCCTGCGCACGCCTTCGTAAACCTGTTCGGCGGTGGGATGAAATTGTTTCGCGCTATCTCTGAGGATCTCCCTGTAAACGGCAATCCGCTGATTCGTCATTTTCAGCCCCGCATCCTGAAAAAGTTTCTGAATGTCGGCCTGAGTGATTTTTTTCTCCTCTATCGCCTCTGATTTGTTCATCCCCGGACGTCGCCTTTCCCTGTTCTGCTTGACGCGAAAACTTCTCGATTCTCTGTTTCTCGTTCTCTATTTCTCGATTCTATTTCTCGATTCTATTTGATAATCGACCCGCTATGCGTCAAACCCCTTCTTCGCCTCAACCCCGCGCCGAAAAAAAATAACGCGTTATTCGTCACAAGCGTTTTTAACCAGCCCCCTCGATAAACCCCTTGCCCTTTAACAAAACTCCCTTTAACGCAACCCCAATGATTGCCCCCTCTTGATGCGTAAATCTTAAATGATAATTGTTATTAATCAATACGTATTATTACCTGATATGAAATCGCGCGGACAAAAATTTTTGCCCCTCTCGCGGAATGTTACAATTTATGTCGATTACAATATATCGTTTGCAATATCTTGATTGCAATATCGCAAACCTCGGGCCCGGAAAAATTTTGAAGGAGTGATCGCAATGCTTCCCCCGCAAATTACCGAAAGCGTAAATAAATCCCTTTACCGCCGCGCTTTCCTCGAACGCGCTTTCTTTAAATTCGCTTTCTTCAAGGGACGCGAACGATGAAAGGCGTCATGATACAAGGCACGAGCAGCGACGCGGGCAAGAGCTTCCTGGTGACGGGACTGTGCCGTATTTTTTCGGACAGGGGCCACAGGGTCTGCCCGTTCAAATCTCAGAACATGTCCAACAATTCGTGCGTGACGAAGGGAGGGCTGGAGATGGGCAGAGCCCAGGCCGCGCAGGCCGAGGCGGCCCGTCTCGATCCCGAGGTTTTCATGAACCCCATTTTGTTGAAGCCGCGTAAAGACACGACCTCCGAGATCGTTTTGATGGGGCGGGTGTTCGACGCTCCGGCCGACCGGGATTACTACCGGACCTTTACGATGGAACGGGGGCTCTCGACGGTGCGCGAGGCCCTGGCGCATATCGGGAAGAACTTCGACGTGATTTTGATCGAGGGGGCCGGCAGCCCGGCCGAGGTGAACCTGAACGAGACGGAGATCGTCAACATGCGCGTGGCGCGCGAGGCGGACGTGCCCGTGGTGCTGGCGACGGACGTGGACCGAGGCGGGGCGCTGGCCTCCGTGGTGGGGACGCTGGACCTCCTGGGCGACGACCGCCGTCGCGTCAAGGGCATCATCTTCAACAAATTCCGGGGCGACATGTCGCTTTTCGAGCCCGCCGTCCGCTGGACGGAGGAACGCACCGGAATCAAGGTCGTCGGCGTGATGCCCTGGACGCCCGATATCCGCGTCGCGGGCGAGGATTCTCTCTCGATCCGCTGGACCGCCCGCCCCGAAAACCCCTCGTTGGTCATCGGCGTCGTCCGGCTTCCCTATATTTCGAATCACACGGACTTCGAGGCCTTCGCCGCGGAGCCCGACGTGGAACTCGTCCAGGTGGACGAACACACGCCGTTTCGCCGTCTCGACGCGGTGATCATCCCCGGCACCAAAAGCACGGTGCAGGACATGAAAGCGCTGCGCGACTCGGGGCTTGCCGAGCGGCTCGTCGAATTTCACGCGAAGGGCGGGTTTCTGTTCGGCCTGTGCGGCGGTTACCAGATGCTGGGCCGACATATCGACGACCGCCATCTGCGGGACAACGACACTCTACGGGAGATCGAGGGCCTGGGCCTGCTTCCCGTCGTCACGACTTTCGAGGCGGAAAAAACGACGGTCCGCAGCAGCGGCTGGGCGATTCACCCCGCGCTCTGCACCGCGGACGGGCCGAAAATCGGAGTCGAGGGGTACGAGATCCACTTCGGGGAGACGCTCCGCCTGGAGGACGCGCGTTTTCACCCCTTGTTCGTCCTGAACGGGAACGAGGACGGAACGGCCGACCCGGAGCTACGCGCCGCAGGCACGTACCTGCACAACGTTTTCCACAACGACGCCTTCAGGGCCCTCTGGCTGAACGCGTTGAGAAAAAACAAAGGGCTCCCCGAACAGCCCGTCGCGGGGGATGCCCGCAAGGACAGCGAACGGGCCTACGACGCCTTGGCCGAGCAAATGTCCCGGCACTTGGACATCGACTACATTATGAAATTGGCCGGGGTTCGATGACCCCTCATGGCTGACAGGCTCGTTATCGTGAAGGGAAACGTGAGCGAATGAGATTTTTCACCTTGATATTGTCCATGGCCTGCGTGGTCTTGTATGGATACGCCCTGGGGGGATACGCCGGCTATTCCTTCGGACAGGGAAGGCCGGACTACGTGGTTTGGGGACTGTCCGGGGGAACTCTGTGCGGCGCGGCGGCGATGCGCCTGTGGAAAAAATGGATGAAGGAGACGACGCCGGATATTCTCATCTTCGACGTGGACGGCGTGCTGATCGACACGCGCGAGTCCTTCAGGCTCGTCACGGCGGAGACGGTGCGCTGGTGCTGGGAGAATCTTCTGGAGGGCGACGCGGACTGCGAGGGATACACTCCGGAACATTTTCACCTTTGCAAATCGCACCCCGCGTTCAACGACGACGCGATCGTCGCGTGGGCGCTGCTGCGGCGCATGAAGCGCGATAGGGCGCGAACGGGGAGCAAAAGCATGAAAGAAACCTTCCCGACCCTGGAAGCCTGGGGAAAGGAGCTGAGCACGTACAAGCGCGGCGAGATCGCCGGGGAGATCCTCCGAGAAACGGAAACGCTTCCCCTGACGGAGGTGCGCGCCGTCATGGAAGAAATTTACTACGGCCAGGAACTTTACGAGAAGTACAAAGGCAAGTCCGCCCACAACATCGAAGGGGGCGGGTTTTGGAACTATGAAAAACCCGCTATCTCCACGGACTGGAAAGCTCTCGGCCTGCCTGTGGGCATTTATACGGGCCGCACGCGCAAAGAAATGTCCTTGGCGCAAAAACATCTGAATTGGCTCGATTTTCCGCAGGAGATGTTGATCTCCGCCGACGACGGAATCTCGAAACCATCTCCGCTGGGCCTTTCGATTCTCTGCGAACGCTCCGGGACGCGAAGCCCCCTCTTTTTCGGCGACACGGCCAGCGACAAAGAGGCGTGGCTGGCCTTCCGCAAAGGCGTTTTCGTGGCGATCGGCCCGATTTTGAAAACCGAGGCCCTTCGCGACGGAAACTTGCACTTCGACACCCTGGAAGAGGCGCTCTCATTGCTTCTGGAAAAATAGAATTTCTTTCACCACGTTGCGCAATTTCGCGATGAACCCCATGTCCTCCTCGGTAAAACGATAGCCGTTCCTGTAGATGAGAAGGTCCTTGTAGTAATTTTTCGGCATGTCGTTCCGGCGCTGGATCAAGGCGAAGGTCGACAAAACCTCCTTCGGCATGGGGGAAACCCACATGTATGTGGAGGGAATACGTCCCAGAAGTTCGAGCTGGCTCCCCCGCTCGTAGACGGCGATTTCCCTTTTGCCGCCCTTCTCGTCGAGAAATTTTTTAGGCTTCTCCAACGAGGGGACGTTCGTGTCCCCGTGGGTGATCTCGATGTAGTTCTCGAGCCTCGAAGAATCGATGACGTCTTCTTTCGCCAGGGGATGTTCCCTGGAAAACAGTATCAGGTATTCGAAACGCGAGACGAGTTCGAAACTCAGCCCTTTTTCCTGAATGAAATCGATAAAATAATTTTCGTACTTCATGGGAAAGCGCACGATGCCCAGGTCGTTGTCCCCGTTCACCACATCTCTGATGGCGCGCAGGGAATTCGTTTCCCTGTAGTTGATCGACAACGCCCTGTCGAGAGGCAGGGCCTTGACGAACTCGGTGAAGGCGTAGGAGATATAGCTGGCCCTCGGAACCACGATATTGAGCGTCGTCTGGGGGCGATGGCTTTCGCTCGCCAGGTTCTCGATCATGTCCACTTGGGCGAGAATATTTTTCGCGTACGTCAGAAACTCCGTGCCTTTTTTGGTCGGCAACATGCCTTTGACGGTACGCTTAAAAATAGGAGAGCCTAAGATTTCCTCCAGTTCGCGTATCGTCTTGCTCAAATGAGGCTGATTCATGTAAAGTTTTTCGGCCGCTTTGGTGATGGAGCCCGCCCGTTCCACCTCGACGGCGTATTTCAAATATAAAGTGTTCAAACTTTCTCCTCCCCCCAGGGAGATTACGTTTTTTCGGCCAAATGTTTCGACAAAAGAGCCAGCGAAGCCGCCATATTCTCGTTTTGAACCAAAACGCCTTCCGGCACGTTCAGGTGAGTTTGCGCGAAATTCCAAATAGCGAGAATCCCGCTCGCGATGAGGAGATCGCACACCTCCGCCGCGGCGTTCGACGGAACCGTTATGATGCCGATCTTCACGCGGAGCCGGCCGCAAAAATCGTTCAATTGTTCGAGGGGGAAAATTTTCTTCCCGTTGATTTCCGCGCCCTGGAGGGAGACGGCCGTGTCGAAAGCCGCGACGATTTCGAGCCCATAATCGCTGAAGCCCTTGTAAGAAAGCAGAGCCTTACCCAGGTGGCCGGCTCCGACAAGGATGGCTTGGTCCAGATTGTCATAACGAAGCGCGCGCTTGATGTCGTCGATCAACTCGGCGACGGGAAACCCCAACCTGGGCTTTCCCGCGGAACGGCTCACGGCGGCGAGGTCCTTCCTGACCTGGACTTCATAAAGCTGGAGACTGGAAGCGATGACCGCGGCGGAAATGTGTTCGTGACGATCCCGATTCAACTCATTCAAAAACTTCAGGTAATAGGGAAACCTGCCTATCGCTTGCTTGGAAATCGACGACTCTTTCGATACGCGATGCATTCTCATACCTCAATCGATTTAGACATTATATGTCAGCGCCGAATATTATATCCTATGGGCGGGCTCCGTCCCCCCGAGTTCGAATGTTTACGGAATATGTCACGCGGCCGGAAGGGCGAAAGCCTCCCGGCCGCGTTTTTTCGAAAAACCGCCGTTCCTAAGCCGTTTCTAGGCCATTTCTAAACAGAAAGCGACAAGAGGTTGCGATAGATCGGATAAGGCCAGAGTTCCGCGGATATTAACAGTTCCGCCGCGTCGCAGGCGCCGCGTATCGACTCCATCAGGGGAACGGCCTCCTTTACCAGAAGGTCGGCCCGTTCGCGCGCGCTGAGGTCCCCCAGCTTTTCCTTCAAAGCCCAGAGCTTTTGCGCGTCCACGATGAGCCCCGCTTTGAAGCACCCCAAGTCGCGGATATATTGCTTCCAGGGAGCGCCCTCCGGGAAATCGATGCCATCCAAGGCGGAGAAGGATTTTTTCTCCAAAATGAGCTGTTTTGAAATCGCGGGAAGAATGCCCTCCCACAGCATGTCGTAGAGAATGGAAATCTCGATTTCCAGGGCCCGCTCGAAGGAGTCCATGCGAATTTCATGCAACACGTCCAGCTCGTTCCCCTTGAAGACCCCCATTTTTTCGAGCATCTCTTTGTTTTTGGGGCGAAGGAGAAGGTCGATCTTTTCAGGCGTGGTCTCGGCCTCGATCAAACCTCTGCGGCGAGCCTCCTGATGCCACTCGCTGGAGTACGCGTCGCCCTCGAACAAAATATGGGAACCGCGCTTGATCGCCTCCTTCACCGCGTCCAGCGCGACGTCTATGGGTTCCGCGCCCTTGGCCGTCCGCGTCTCGATCATGGCGGTCAACTGCTCCAGGCCCCACGCCCACACGGAGGCGAATATCGTCACGGGAAGGGCGATGGACTGGGACGACCCAGGGGCGCGAAATTCGAACTTGTCTCCCGTGAAGGCGATGGGCGACGTTCTGTTGCGATCGCAGTCGTAAGGGGTGAGGGTGGGCAGCTTGGTGAGGCCGATGTCCAGTTGCTCCTTGTCGGGCATTTTCAGGTCGGCCTTGTCCAACTGCGACAAGAGCTCCGTCAAGGTCTGCCCCAAATAGACGCTCATGATGCTGGGAGGAGCCTCGTGCCCGCCCAGGCGGAACATGTTTCCCGCCGTGGCGACGCTGGCCTGAAGCAGGCTGTGATATTCCGCCACCCCCAGCACCACGGCCGAAAGGAAGGTCAGGAAGATGACGTTTCGGCGGTGGTTGTTCGTCGCCTTCAAGAGGTTGCGGCCCTCGTTGTCCATCAAAGAAATATTGATGTGTTTACCGCTGCCGTTCATTCCGGCAAAGGGCTTTTCGTGGAACAGGAGGCGCAGGTCATGGCTTCGGGCCAACTTACGCATCGTCTCCATGACGATCTGGTTGTGGTCGCAGGCCATGTTGGCCTCGGAGAAAAGGGGCGCGAACTCGAACTGGCAACGCGCGACCTCGTTGTGCCGCGTCATGATGGGCACGCCCAGCAGCGCGAGTTCGCGCCCCACGTCGTCCATGTAGGAAAGCACCCGTGTGGGGATCGCCCCCATGTAATGATGATCCAGTTTTTGGTCTTTGGCGGGCTGCGCCCCGATCAACGTCCGGCCGCAGTAACGAATGTCCGGCCTCTGTTGCGCCCTTGGGCGGTCCAGAAGGAAAAATTCCTGCTCCGGGCCCACCGTCAAACGTACATTGCGGACGCCGCGCTGGCCGAAGAGCTTCAACAACTTGAGCGACCGCTCTTCGATAGCGGCCAAAGCGCGCAGCAAAGGCGTTTTTTGGTCCAACGGAGTCCCGTCGTAGGAAAGGAAGACCGAAGGAATGCAAAGCGTCCCTCCCTTGGCGCTCTTCACGATAAAAGCCGGGCTGCTGGGATCCCAGGCGCTGTACCCGCGCGCCTCGAAGGTGGAACGCGTGCCGCCCGACGGAAAGGACGAAGCGTCCGGTTCTCCCTGTATCAAGTCTTTCCCGCGAAAAATGTCGATGGGCGATCCGTCGGACGACGGCAGGGTGAAGGCCAAATGCTTTTCCGCCGTCAGCTCCGTCAAAGGATGAAACCAGTGCGCCCAATGAGTCGCGCCCTTGCCGATCGCCCAATCCCTCATTGCCATGGCGACGGTGTCCGCGAGAGACGCGTCCAGCTTGTGCCCCCCCTCCAGAGCCGTGATGAGACGCTCGTACGTGTCGCTGTTCAGCCTTTCTTTCATTACCCTGCGATCGAACACCATAGAACCAAAAATTTCCCTAACCTTTGGATACTCTTGCCCCAGCGTCATCATAAAACCTCCAACAAATATTTTATGCAACTTGAAGGCAATCATAAGCGCTTTTAAACCATAAATCAAGTGCTTAATATAAAAAAATAAATGAACAACCTCTTCGGGCCAATTTCATCGAACCCGATGCCGTAAAAGCTCGCGGCGAATTCCCCTATTCCCAAGAAATCGGAAGGCTCGCGATAAGAAATTTCAGATAAGAAATGTTCAAGTAAAAAATTTCAAGCAAAAACTTCAACCTTAAAATACCGGCTTTTGACCCCAATACCCTTTTTTTCGAAGGATGTCCCCGCCTGCGTAGCGTCAACACGCCCTAATTTATTCTACGAGGAGCAGAGGCAATGTCCGCGCCATATGAAGCCTTCAGCTGAAACTTCGCTAGAAGCATATTCAGATCCTCCGCTTGGGCCAAAAGCTGCCGGCTCACAGCGGAGCTTTTCTCCGCAATCCCTGCCGTCTCCTGACTGGTATCACCGATCTTCTCCACCGTATCCTTCATTCCATCCATCGCCTGTATCTGGGATTTCGAAGACAGGCTAATGGCGTTGACTTCCTTCACAATCTCGGTAACATGGGACAGTACACCCTTTAAAGCTTCGGAAGCAACCTCCACGATTACATTCCCCTCTTGAATATCCATCAAGGACTGGCGAATGAGTTTTTTCGTGTCGTTAGCGGCTTCCGCACACTGAGAGGCAAGCTTTCCGAACTCTCCAGCTACCACTGCAAATCCCCTGCCAGCCTCGCCTGCTCTGGCCGCCTCTATGGATGCGTTTAATGCCAGCAGATTCGTCTGAGACGCAATCTGTTCTATGCTTTTGATAACATTCTCAATCTGTTGGGAGGTGGCGCTAATCTTTCCCATCGCATCCACGATGCGTTCCATTTGCTCCCGGCTATTCCTCGCTTCGTCGCCTATCAGTGTCACATCGTTGCTGACCGCGAGCGCTACTTGCGCATCGGAGGTAACCTTCTCCGTTACTTCCTCTACCGCGTGGATCAAAGCAACCACATCGGCATTCTGCTTCGTTGCACCCCCCGCAAGGCTCTGTGCCCCGCTCGCCACATTCTCCGCACCGTTTTTTACCTGTTCCCCAGATTCGCGTATGTGCTCCAACGTCTCATTGATCAGCTTGGAAAAATTCTCAAAAGAAACTTTGATACCCATGAAATCTCCGATATAATCCTCTTTTATCACAATGTTCATATCTCCGCCGGACATGCGCTCCAATACATCGGAAATCTCAGTAATGTAAGCCCTGTATTGATGCGCCAGGAGGTCGATGGCCTTGCATATGCTCCCGGCTTCATCATTCGTCATGCTTTCCGGCTCCACCACTACCGACAAATCCCCCTTCGCTATGGTGCGGGTCAGCTCGTCCGCATACCGGAGCGCATTCGATAGCATGGTCGTGATCTTACCGGCCAGAAGAATGACAACGGCAAGGATGCCTCCAATGAGGGCAACCAGAATGATGTTCGCCACGATCTTCAAAATATTCGCATTTCTTTCGCTCGTACTATCGTATTCCATAGCCAAAACAACTGTTTGGTCGATTCTGTTTCTATGTTCTTTATAAGCTTGCTGCAATTCTTTCATCGCTGCATTTAGACCGGCCGTATCGCCTTTCAGCTTCAATGCGACGATTTGATTGAAAAATATATCATAAAATTTCGTACCATATCGATACGCTTCGTCCACGAACACGGTTCTCAGATTCCCGACATTGGGGCAAGCGTCCCGCCAATATTGATTGCGGGCATCATATTCCCTTTTCAAGGCTCGAATGCTGCTGATATACTCCTGATCCTCCGCCTCGCCCGTTGAGACGATATAGGCTAGCGCATGGGCATAGGACTCCACGATGTATTCGGGGGTAGGCAATATGTCTGCTGTAAGCTCCTTGGCTAGAATAATCTGCTTATACGCCGGCGAACCCACCGAGATCAAGGATGAAACGACGAACGATATGAGCCAAACTAAAAAAATGGCCACACAAACCCAGATGGCCAACATCTTTACTTTTTTCCCGATTGACATGTCCTTTAAATATTTCTCCATAACTATACATTCCCTTCTCTACTAGCTGTCAAGAGTTTGGCACGCATAATATATACAGCCTCGCGAAATCCAAATACTCAAAACCTTGACTGTATTCCAAAAGAGATGTTCAATATTTTTATATGCCAATGCCAAATTCCCTTGCTACATATTTTCGTTGTGCGTGAAGCGCAGTATAAACTATAAAGCGACATTGGGGTCAAGATTTTGGGGGCTACGTTATTTTACTGAAGCGGTGTCGCCAATGTGAAAATCAGGCTTTAGTGGCGGCCGGAACTGTTATGCATGTCCGGGAGCCCTCTTTTTATCCGACTTGAGGGTCGCGATGGTAGAAAATTTTCAACTCCATAGGAGAGACGACGTCGCCCGATTCTCGGGCGTTCCAGGCGATCTTCGCCACGACGGACGCGTCCGGCGGCGCTTGGAGAACCGGCTGCGGAGGGGTCGGCCACAGGTTTTCGACGGCTTTCCCCGGGTCGTCGGACACGAGGAAAACGTCTTTCCAGCCGGGGCCCTCGCGGGAGGAAAGCCAGGCGGCGAGTTGATCGCCCCCGTATTCTCCCGCCGGAAGGTCCGCGATATTCAAATGCCGCGCGCACCCGAACGAAGCGGCGTACGCACGCCCCCGCCCGGCGTAAACCAGGGCGAGGACAGGCCGCGATTGCAGAATATGAGAATACGCCAGCATGTGGAGCGTGGAGACCGGGGCGACCTTTACCCCCAGGCCGTAGGCCAACGCCGCCGCGTAGGAAGCCCCCACGCGAATTCCGGTGAAATAACCGGGGCCGTTGGTCACCGCCACCAGCCCGACGTCCCCGAAAGCTCCGTTTGCCTCCGAGAGAGCGCTTTCCACCACAAGGGGCAGTTCCGCGGCCTGGCGGCGTCCGATGTCGAGACGCTTCGACGCAAAAATATCGCCGTCCCGCAAGACGGCGACATTGGTCCATCGAAGACTGCAATCCAACGCCAAGATGAGGTCGCTCATTTTTACGCACAAACCTTTCGTCATTCAAAACCAATGCCACAACTCAAGGAAGAAAATTAACGGGGTCAGGGGACGAGTCCCCTGCGGGGCGTGGGGCGGAGCCTCACAGTTTCGCTTAAGTTATTGACATCGCATTTAAAACGTTCAAGAACGTTCTTGAACGGACAGAGCCCGCCGCAGGTCGCGAAGCGCTCCGTCCGCCTTCGCGCCGGAGGAGGATATCCGAAAGACCCGGCTCGTCTCCCCCACCGTCTCGATAGCGATTTTCAACACGTCGCGTACGTCGCCTTCCCGAAGGGTCTCCCACCGCTCCGGCCACTCCACAAGCAGCACGCGGGCCTCCAGGTCGTCGAGGTAATCCTGGAGCCCCAGGTTTTCCACGTCCTCGGGCTCCAGCCGGTAAAGGTCCACGTGCACCAGCGTGCACGCGCTGGCGGGATATTCGTTCACTAGAGTGAACGAAGGGCTTCGAACCCGCGCCGCCCCCAGGGCCTCCCCGATCCCTCGGGCCAGGAGCGTCTTGCCCGCCCCCAGGCCGCCCGAGAGCAAGACCGCCGTTCCGGGCGCGAGAACGGCTCCCAACGCCCGGCCGAAACGCAACGTCGCCTCCTCGGAGGAAGAATGAAAGTGAAAAGAACGCAAGCGAAAATTCACCTCGGCTCCTCTTCGCCGGCGTTTTTATTTTG
This sequence comes from Synergistaceae bacterium, assembly GCA_031274425.1. Taxonomy (GTDB): domain Bacteria; phylum Synergistota; class Synergistia; order Synergistales; family Aminobacteriaceae; genus JAISLU01. The sequence goes on along the minus strand of JAISQE010000076.1, from coordinate 8,661 downwards.
CTTTATCCGGCTCAGCGCCAGCGCCTCTTCCCTTTCTTCCCGTTCCCGGCGCAAGCGCTCTCCGCGCCGAAGCGTACCGCGCGCCAAAAACATCGCGGCCACGAAACAGAGCGCGAAGAGGAGCTTACGGCTGACATCGACTCCGGCCGGGCCCATGCGTCCCGCGCCGACGACAAAAATCGCCGCCACGCCGAACCCCAGCGCCGAGACAAAAAGCCCCTTGCGTCGTATGCGCTCGGTTTTGCGCAGCTCCTCATCCCAATCGACGCGCCTCTTGTTTCTGTATCTCATGACACGACCTCATTTTATAAGAGCGCCTCGATCACCACGACGGCTACGGCGTAATCCCCATCGTGACTGAGCGACACCCACGCCCGTTTTTTTCCCTCGGCGAAGCCGGCGTCCAGGTCGGGGGGAACCACAAGGCTGGGAACGCCATTCGCCCGTTCGAGGCAAATTTGCGAGGAGAGCGCCACCTTGTACATCGAGATGCCGCCGGCTTTGGCAAACGCCTCGCGCGCCGCGAACGCCGAGGCGAAGCTCGCCGCCCGGGCGCGGGCGTTCCCTTTGGCGTCGGCGTAGGCGACCTCCGAGGGGCGAAAGATGCGCTCCACGAAGTAGGCGGAGCGAATCGCCTTTTCCATGCGGGAAATGCCGCAAAGGTCTACGCCCAGACCCCATATCATGAAAACAGTTGCCCGGCGACCCCGGTTTCTACCGCTTGGAGCAGCCGCGCGGCTTCTTTTTCCGTTCGTTCCATCCACGCTCTTTTTTCGGCCGCGTAAGCGGCGTCTTTCACGACGGGCAGGTTGATTCTCACGTTCGCCATAGCGCCCTTCAACCCCGCGTAGGCCTGAGTCGCGCCCACCGAAAGGTCGCTGACCGCGTTGACGTTGCTTTTCCCCACGAGGGATTCGGCGAGTTTCATCACCGCCAGACAGCACTCCGCCGTCGCCTCGGGCGAGGCTATCGCCGCTTTGTAGGCGGACTGGACGGAGACGGCGCGCGCGTTTTTTTCTTCGTCTGTTTCCTTCGGCATACCAAACGCGGCCATGACCGCGTCGAAGGCGTCCGTATCCCTCTGGATCGCGTCCAAAAGCCTCGTTTTCAAGTCATTGGCGCTCGCCAAAGTTTTTCCGACGAGGGGTTCGTGTTCCGCGTACTTGGGCTTGCCCAGGGTCAGGTTGCACACCATGGAGACCAGCGCCGCCCCCAGCGCGCCGGATAGGGCCGCCGCGCTGCCGCCCCCCGGCGCGGGCGCGTCCGAGCTCAGTTTTTCCGTAAAATTTTTTATCGTCATCTCGATCAAAGACATTCGCCTTGCCTCCAGATTATTTTGTTTCGTTTTATTTTCCCTTCGTCCCCAGGTACGCCGCTTTGATCTCGGGGTCGGTCAGAAGGTCTTTCGAAAGGCCCTCCTTCAACAAGCGCCCTGTCTGCAAAACGTAGGTGCGGCGCGACAAAAGCAGCGCCTGCCTCGCGTTCTGCTCCACCAGGAGAATGCTCACGCCCTCCTCGTTGATGCGCTTCAGCTCCGCGAAGATATCCCGAATGATGATCGGCGCCAGCCCCAGCGACGGCTCGTCCAGAAGCAGCACCCGCGGACGGGCCATCAGCGCCCTTCCGATCGCCAGCATCTGCTGTTCGCCTCCGGACAGAGTCCCGGCGTGCTGGCGGACGCGCTCCTTCAATCGGGGGAAAAGAGAAAAAACCCACTCCATGTCCTTCTTGACGTCTCCGTGTCCCGCTCGGGAAAACGCCCCGATCTCCAGGTTTTCCAGAACCGTCAGAGGCGCGAAGACCTTGCGCCCCTCCGGCGCCAGGGACAATCCCCCCTGAACGACCAGAAAACTCTTGGGCGGTAGCTTCTTCCCATCCAAAAACACCTCACCGCGGTCGCATTTCACCATTCCCATCACCGCGCTCATGAAGGTCGACTTTCCCGCTCCGTTGGCTCCGATCACCGAGACGATCTCACGTTCGTTCAAGGAAAGCGAAAATCCCTGAAGCGCCTTGATGGCTCCGTAACTGACGTGAAGATCCCTCGCCTCCAACAGCACTTTCATCTCCCCACCGCCTCCTCATGGGCGTCCGGCTCGTCGCCCAAGTACGCGCTCAACACCTCCGCGTTGTTCTGGATCTCCTCCGGCGTTCCCTCCGCTATCTTCGCCCCGAAGTTCATGCAGACGATATGAGGGCATATCTCCATGATCAGGTCCATGTGGTGTTCGATCACCAGGGTCGTCAGCTTGAAATCCCGATGTATGCCCGTGATCAGCCCGTTCAGCGCGGAGACCTCCTCCGGGTTCATTCCCGCCGCCGGCTCGTCCAGCAACAGCAACTTGGGGTCTAGGGCCAGAGCCCGGGCGATCTCGAGCCGCCTCTGCATCCCGTAGGGCAGCGTCCCCGCCGCCTGGTTCGCCCGGTCGGCCAGGCCCACGCGATCCAGAAGCTCCATGCTCTTCTCCCGGATGCGCTTCTCCGTGCCCGCCCAGTTCCGAACGTGCAACAACGACTCCACGAAACTGTAGGAATAATCCGGATCCGGCCGATAGCTCGGCGACAGATGCCCTCTCAGGTTCTCCCGGAAAGAATAGCGGTAGCGGTTCTGCGTCGCCGTCATCACGTTCTCCAGCGCGGAGGAACGCCCGAAAAGACGCAGGTTCTGGAACGTGCGGGCAATGCCCAGGCGATTCACCTGATAGGCCATGAGCGGCGTGATGTCCTGTTCGCGGAACCAGATGCTGCCGGCCGTAGGGCTGTAGACCCCCGATATCACGTTGAACACCGTAGTCTTTCCCGCCCCGTTGGGACCGATGATCCCCGCCAGCTCGCTGTCCATGATCGTAAAACTCATGTCCCGGACGGCCTGCACGCCGCCGAAGAACATGTCCACGCCATCCAGTTCGAGGAGAACGCGCGAGTTGATCATCTTCCCTCGCCTCCTTCCCTGGCCTCGCTTCTTTTGACGCCGCCGCGGAGGCTCGGAACAAAGGCCCACAGCTCCCGGTCCCCCAGCAGGCCCTCCGGGCGCAGCACCATGATCACCACCAGAAGCAGCCCGTAGATCAGCATCCTGTACTGAGAGATGTCCCGGAAATACTCCATCACCGAGGTGATGGCCGCGGACCCCAGCAGGGTTCCGCTCATGGACCCCAGCCCGCCGAAGACCACCACCGCCGTCAGTTCCGTGGACTTCATCATGTCGAACATGGAGGGCTGGATGAAGTTCATGTAGCCCCCCAGCAGCGCCCCCGCTATGCCGCAGTAGAACGCCGAGATCAAAAGGGCCTTCATGCGGGACGCCGGGGTGTGAAAGCCCATCAGGGACGCCGCGACCCGGTCGTCTCTCGACGCCTTGAGCTCGCGGCCCAACCGGCTGTAGATCAAGTTGAACATGCCGATGCCCAGCACCGTGAAAAATCCCACCGACACCGCCCGGTTGGTGTAGGAATCGATGCCGGGAAACCCGCGAGCGCCCCGGGTGAAGGATTGCCAGTTTTCGAGAATCAGGCGGATGGCCTCCCCCAACCCGATGGACGCGATGGCGTAGTAATCGCCCGTCAGGCGAAGCGTCGGCATGCCGATCAGCCACGCCACCAGCACGGCGATGATCCCGCCCGCCACGATGGCGGGAAGCCAGTGAACGCCGTAACGCACGGTCATGATGGCCGCGGTGTAAGCGCCGAGCGCCATATAGGCCGCGTGCCCGAGGCTGAAAATACCCGTAAACCCGGTCAGGAGCGAAACGCCCATCGCGGCTATACAGTTGATGCAGAGCAGGGCCACGATCCCCTCCTCGTACCCGGAGAGCGGCATAAAGGCCAAAACCAGGCCCAGAGCGACGAAGGCGGCGTTTCCCAAAAGACTTTTCCTCACGGCTTCTCCCCCCTTCCTAGATCTTGTCGCCGATCTGCTTGCCGAAGAAGCCCGCCGGCTTCACCAGAAGCATGATCACCAACATGGAGAAAACCACCAGGTCCCGCATCTGGCTGCTGATGAAACCCGCGGTGAGCATCTCGGCCAGGCCCAGAATGAGGCTGCCCACCACCGCGCCGGGAAGGCTGCCCAGCCCCCCGATGACCGCGGCGACGAAGGCCTTGGTCGTGATTCCCCCCAACTGGGGATAAAGAGTGTACCGGACCGAAAGAAAGATGCCGCCCACAGCGGCCAGAAGCCCGGCGACGAAAAAGACGATGGCGATCAGGAGGGAGACGTTGACCCCCATCAAGCCCGCCGTGCGCAGGTCGCAGGCCGCGGCGCGAATGGCGAGCCCCCAGCGGGTCCGGGACAGGAAAAGCTGCAACCCTCCGAGGAAGGTCACGGCGATGACCAGCGAGAAGATGTCGAAGGCGCTGACGGTGACGTTTCCTCCCAGGCTGAAGAGAGCCGAGGGGAAGGTGTTTTGCGGCAGCGCCCTGAAGCGCCCGCCGACCACGATGACGAAGAGGTTCTCGATGACGATGCTGACGCCCATGGACGCGATCAGAAGGTAAAGAGTCATAGAGGTGCGTTCGCGTATCGGCTTGTAGGCCAGGCGTTCGGTGAGGGCGGCGACGAACCCCGCGCCCACCAGAGCGCCCAGGCTGGCGATCCATATATTGAACCCCTTCCCCATGAGCAGTCCATAACAGATATAGCCGCCGACGACCAGAAACCCGCCATGCGCGAAATTCGAAAACGAAAGAATGGAATAGACGAGAGAATAGCCAACCGCGATCAAAGCGTAGACCGAACCCAGAGAAAGGCCGTTGATAATCTGCTGAAACAAAGTCGAAAACTGCACGCCATTAACCAAAAAACATCGCCCCCTGGACCCATCGACGACAAACCGAACTCAACGACTAAAGTTTGTTTTTAAGGTCCGAAAATACACCCGACAGGTGTTGAAGAAATACAATATGAAGAAACATTGTAATACTAAAAATCGATTTGGCAATCCGCTCTTGGGCGAAATTCATAAAGCCGCTGCCCAGGAAAACGGGAGCGGCTTCAACTTTGCCGGCGGAGTTTTACCTTCGCCGAAGCTCTATTTTTTTGAATCTCTATTGCGAAGCTCTATTTCGAATTTAAAGCTCTATTCGAAGCGCTATTTCTTTTTGCCGGCCGCGAGCGCGGCCGCGAGGAACAGGAGCGAAGCGCCGAGCCCCACGTCGCAACCGCCGCCGGACGGCTTGGAGGCCGGGGTCGTGAAGCCGTGCGTGTAGTTCATCGCGAGAATGCCCTTGTAACGCGGGTTGCTGCCCTCTCCGCTGTCGAACGTTATGTCGCGCCTTCCGCCCAAAAGCGACGACGCCGGAATCGCCACCTCTGTCTTGCCGTCCTTCGTCTTCGCGGTCGTCGTGACCTTACCCTGGTCGTCGAGGGAACTCTTGCCCAACGAAAGGGCGTTGTCGCTTGCAGCCGCCGTTACGACGATCGCCGCTCCGTCGTGAATAAGCTCGCCGTCGGCTCTGAATAGTGCCGTATCGCTGTCGGAATCGACTATCGCGAACCTCGCTTCGTCGTAAACTACGCTGACGTTGTAGTCGTCTTTGTCGAAAACCTTTTCGCCGCCGTCCGCATAGGTCACGACGATCTCGTCGCCGTCGAAGCCGATCTTGACCACGTCCGACCCATTGATCTTCTCGTCTTCTTTGGAGGGTTGGGGAGGCAGAGCCGGCATCGAAGCCGAGTCTTTGCCCAAAATAGTGACCGTGGCGCTGGGGCTGTCCAGGGGCTGAGAGTCGCCAAGAGCCACTTTGATCGTGTACACTTCGTCCGAGGTTCCCTCGTTGTCCATGAACCAAAGCGTCGTGTTCACGCTGTCGGGATCGACATGCTGGAACGCCTGAGAGGTTACCGCGTAGCCCTCGGAGTCGAAAGCGATGATGGCGAGAGGCCCGCTCAGATTCGCCCCGGTCACGGTGACGTCGACGTCTCCGCCTTGCTTGGGCAGAAGAACGGGGTCCACGGTTATTCCATCGATCCGAAGCACCGGCTTCGCGCTTGCGGTGATCGTTCCGGTGTGGGCGTCGAGCCAGTTCGTCCCGTCGAAGGACGCTTTCACGATATAAGATTTCGCTCCACTCGTGCTGTCGTTGACCGGGATCGTCAATCTCGTCGCCTGCTCGGTCGAGGTTCCAAACGTCATTTCCGTGACGCTGGGCTCCGAAGCGCCGGAAACGAAAGCGCCGATCCTGACGTAGTTGGGCAGATTCACCCCCTTCACGGCGACGGAGCTGTCGCCGCCGCGCCAGGAAAGAGTGTCCGCGCCAATCCCCATTCCCGTGATCGCGGGGGAATTCTTCGTTCCGAGCACCGTGACGGCAACTTCCCGAGTCGTCCAATCCGTCCCGTTCAGCGACGCCCTTACGGTGTAAACTTTGTCCGCCGTGTCGTCGTTGACCGGGAAAGTCAGCTCTCCGGTCCTGACGAAACCGTCGCCGGCCGTCTCGGCGGCTTTTTCGTCCACCCGCGTTCCCTCGTAGAAGACCGCCGCTTGGGTTTTATCCGACAACTTCACGCCGGTCATGGCGATTGCGCTGGTACCGCCGGACCGGACCGTCGCGGGATCGGCCGTCAGCCCGTAGACCTCCGGCTCCGCCTCGCGCGCCTCCTTCTTGACCGTCAGCGTGTAGGTCTTCGCGGCGACGCCGTTCGCGTGTTTCACGACGACGTCGATCACGTTGGCCCCCTCGTACAGGCTCAGGGCGGAGCCCGCCCGCTCGCCTGAGTCGCGCCGTTTGACGGCGATCGTCGTCGCGATGAGAGGATATTCGGCCTTAGGCGTGACGGTCAGGGCATTCACGGAGTTGTCCACCTGGACGACGTAGCCCGTCGTCCACGGGTCGAACGCGGGGACAAGCGTTCCAGCGCTGAGCCCGAGCGCGCTCAGGTTCAGGACCGTCTCGACGGCCTTGCCGACGTCGATCAAACCATGCGCGGACACCTTCGTCGCGGAATCGAACTTGTATGTCGGCCCCGTCGTCGGGTTGACGTCGTGGTTGGCCGTTTCGAGCAGGATCCGTTTCAGATCCCGCGCGGTCCAGGCCGGGTTCGCCGCGGACAGAAGGGCGATCGCGCCCGCCGCGTGGGGCGCGGCCATAGACGTGCCGTTCCAGTCGCGCTCGTATTTGCCGTTCTTGACCGTGCTCTCGATGTCCACGCCGGGAGCGAGGACGTCGACGAATCTTTCGCTCCAGTTCGTGAAGCCTGGGGCTTTGTCGCCCATACTGCTCGCGCCGACGACGATCATGTTTTCGATGGTGCCCAATGCCGCCAGCGACGCGGGATACGTGTATTCCCCCGCCTCTACGTATCTCATGCCCTCCCAAAAGCGCTCGGGGTTCGGCTGTCCCGCTTCATGCCCCTCATTGCCGGCGGCGACTACGATAACGGTTCTGTTTGTGTCGCTGAGAGCCTTGTAGGCCTGATAATACGGCCCATCCTTCACTTCGTCCGGCGTCATCGAACGCCATCCGCCAAGCGAGAAATTGATGGCCGCCATGCGCATGTCAGGGTTCTTCTCCAGGAGGTCCTTCACGTAATCCAACCCGCCGATGATCTCCGCGTCCGAGCCGAGGCCCTCGTCGTTCAGAATCTTGAGGGCGATGATCTTCGTCGCCCAATTGACCCCCGCCACGCCCAGACCGTTATTGCCGACAGCGCCGACGGTGCCGATGACGTGGGTTCCATGCCCGTTGCCGTCGACGTAACTGGAGTTGGTGGTAAAATTTTTGCTCCGGCCCTCGTCGAAATTCCCGACAAGGTCCTCATGGGTCGGCGTGACGCCGCTGTCGGCGACGGCCACGTAGACGTCCGGGCCGCCGGTGGTGGTGTCCCAGGCGCGCGGCGCGCCAATCTTGTCCATGCCCCAAAGCTGGTTGAAAAACGGGTCATTGGGAACGGCGCGAGCGTAAGATATATAGTTGGGAACGGCCGCGACGACGTTCGGGTCGCTTTTGAGCTTGGCGATCAGCTCCTCCGTCGTGTCGGATTTCGATCGAACAAACAGGAAAACCTTGTTCGTCGCGGCGGAAAGAGCGGCGTAAGTGGTTACGGCCTCGGCATCCGCCCGGGAAGCCGCGCTTTGCGCGTAACTTCGCGCGACGCCGCTTCTGGCGCTCGCCTTGTCGAGGGGAACGGCGTCGTTGTTCTTGAGCAGGACCAGGGCCTCGCCTTCCACATATTCCCCCCTCGCCCCCGCAAAGACCGCTCCGCTGAAAACGTACGCCCCAAAGAACGCCGTCAGCAGCAACGCCCTATGAAATTTAATATGAAATTTAAACAGTTTGACGCTATCCATTATGGAAATCCCCCTTCGGCCTTCCTCGGCCTCCTTCAATCTTCTTCTACGCAAACATAAGGAAGGGAAATCGCTCTATGAAAATCTGAAAATCTTGGCGGGGCTGGGGCTACCCGCTAGGAAGCAGCCCCGCCGGTTCAGTAGGGAAGTTGCTGATCGAAGCGGTTTTTGTCGTTTTTGTACCACGCGGCGACATGCCGAAGCGTTTCATACGCTTTGTTGATGGAGGCGGCGTCCGAGTTGAACGCCTGGTGGGGCTGAACGTAAATGTTGGCGGTGCGGTTCAACGCGCGCTCCACCATCTCTTTGGCGGCGAGATGGTCCGGATCCTCCGTCGGCGCGCCGTTGATGACTTTCCGAAAAACGTTTTCCTC
>JAISQE010000174.1 GCA_031274425.1 Synergistaceae bacterium | reverse complement strand
CTTGGAAAACGTGCGCAGGACGATCAGGTTCTCGTACTCCGGCAACAGCGTGGCGGCGGACTGCGACTCCTCCATGAAGTCGGCGTAGGCCTCGTCCGCTATCACGCAAACGTCGTGTTGCGCGGCCCTGTCCGCCACGGCGCGCAGGGTCTCCAGCGGGATCGCCTGTCCCGTGGGATTGTTCGGGTTGTCGAGGTACACCAAGCTCAGCCCGCCGTTGATTTCCCTCAGGAGGGGCTCCGGCTCGACGCGATACCCCTTGGCCGCGTCCAGGCGCACCGGACGGTATTCGATGTTCATGAACTTCGCGTGCGCGACGTAGTCCGAGAACTGCGGGCTGACCGCCAGCACCGCCGCCCCCGGAGCGGCGAACGCCGCGTTCGTCAGATAGATGCCGTCGATGGAGCCGTCCGTCAGCAACACGTTCTCCCTTTTGAGCGCCGCGTGAGGCACCCAGAACTTCACGATGGCGTCCTGCAGAAACATGCCGTGCGGATACGCGTAGACCTCGGAGGGCTGGAGTCCCTTCAATGCCTCCAACGCCGCGGGCGGCGCTCCGTAGGGGTTGTATCCCGCGCTGCAGTCCGTCGCGCCCTCCGGGAGAGGCGCGTCTTCCTTGGCATAGCTGAGTTTTTCACCCTTTTGTATGAGCTCGCCGATCTTCAACCGCATGGGCGCGTCCCTCCCCTAAGGTTTTATTCAGACCTTTTTTGCCGTCGCGATTTTATAGACGCCCCACGTGAGCACGGGCACCACGTACAGCACGAAGAAGCCCCAGGTGATCGTGCCGTAGCCCTGCGCGATGAGACCCGTGAGGCCGAAGGAGGAAATGGCCACGCCCAGCAGCACGCAGCCGACGGTGACCGCCGGGCGAAGCTGCGCCGGAGGCTGCTTGCCCTCTTTGGTGTAATTGATTTCGAGGCGGTCCGTCACGGCCTTGATGAATCCCGCGCCGGTCTCTATCAGGGTGCCGAACAGCACGATCTGGAAGAGGTATTGCAGCCAGGGCATGTTCAGCTTTTCGAAAATGTAGTTGACGGGAATCGCGACGGAGGCGATCTCCGGGTACATGCCCGTCATCGCCACGAAGAGGAGTATGGCGGGAAGTATCCCGATGGCGCCGGCGATCAGGCCGGAACCGACGGCCTCCGCGCGGCTTTCCGCGTCGCGCGTGGCGAAAAGCACCGCCGGAATGATGCCGAGGTTGTAGAACGCGTATCTCGCGCCGCCCATAGCCCATCCCGCGCCGATTTCCTTCACCGCGCCCAGTTGTTCGGCGATGGCCTCGCCGAATTGCGTGAAACAGATGGCGAGGAACAGAATGTACACCGCGTAGAGCACGTAAGACCAAAAGGACAGGAATTTTTCAATCGCCGTCGTGCCCCTCAGCACCAGGAGGGCGACGCAAACCCCCATGACGACGACGCCGTACCACTTGCTCACTCCCAACACGGCTTCCGTGTTCGCCCCCGCCGCCGCCACGACCACGGCCAGAACGATCAGCAGCAGTATGACGTAACAGATTTCATACAGCACCCAGCCCTTGCCCAGCAGCGTTTGAAAGAACGATTTGTACTCGTAGGTCTGAAAAACGCGCGCGAACTCGAACGTGACTGCGCACACCACGGCCCAGAACAAGAACGTGACGGTGCTCATGGCCAGCAGTCCCCCCAGGGACCCGTAAGGGAAGAAAAACTCCGCCAGCTCCGCGCCCGTGCCATACCCACCGGCAATGACCACGGACTGGAAGATCAGTCCCGGCAGAACATACCTTTGAAACTTGCTGTGCTTTTTCGTCTCCATCGTCTTTACCTTCTTTGCTCGAAATAGGGATACGTAGGTATTTTCCTCTTGAAATTCGTAAAAGGTACCATTATCGCGCCCCGCTGTCAATGCCGGGGCTTGTCACCGACAGGGCAAACGCATGAGAATCGTAAACCCTTGCTATTACTTAATTGATAAATTTCATGCGCAAAATAGTCAATTGAGTATTTACAATGCTTTAGCCCTTCCTGATGCGTTTGCCCTGTTGTCACCGACAGGATTGTTCTTCGGCAAGACAAGACTGCCGGGCGGCGGAACCGGCAAGCCGATATCGGCATAAGGCGATACGAGACGATACCTCCAAAGAAAGATTGACGCGTGGGGAATTTACAGACACGGCGGATTCGGCCGGCGTCGAGCCTCGCCGGAGCGCGTAGGCCGGGTGGGGCTTCTTGAACGAACGTTGTTGCCTAAATCGATTCAAGTTAGGCAACGCCTAGTTAGGCGACGCCAGGTCGGGCAACACGGTTCCGTCTTTGACGATGACGCGGCCGTCCAAAAGCAATTCCGGTTTTGTAATGATTCCATCCACATGTATCCCAGCGGCCACTGTTCCTCCAAACGTGTCGTTACTGCCGAGAGCGATGTGAACCGTCCCATAGATTTTCTCGTCTTCCAGGATAACTCCCGTCACACGCGCCTTGTCGTTTGTCCCGATACCCAGTTCCGCCAGGTTACGCGCCAAAGGATTCTCTCCCAGCATCGCTTCCAGCCGTTCCGCGTCGGGGCCTTCCGCCTTTGTCATCTTCCCTTTCTCAAAGGTCAGCTTCAAGGGGGCCTTCAAGATACCCAGGCCCGCGAAAGAGCCGTCGATAAGCGCCGATCCGCTGGCGCTCCCCTCAACGGGGGCAATGTAAGATTCTCCCGAGGGCAGGTTCCCCGACTCGCCTTTGTTGCGGTAGACGCCGCTGCTGAGTATTCCCGACCTGCCCTCCAGGGACATTTTCAAGACGCAATCACCCGAACGGAGTTCCGCCTCTTTTGCCTCGTCGAGAAAAACATTGACCCTTTTCGTCAAGGCTTCGACCTTGCCGTAATCCGCCGTAATCGGCCCGTTGAAGAACATGTCCTCGGTGATTCTGGGCATGGTGGCAACTCGCGCTCCCGCTTTACAGGCGTTCTTTTTCGCTTGCGTGTGAGTCAAAGACGTCCCCGTCGCCGCGACGACCACATCCGACTCCGCCATTGCGCGCGCCGCGACGGGGAAAGGTTCTTCTCCGTTTTTCGACAGCAACGGCGTGCGGAGCGCTATGGCTTTCGCTCCCAACTGAACTCCGGCCTCGAAAAGAGTTTCCCCGATGCGGAGGGTGGTTTCGTCGTAAACGACCAGAAGGGTTTCGCCGGTTTTCAGACCCATGTTGTCCGTCAAAAGGCGCTTCGCTACCTCGATAATGTCCATATTTTTCACCCTATCCATTCTCACCCTATCAATTCTTTTACGGTACGCGCGGCGATGCCTCGGGCCAGGATAACGGGTTTTCCCGTGATCTCGCGCACCGAGTCCTGCATAGCGGAGGTATATCCCATACAGTCCATGACGATAAGCTCCGCGCCCCAGTTCTTCAGGTCTTGAGCCGCGGACTTCGCCGCCGCCATGCCTTCGACATAGGGGGAAGAGGGGACGGATTTGACGGCCGGACTGACCTGCCTCCAGCGGCTCTCGGACTGCTCCACCTGTTCCGGCGACGGCGTCATGACGCCAAGTTTCAAGCCATCCGCTAGGGCGGAAACCGCGTGGAACAACACTTTTTGGGGGCGTATCAGAAGGCCTCCCGTCTCGAAACCGGGAAATTCCCCTGTGCAGAGGAGGAAGACGAGAGGGATGCCCTCACGAAAATGGCCGTTGATTTTCTCGATAACGCGGGGCGTAATATAGCGTTCGGCCACCTGCACGGAGGAACCGTCGGCAAGGCGCGTCACCAGAACGTAATCCCCCTTCTCCGGCGCCAGCTTCGTTATTTCCTCCTTGGAAAGACCGTCCAGAGCGCCGGCTTCCCGTATCTCCACGCCGGGGCCCAAAATGGCGGCGATCTCGGGGATGACATCCACCCTGGGGGACTGACCGATGGTTACGGTCCCGATTCTTTTCATGCTTTCAAGCCTCCTTTTTCAAGTCTTCTTAATTTTCAAGTCTTCTTAATTTTCAAGCCTTTTTAATTTTCAAGCCTTTTTACTTTCAAACCTCCTTACTTTCAAACCTCTTTGCCCATTGTTTGAAGGTGCTTCATTGAGCCGTACAAATCGACAAGGTGTTGGAACTCCCTTTCGTTGTAAAATTCGATTTTCCCCTCGCCGAAGGCTTTGGCGACCTCGATGGAAAAGCGTACCGCGGCTTCGATATCCACGACCTGAGAAGACCCCGTCGCGCAGCCGGGAACCGCCGATTCAGCCGTCAAGGCGACGCCCACCACGGGCGCTTTCGTCGCGGTGCAGGGCTGCAAGATGCTGTTGAGGTGATAAAGGTCGTTGCCGTAGGGCGTAATATCCTGCGTCGTGACGGCGAACACCACAGGCGCTTGGCCGGTGACATAATTCATCAACGATAACAAATCTTCGCTGACCCTCAAAATGTAGCCTTCTTTGACCGTGGGAGATATGGCGAAACCACGATGGTTGATGACCCGGTTGCCTCGCGTCGTGTCGATGGAGAGCACGGCGTCCAGCTCGTCGCTCATTTCCTCGGCGTTGGCGATGGTCATGTTGATGGGAGAGTCCATAAACGGAACGGGGTCGTGCGGGCGCGTCGGGGCGTCCGGGCAAATGTGGGTGGAGACGAATACGTCGCCTTCCAGCACGTCCCCCCGCCGAGCCATTTGCCCCAGCTTCATGGCGGCGGCGAGAGCGGCTACCGCGCCGTCGCCGTCCGAGACGATGCCGACCCGCTCCGGGCGAGCGCCGATTCCCCCCAAGCGCCCCACGATGCCAAGCGTCGGGGCCTTTCCGCCGCCCCTCTTGCCCTGGGAGCCGCGGAACCAAATTTTAACGAAATCCGTGTGCCCCTTGGGGCCCTGAACAGCCTTGACTTCAATGGCGTTTTCCTCCACTCCCGACGCGGCGAGAGCTTTCTTGACGCTTTCGCCCGATACGGACGGGCTGTCCAACAACTCATAAGCTTCGATCGTGTACTTCATGGACATGAGGCATTACCTCCCAATTTCGTTAAAGTTTTACGCGGCGGAAACGATTTGTGCTCGACGCGCTTATGCCTCGATATTTATTCAAGGAATTGACCACCAGTGTACCACGCCGGAATGAGCTGGCGGAAGAAGCGAAGAAATTGAGTGCAAAAGCGCTATTTTAGAGCATTCTTCCTTTGAGCTGAGCTGAACTTCCGCTTTATGCTTTACCCGTTTTTTACAGCCGCGTAATATTTTTGATACATCCTCCAGTTAGTATTGCCGTAAATTCTAGACATGACTGTCAAGAGGGAGCGATCATCCAGTCTGAGCCGATTTGATAGTCATGATTCAAAATCGGGGGGATGCCGTTTTCCAGTAATTTCATCGAGAGGGATTTATTTTACGCGGCACAAGGGGTTATCGGAGCGTTGTCGTTATTTTGCGGGACTCTTAATATGTTACCGGAAAGGGTGAATGTTGTGAAAACAAGTTTCTTCAAACCTTTGTCCGCCATTCTTATGGCCGTTTGTATTATGTCAATCGTTTCGTTCGAGGCGGAATCCAGCGCCGCGGAGCCGAATAGCCTGAGGTTCGGCGCAAACGGAAAATTTAAGATCATGGAGATGTCCGATCCCCAGGATTTTGTCAAGTCGGGAACCAGGCCGACCCTGGATCCCAGAACCACCGCGCTTATGAGGGCCGCGCTTGACGCGGAAAAGCCGAATCTGGTAGTTATCAACGGAGACCTTTCCGGCAATGACATGAACGCGAAGGATTTGCAGGAATACATCAGACAAATGGCAGCGCCTGTGGAAGAAAGGCAGATCCCGTGGCTGGTCACCTTCGGCAACCATGATGAGGATGTCGTCACGGCTATTAAAGAGGAAGGCTGGAACAAGATCAAGCAACTTGGGTACTACATGAGCTTCAAGTACAACGTGAACCGCCCGAGCATGAGCGGCGCGGAAAATTATTATCCTAACGGCGTCAACACATACGCGGTGGGTGACATGTATCGGCTGATCTATGACAATGCCGGCAAAAAACCGCTATACACGGTTTGGGCGCTTGACAGCAACAGCTATGTGCAACACAACCCCGCCGTTCAGGACAAGGGCGTCACCGGATACGACTGGACCAGGCCTGAGCAGATCAAATGGTATTACGACACCGCCCTCAAGCTCCGCGAGGAATACGGCAGGTTGAACGCCGTCATGTTCGTGCACATTACATTGCCGGAATTCGCGATGATGTACGCGGAGAAGGAAAAATCCGACGTCGTCGGCTCCAGGTACGGAACGGAATTCAGCGCCATGATAAACAGCGGTTTATACGCCGCGGCTCAATTAGCCGGAGACGTTAAAGGCATTTTCGTCGCTCACGCCCATGAAAACGACTACATCGGCAATTACAACGGCATTTTGCTTGGTTTCGACGGCAGCGTCGGCTACTACCAATATGGGCCGGACATGTTTGAAGGCGATATGCAGTATTCGGACTTGAGAGATCTTTTGAGAGGCGTCCGCATTATTGAGCTGGACCAAAACGATCTGGAAACCATAAACACCAGAATGGTGTACGCGAGCGACCTTGGCGTCAATCAAACCACCGCCGAGCTTGGCAAGATCCTGCGCCAGTATGGCCGGTATGTGGTAACGCTTCAGGAAAAAGCGGGCGTCAAGCGGTCGGGCTGGGCAAAAAACGAAGACGGCGGCAAAATTTATTACACTCCAGCCGGCGATATTCAAACCGGATGGCACACCATAGCCGGAAAGTCGACGTACTACTTTGGCGACGATGGAGTGATGAAAACCGGGTGGCAAACTATCGATGAAAACCGGTATTACTTCAAGGACAGCGGTATCTTGGCCGCTCAGGGCTGGGAGCAAATAAGCGGCAAATGGTACTACTTCAACACGGACGGCAAGCTGGCGGTCAATACGACCGTTGACGGTCATACGGTTGGCCCGGACGGAGCGCGTAAATAGGATCGTTGCCCCTGGAAAGGTCGCAAAGTCAAGCGCATTGACAGTATTGCCCCCCAGTGCATCACGCCGGAACGAGCGCTGGAGGACCTGAGAAAAATGGCCCGCATCGACGCGGGCCGGATTCAACGATATTTGATATTCAGCGTTCAGCGGTTCAGGCGCTCTCGTCGGGAAGCGGCGTCTCGCACGGGAGCTGCGACGTTTGGTAGAGTATCCAGGCTTTGCGGTAGGAGTCCAGGGAAAACACGAAAAGGCTCAAAATGAGCGGCCCC
>JAISQE010000162.1 GCA_031274425.1 Synergistaceae bacterium | reverse complement strand
AGCGTTCGGCGAGGACGCCGCCTGCGATATCCTTTCGCTGGCATGGTATATAACCTCAGAGGGGGCCGCCCATGCGAGCGAGGCTTCTGATACAGTTCATCGCGGAGATCATACGTAACGTAAATCCCCAAAATTATTATAAGTATAAGTATGTAAGATTTAAGTGTAGATATATGCTATATTCATTGCAATTTTGTGTTATACTGTCATAGTGAGAAAATGAAATTTAAATTTTAGCTGGACCGAAATAATTATGCCGGACACATCTGCTTCATAACGAATGACCGGACGATAAGTACTGCTTCAGACGCGTTAAGGGAGTACTCAACGAGGGATTATATCGAGAAGGATTTTGACGAGATGAAAAACGAGTTGGACATGGGGAGGATACGTGTTCACACCGATGGCCGAATGACGGCAAGGCTGTTCGTACAGTTCCTGGCAGAGATATTTATGAGAGAGATCAGGGTGTGCATGAATAGCTCCGATGATTGTAAAAAACTGACCCGGCGTCAGATATTCAACCACATAAAAGCCATCTACAAGGTAAAATTCAAGGGGAAGTACAAAGACGTTTACCCTGCTTTATCAAAGGTTCAGCGTAGCATTTTTAAAGCATTAGAAATCCGAACTCCAAGCTAATACACCTTTAAACTTTGGGGGATTTACGATTCGGGCTCTTGACAAATTATCGAAGGACCTTATAATCCCGTTTAAAGCGAGTTCATTGGGTTTTGTTTTGTAAAAGCGATGATTCGGGGCGCCTAGGTCCGGCGGTGAAACGACGAGTATCGACAGAGAGGGACATCCGTAGGCTGAAAGATGTTCCGGTACGGCGGACAAGGCCAAAAACCCGGGGAGCCGGAGCGGAAACGGGTTGCGCGTAGGCGTGTCTCGGGAGTATGTTCACGTGAAGGCCCACGTTACGGGTCTTGAAGCGGAGGAAATTGTACGCGAGGTTTCGCGTAGGGACAATTTTCCTCAAGCAGGGTGGTACCGCGTGCATAAAAGCGCGTCCCTACACAAGCGTGTGTGAGGGCGCGCTTATTTTTTGCGACACATACAAGGAGGGGTTTTGATGTTCAAGGGCACGGGCACGGCGTTGATCACGCCGTTCGGTACGGATGGCATCGATTATCACAACTTCGGAAGGCTCATCGACTGGCAGATCGATCAGAAGGTGGAGTTTCTGGTGGTGTTGGGCACGACCGGAGAAAGCCCCGTCGTGACGGAATCCGAACGGGAGGAGATCGTTCGCTTCTCCGTCGCGCGCGTGAAGGGGCGTATCCCCGTCGTCATCGGCACGGGCGGCAACAACACGCCCTATGCGATCGAGAGCGGCAAGCAGGCCGAGAAACTCGGGGCCGACGGCATCCTGGTCGTCACCCCTTATTACAACAAGCCCTCCCAAGAGGGATTGTTCCGGCATTTCAAGGCCGTGGCGGGAAGCGTGGGCATCCCGATGATCCTCTACAACGTTCCAGGGCGCACGGGGGTCAACTTGTTGCCCGAGACCGTCGTGCGCCTGGCGGAGGTGCGCAACATCGTCGCCGTCAAGGAGGCGTCCGGCAACCAGGCGCAGGTCGACGAGACGATCCGCAAGCTCCGCCGGGCGCGTCCCGATTTTCTCGTTCTCTCGGGCAACGACGACCAGGCGTTCCACTTGGTGAACGCGGGGGGGCACGGCGTCGTCTCCGTTCTGTCGAACATCGCCCCGAAGGAGACCTCCGACATGGTGCGCGCCGCTCTGGCCGGCCGCGTGGCCGAGGCCAGGGACCTGCATCTGAAGCTCTTCCCCCTGATGAAAAACCTGTTCATGGAGACCAGCCCCATGCCGGTCAAGTACGCCGCCAGCAAGCTGGGCTACTGCGAAAACCGACTGCGCCTGCCTTTGGTCGAGGCATCGGAGAACTGCATGTCCCAGATCAACAGCGACATGAAAGAATGTCTGGGGGTATGAATCGTGACGAAA
This sequence comes from Synergistaceae bacterium, assembly GCA_031274425.1. Taxonomy (GTDB): domain Bacteria; phylum Synergistota; class Synergistia; order Synergistales; family Aminobacteriaceae; genus JAISLU01. The sequence goes on along the minus strand of JAISQE010000162.1, from coordinate 10,220 downwards.
GCTAACGTCGCGGTGTTCGGCGCAACGGGAGTCGTGGGCGTCGAGATGATCAAGGTTCTGGAGGAACGCGGTTTCCCCGTCGAAAACCTGCGGCTTCTGGCCTCCAGGGGCGGGCGCAGCATGAAATGGCTGGGCCGCGACGTGCCGGTGGAGGCGGTGGGCGCGTCCAGTTTCGAGGGCGTCGATATCGCTCTTTTTGCCGTGGAGGGGGACGTGAGCAAAGAATGGGCCCCTATCGCGGCGCGCTCCGGAGCCGTCGTCATCGACAATTCCAGCGCTTTCCGCATGGACCCGGAGACGCCGCTGGTGGTGCCGGAGGTCAATGGGGACGACATCGCCCGGCACAAGGGGATCATCGCGAACCCCAACTGCTCCACGATCATCGCGTTGGTTCCCCTGGCGCCCTTGCACCGGGAGGCCGGGATCTCGCGCCTTGTGGCGTCCACCTACCAGGCCGTCAGCGGAGCGGGCAAGGCCGGCCTGGAGGAGCTGGAGCGGCAGGTCCGCGACTACGCCCAGGGCAAACCCCTGGAGGTGTCCGCGTTTCAGCATCAGATCGCGTTCAACCTGATCCCCCACATCGACGCGTTCGTGGAGGGCGACTACACGAAAGAGGAGCTGAAAATGCGAAACGAGTCGCGCAAGATTCTGCACGCGCCCGGTCTGCGCGTAAGTTGCACCTGCGTCCGCGTGCCGGTGCTGCGCAGTCACTCCGAGTCCCTGACCATCGAAACGGAGCGCCCTTTGTCCCCGGACCGAGCGCGTGAGATTCTGAAAGAGGCTCCCGGCGTGAAGGTGATCGATTCGCCGTCCGACAAAGCCTACCCGATGCCGCTTTTCGCCTCCGACCAAGACCTGATCCACGTAGGGCGCATCCGCCGCGACGAGAGCCTAGAAGAGGGGCGAAACGGCCTCGTCCTCTGGGTCTCCGGCGATCAGCTCCGCAAGGGCGCGGCCACGAACGCCGTGCAGATCGCGGAACGGGTCTGGAGTTTGAGGTAAGACGAGGTAAGATAAAGAGGTAAGGTAAATTCGTTTTCGCATCGAAAAAGTCGGCCGCTCATGGATCGAGCGGCCGACTTATACCTGTTATGCCTGCCGCGTGCGGCTTTATTTTTCGGGTTTGCGCAGCCACCACTCGACGATGAGTCCCGTGGCCACGAAGACGGAGCTATAGGTGCCCACGACGATGCCCACCAGCATCGCGTAGCTGAACGTGGACAGGACGGGGCCTCCCCAGACGCACAGCGCGAAGACGGGGAAAAGCGTCGTCAGGGTCGTGTTGATCGTACGGGAAAGAGTCTGCTTGATGGAGAGGCCCACCAGGTCCACGATGCCCTTTTTCCCCAGGTCCTTCCAGTTTTCGCGTATGCGGTCGAGAATGATGATCGTGTTGTTCAAGGAATAGCCCACGATCGTCAAAATCGCCGCGATAAAGGACGAGGAGATCTCCATCCAGGTCAGACTGAAAAAGCCCAAAGCCAGAACGGCGTCGTGAACCAAAGGAATGACGCTGACCACCGCGAAGCGAAACTGAAAACGGAACGTGATGTAGATCAAAATAGCGGCAAGCGCCGCGGTCAACCCGATCAACGCCTGATTGCGGAGCTCCCGCCCCACCACGGGCCCGACCTTTTCGAAACCGACCACCCGCATGTCCGCGTAACGGGCCTCTAAGGCGTCGACAACCTGTTTGCGGCTCTCGTCGGTATCCTCGTTGGTGCGGATGATGATGCCTTTATCGCTGAAATCCTGAATCATCGCCTCTTTGGCGACTACGGACGAAACGACCTGCCGCACCTCGCCCACGTCGGGCCGATTTTCGAACTCCACGGTCACGACGTTGCCGCCGGTGAAATCGATTCCCAGGTTCAGCCCTCTGAAAGCCACCAGCCCCAGGCTTCCGACGAACAAAACCAAACTGACCAGCATGGCGGGCTTGCGCCATGCTATAAAATTGAAGTCCGTGAGAATTTTCATCGAACTGTCCCTCCTAGCTTCGCTTCAGGGCATGTTGTTTATGCCCGATGAAAAGCTGCAGCATGGCCCGAGTCACCACGACGTTGGAAAACACGCTCGCCACCAGCCCGATGGACAAAGTCACGCCGAAGCCCCGAACCGACCCCGCTCCGAAGTAGAACAGGACGACCGCCGCGATCAGGGTCGTGATGTTGGAGTCCAAGATGGTCACAAGCGCTTTGCGGAAACCCGCGTCCAGCGCGGCCAAGGGCGTTTTGCCGGATTTGAGCTCTTCCTTCATGCGCTCGTAGATCAGAACGTTGCCGTCCACCGCCATCCCGATGGTCAAAATAATGCCCGCTATGCCGGGAAGCGTCAGGGTCGCCTTGAACGCGATCAGCCCAGCGAAAACCAAGAGCATCGTCACGATCAAGGCGATGTCCGCGGCAAAACCGTTGAATCGGTAATAGACCAACATAAAGACGAAGACCAGGGCTCCGCCGATCAAACCGGCCCGAAGTCCCTGCCGGATGGAGTCCGCCCCCAGGCTGGGGCCTACGGAGCGGTTCTCGGCGATCTCGACCTCGATCGGCAGAGCCCCCGCCTTCAGCATGATCTTCAAGCGGGTCGCTTCGTCCACGCTGAAATTTCCCGTAATCTGGGCGTTGCCGCCCGAGATGCGGCTTTGGACGACCGGCGCTGATATCGTGACCCCGTCCAGGACGATCGCCAATTGTTTGCCCACGAGCCGCCCCGTGGACTCCTCGAAGGCTGCGGCCCCCTCGTCGTTGAAGGAGATCGAAACCCCTATGCGGTTCAGGTTGTCGTAGTTGACGGCGGCGTCTTTCAAGTCTTTCCCCGCGACCGCCGTCGGGCCCAAAAGGTAAAAGCGAACGTCTTTTTCGTCTTCGTTGCGAGAAACGACGGCGCCCTCGATGGTCTTGGCGCGCTCCTCGAATCGGACCCCGGCGTTTCGCGCCGCCTCCGCGGCCGCGTTCCACCGCTCCTGAGCGCGCGAGAACTGTTCGTCGTTGTCGTAATTTTGACGCTCCGGCGCGGGAGGCGCCGATTCGCTCACGTCCAAAACCTCGCGAAACTCCAGAAGCGCGGTTTTGCCGATCAGCTCCAGCGCCGCCGCCGGGTCCTGTACGCCGGGCAGATCAATGATGACGCGGTCTGTGCCGCTGCTTTGAATAATCGGCTCCGCGACGCCATATTGATCCACTCGGTTGCGCAGAACGGCCAGAAGGCGATCGATCCCGTCGTCTCCGATCGGATTTTCAGGCGTATCCTTGGCCTGAAGAACGATATGGGCCCCGCCCTTCAAATCAAGCCCCAGGTTGATCCTGCCCGCTATCGGCCAGGAATACGCCACAGCGGCCAAGGCCACGAACAGAACGATCCACAGCCGCGTACGGTCTTTACGAAGCATTCCCTATCCCCTACCCCACGAATCAAATTTATCTTGCCGAAAACAGAATACGAATTTGCCTTTTGCCCGTTTATTCCAGTCCTTTTTTTAGTCCTTTTTTTCCTCGGGCGCGGGCGCGGAGGTGCGCTTCGTCTGCACGGCGGACTTCAACACTCGGACCTTCACGCCGTCCGCGATTTCGATCATGAACGTATCGTCCCGGACCTCGCGCACCGTTCCCAAAAAGCCCCCCACGGTGATGACCTGATCCCCTCGGGTGATGCCGCCGATCAGCGAGTCGTGTTGTTTTTGACGTTTGCGTTGGGGTCTGATGATAAAGAAATAGAAGATAAGAACAAATACCGCCAGCGGAAGTATCATCCCCGTCAAGCCCTGGATGCCTCCCTGGGCTCCGCCCTCGCCGCTTCCACTCCCGCCGCCGGGCGCGCCGCAAGGAGACGCGACCGGGGTCGTTGTCTGGTCTGCCATAAAACCTTCCTCCTCATTACGAATCTCGAATGCGAATCTCATGTACGGAACGGCATTATATCAGAAGCTAATTTAAAACCCAACCATAAATCTAAATCGCGGCCATAAATCGCGACCTGAAAAAATATGAAAAAATATTGAAAAAATATTCCATTCTCGACAAAGGCTGATCCCCGCGCTCTCGAACAGACGAAAAATGCAAGCCCGTCTCCCCTTCGCGACGAAAGGGAGACGGGCTTGCCGGTATAGGGTAAACAGTATTTTATAAGCTTTTTCTGTTTTTACATCATCTCCCGAATCGATTCGATATTTTTGTCGAGCATTTTGTACCAGCCGTTCTCCTTGTCGAGAAAAACCTCTCCCGATCCGTCGTCCAAGGCCGCGCGCTCCAGCATATTGTACTGATGCGCGTGCGAGGCCAGGACAACGTCCACTTTTTTCTTCTGGAGCGCCAGGAGAGAATCGAGATATTCCTGCTGGAGCGACTCGGGGAGCCGGTTATCTCTCAGCTCGTCCTTCGATAGACCGTTGAGCCCCAAACCTCCATGCATAGCGCAAATCACGATCTTTCCTCCATGCCGGGTCTCAATGAAAAAGGATGTTGTGCCCGGAGTGTGTCCGGGCGTATGAACAGGGGTGATGACAACATTGCCGAAGTCCATCGGTTTATCGTAGTCGTACGCGCGATGGATGGTGAAACGCGGGACGTGATTTTCAAAAAGAATCAGGTCCGGGCGTTCCGTAAAGAACATGTGGTCCTCCTTTCCGAGAAAAATTTCGCAACCGCTGTACTCGTGAATCAAGCGAGCCGCCCCGCAGTGGTCAAAGTGACCGTGAGACAAAAAGAGGCAGCGAATATCCGCCGGGTTGAAACCCAACGCCCGAATGCCGTCGAACAGCAAATACGCGCTCTCCGCGAAAGCGGTATCGATCAGAATCAATCCCTCCTCGGAAGCGATCAGAAAAGAAGAGACGTAGTTGTTGCCCACAAAATAAACGTCCCCCACGACATGAAACGGTTTCGTCCGCATTATCCAGGGGTTGTCCAAAAAGTTCTGGAGTTTTTTGTTCAAGGCTTCGAGCCGCTTTGCAACTTCTTCAGTCATTGCGATCCTCCTGAATTTCAAAATTGAGTCCGTCCGCTTTGGGGGCAGTTGACTGCAATAAGGTATACAGCAATAAACGTGCCAAGTAGATTAAAAGGAGATTCGACGCAAAGGCACAGATATAAAACAGACATAAAAGCGAACGTATCGTATGGTGACTCTGAACCCGATTGCCATTCAATGTTTCATTTGAAACAAAAAATATGAGATAAAACATTTCACATGAAATCATTTTCTCCTCTCTCTTAAAAATTTCCCATTATTTATCAATCGATGCCGACGTTTTTGTATTTGGCACGATAATTGCTAATTACATAGCGGGGGCAGTTGCCGCAATACAATCAAATTTGGAGGGGATTTTGTATGAGCATGACCACGCTAGGCTTTCTCATGGTCGCAGTCGTGACGTTTTTGGTTTTGACCAATCGCGTCAATCTCGTTATCGTTTTTTCTGTGGTTCCCATTATTTTCGCGTTGCTTGGGAAGTTTTCGCCTCTTGACATCGGGAATTTCGTTACCAGCGGCGTCAATTCGACCTTCACGGCGGTCGTGCTGATTTTGTTCGCGGTCGCCTTCTTCAGCTTGCTCTCTGAGACCTGCATGTTCGATGTCATGGTAAACGCCATATTGAAGGTCTCGAAATCCAATCGTCTCGTCATCTTGCTCAGCACGGTCGTCATCGCCTTTATCGCGCATCTCGACGGGTCGTTCAACACGACGTACTTGATCACGATTCCCGCCTTGCTTCCTCTTTACAAGAAACTGGGAATCGACAAGAAATATCTTCTGCTGCTCACCGTCTTGGCCGCCGTTCCCATGACGGCTCTTCCTTGGAGTTCGGTAGCGGTCATGGTGGCGACTTTCGCGGAGATCAATCCGGTCGTGATGTGGAAGGCGCTTCTGCCTATGCAGGCGGCTGGTCTTGTCTTCTGTGTCTTGGTAGCTTTCTTTATTGAATTTGTGACCTATAAGGGAAAGGCGAATGCTGCCGTCCAATCCGCGGATTCCGAGTCGCAAATCGACTTTTCGAAGCGTCCCCTTGCGCGTCCGAAATTCTTTTGGATCAATTTTTTGATTTTCATCGGCTGCATTGTCGCGCTGCTGTTTGTCAAGCTGCCGACGTACCTGATTTTTATGCTCTTCTTCGATATCACTTTGCTGATCAATTATCCCCAAACTCAAATTCAAAAACAGCTCATCAACAAATACTGCCCTACGATGCTCAATCCTTGCCTGATATTTCTGGCGATCGGCGTCATGGTGGGCGTCATGAAGGACTCCGGCATGGTCAAGGGCATGATTGACGCCTTGCTGACGCTGATCCCCGCAAGCGCCGCAAAATACACTCATGTTATCATGGCGATTTTCAGCGTGCCGATTCTCGTGGTGATCCCTTATCAGCTTTTCTACTCCATTTTCCCCATCTTGATCGGGATAGCGGCCAATTTCGGCATTTCTCCGATGGCGTCCATCATGGTCTTTACGCTGCTGTATGGTTCCCAGTGCTCTCCCATGGTCGCGGCGGCTAATCTTTGCGCGGAACTCGGAGAAACTGAAATCACGGTTCACTGCAGAAACCTGTTTTTCCCGGTATGGCTTGCGTGCATCGTTTCGGTTCTCGCCGGGGTTATTTCCGGAGGAATGTTCCTGTAACTAGGATGCGCCACGGAGGAAATGACCTCAGCCGTGAATTTTCGGCAGGGCCGTTTCCTCCGCGTCCATACTCAGGATGTCGAGCGACTCGATTTGCCGCTGCGGCAAGACTTGTCTTTGTTCCTGAAAGACCTGGTGCGTCGATCCATGCGCGCCAACTCCACGGGAAACCGATTCTATCCCGCCGCCCGCGGCCTTCGCCGAATAATGGCCTTTTGTTCCAGGGACGCGCGGTCTCCGTCGTCCGCTTCCGAGGGCGCGGCAATTTCCCTCAGCCGCCGCCACAGCGTGGATGAACTGATCCCAAGTTGTCTGGCAGTCTCCTTGCGGTTTCCGTAGTTGCTTTTCAGCGTTTCCAAAATATAGTCCCCGTCCACCCGATGAATGTTCCCATAAGGCAGCACACGATACAGCGTTTCCGTGTCCGCCCGGATGCCGAGGGCCTCCGAAACCTCCCGTTCGTCGATGGATTCGGATGCGCAAGTGACGCAGAGCCGTTCCGCAAAATTGTTCAATTCCCGCACGTTGCCCCGCCATTCCTGCGCGCACAGAATGCTCTGCGCCTTCTCCGTGAACGTTCTTCTGCCGAATCCACTGCGGGCGATAAATTCCATCAGAGTGGGGATGATGTCCTCTTTTCTTTCTCGCAAGGGAGGAAGGTCGATGCTCAACACGCACAGGCGGTAGTACAAATCCTCCCGAAAACACCCGGCCGCAATCTCAGAGGACAAATTTTTATTGGTCGCGGCGATGATTCGCACGTCGATGGGCACGACGCGGTCGCCCCCCACGCGGATGATCTCTTTTTCCTGCAAAACCCGCAGCAGACGCGCCTGAACCTTCGGCGATATTTCTCCTATCTCGTCCAGAAAGATTGTCCCCTTGTGCGCCAATTCAAAAAAACCGACCTTCCCCTCGGAACGCGCTCCGGTGAAAGAGCCTTTCACATAGCCGAACAATTCGCTTTCCAAAAGACTTTCCGGAATGGCCGCGCAGTTGATGGCGACGAACGGATTCCCGCGCCGGGGGCTTTCGTTGTGGATGCTCTGGGCGAAAATTTCTTTCCCCGTACCGGTTTCTCCCGTAATCAGCACGTTACTGTCCGTCCCGGCGTACAGGCCCGCTTTTTTCTTCGCGGAGACGAGGAAGTGTCCGACCCCGATAATATCGCTGAAACGGTGCTTGGCAAAGTGGCCGCTTTCGACCATATTGATACGGATCTTCTTTTCCAGATTTCGGATACTGTCCGTCTCCTGAAGAACGATGACGGTCCCGGCGGGCCGGTTATTGATCCGTATAACGTCGGAGTTCAACACGACTCTGTTGTTTCCGATGCTGATAAATCGGTTGGAGATCGGCTTTCCCTCCGCGATGATGGACAGCGTTTTGCCGTCCGGCAGATATTTTTCAACGGGCAGGGGGGGGTTTTCGTCTGGAATTCCCATGATGCGCCGGGCAAGAGGATTGCTGTGAACGATGAGTCCCTGTTCGTTCAGGGCGAGGACGCCCTCGGCAACGCTGTTTAAAATGGCCGTTATCGTCTCGTAACGCCGTTCTTTTTCTTCGTAAATCTGAAGGTGATAGAAGGCTTCTTCCGCGGCGTCCAGGAAGGCTTTTCTGTCGATATCGACGTGAACGCAGGGTAAACCCAACCGTCTTGCCGCGCGAACCACTCCGCCGCCGCCCACGACAACGCCGATGCCTTTTTCGGCCGCGGCGCGTACCTCCCGCTCGATATAAGGCTCGCAATCGACGGGCGTCGTTTCCTCGAATTCGACGTACAGGAGATTGTCGCGCAAAAGAGACGAGTAACGCGCAAAATTTCTGATGCTGCGATACCATCCCAACAACGCGACCTTGTCGGAAATGGCGTAAGCCTTTTCGATGGGGTCTAAAAAATCGAGAAAGCCGTACCGCAACTCGACGATCGGGAGAGAATGGTGCTGTTTTATGAGAGAAGGCACGCCTCCCCGCGCGATGAGTACCTTCGCTCCCTGTTCGACCAGTAGCTTCACGTTCTCGGCAATACGATGTATCTCCGTATAGACGACGGTGATCGCGTACCCGTTTTGTTCAAAAATCTGTTTCGCCGTTTCGACATGATCTTCGTACATCGTAACGTAGCAAATCTCGGAGACCATATTCCCACCTCATCGTCAAGGGAGGACTGAGTTATCTGTAGCGTCTGCTGAATCAATTACAGTCTACCCTTCTCCCGAGATAATCGCAAGAAAAACAAGCGAGTAAAGCAGGACGTTAAAAATTGCAACCAAATCGCGGCCATAAATCGCGAGCCGCTGTTTGACCCCGAAGGCGGGGATCGGGCCGGGGGCTTAGGTATCGGAACGGGCCGGGGGGATGTACAATGTGGCGGTCGGTCGGGGGAACTACGGTCAACAGCTTTAAGTTTATAATGTTAAGATGGTCGGCGTTCGTTTGAGTGATGTTCGTTTTATGTTACCGAGAGCAAATCGAAAGGTCGTGGTGTTTGTGGCAGCCCCGAGGCCCGCAAATAGAAAAATCAAAGAAAAGGACGCGCCCGGAGGGGCGCCCCATGTTCGTCCCCTGGTTCCCCTTGTGGTCCTCGCTCCGCTGTGGTGCGTTTCCTTGGCGTTGCCGAACCTGGTCTACTCGGGCGTGTATTGGTACGATACCCTCCACTTGATCAAGTGGTTCGTGGCGGGCGTGCCCGTGGCCGCGGCGCTGATCGTGGGCGGGGTCCGCCTCGTCTGGTACGGAGGGGAGCGGGTGAGCTTCAAGGTCGATCTGTTCGGGACGATTTGGCTGGGGCTCATCGCCTATATGATGACGCAGTCCATGTGGGTGCCTATCTCCTCCAAGGTCAGTTTCGTGCAGGAACTTCTTTGTTTTTCGGCCGTCTGGGCTTTTTACGTCATCTCCTGGAACTCCTTCCCCAATCGGACGATTCGCCCGCTGCTCTGGCTCGCTAACCTGAACGCCGCGGTGAACGTGGTATTCGCGGAGCTTCAAATCCGCAACCTCAACGGCTTCACCCGTCTGATCCTGCCCACGCCGGGGAACTACATCGGCAACACGGGACAGCAGAACATGTTCGGGCTGTGGATGGCGATCTGCGTCATGAGTTCCATCTATCTTTATATCGCCTACGCCACCACGCCCGGAGGCAAAAAACGGCACCCCGCCGTTACGGTGCTGAACCTTCTGCTCATGGGGGTCAACTTCTGGGGGCTGTGGAACAGCACCAGCCGCTCGGCCATGCTTTCCCTGCTCGTTGCCCTGACGGTGCTGGCCTTCATCACCCTGCGCCAGTTCGGGCGCGAGTACGTGAGGCGGCTGGGGCATGTAGCCGCCCTGGTTTTACTGGTGGCGGGCCTTGCCGTGGCCACGAATCCAGGGCGCGCCGTGGAGCTGGTCTCCAAAACCGTGGACATGATCCAGAACGTGGAGTCCTTCGGCGGGCGAGACGGCATTTGGGCCACGTCCCGCGCCATGTTCAAGATGTATCCCTGGTGGGGCGTCGGCATCGGGCAGTACAAATGGCATTACCTGGAGGCGCAGCGCGAGATGTTCCAGACCCATCCCGACAAACCGTGGCAGTACACCCACTGGGCCCACAACGA
>JAISQE010000122.1 GCA_031274425.1 Synergistaceae bacterium | reverse complement strand
TGGGCCTCATAAACTTCGTCGAGAGGTACGAGAAACTGCATTTAAGTTATTGAACCGCCGTATACGGAACCGTACGTACGGTGGTGTGGGAGGTCGGCCGCCCAACTAATGAGCGGCCTTCTACCCGATTTCGATCCTTTTCGATTCTTCCGACGCGCTATTTCGCCTTCCAGACCTGGGTCAGAGGCGTCTGGTGGTAGCCCATGAAGGACAAATTGATGTTCTGGACCGCGGGATTGGAGACCAGGGAGGTGGTGTCGTAGAACAGGAACATCCACGGCGCGTCCTTCACGATCTGCTGCTCGGCCTTCTGGTACAGCTCCATGCGCTTGGCGGGGTCGGCGACCCTGCGGGCCTCTTTCAGCCACGCGTCGACGTCGTCGTTTTTGTAGCGGACGTAGTTCCCCTTGGCGCCGAAGTTGTCGGAGCAGAGCAGGTTGTACAGGAAGTTGTCGGGGTCGGGGTAGTCGCCCGCCCAGCCCGCGCGGAAGAAGGGCACGTCGCCCCGGCGCACGCCGTCGTAATGAGCGCCCAACTCGGAGGCCTGAAGCTCTATCGTGACGCCGATGTCCGCGAACTGCGCCTGCACGGCCTCGCCGATCAGCTTGTGGCGCGGGTTGTTGTTGTACTGGAGCGTCGCGGTCAGCGTCTCGTATCCCGCTTCTTTCAGCAGGGCCTTGGCCTTTTCGGGGTCATAGCCGTAGGACTCCAAGTCGGGGTTGTAGCCCGGCATTCCGGGAGGCAGAACGCCCTTGCCGATGATGAAGGTACCGTTCAGCACCAGCTCGTTGATTGCCTCGCGGTTGATCGCGTAGTTGAACGCCTGGCGGACGCGCACGTCGTCGAAGGGCTTCGCGGTGGTCAGCATGCCGTAATATTGGGTGCCCAGCGTCGCGCGCCGCTGGTATTGATCTTTGAAATTCTTCAGAAGCTCGTTGTGGAACTCGTTGGGAACGTCGGGGAGCACGTCGATGTTCCCCTTCTGGAGTTCCAGGAAAGCGACGCTGTTGTCCGGTATGACGACGATCTCGACGCCGTCCAGGTAGGGCAGTTGACGGCCCTGGGAGTCCTTCATCCAATAGTCCGGGTTTTTCTTGTAGACGACCTTGTTGTCGTGCAGCCATTCGTCGACGATGAAGGGCCCCGTCCCCACGGGCCGGAAGCCGAAGTCCTTGCCCAGCTTTTCCACGTCCTCTTGGGGCAGGATGTAAAAGCAGGTGTAGCTCACGGCCGCTAGGAAGGGGGCGTAGGGCTGAGAGAGGGTGAAGCGCACCGTGTAGTCGTCGACCGCCTCGACGCCGGACCACTCCGTCGCTTTTTCGTCGAACATCTCCTGATACCCCTCGATCATGTTCAGGAAATAGGCGCGCGCGGACTTCTCGCGGAGCAGGCGCTCGAAGGAGAACTTCACGTCGGACGCCACGACCTCGCGGCCGCCGTTAGCCGTGGGCTCGCCCTTGTAGCCCGTCTTCTGGAACTTCACGCCCTTGCGAAGGCGGAAGGTCCAGACGCTCGAATCCTCGTTGGCCTCCCAGGACTCGGCCAGCATGGGGACGATCGTCTGCCCGTCCTCGCTGATCTCGACCAGCGGCTCGCTGTAAAGGTTCGCGCCTCGGGCGGACGTTACGATGTTGGCGTGGGCAGGGTCCAACGCGGGGGGCTCGTTGATCTCGCGCCAGACCAAAACGCCGCCGTACTCGGGCTCGGCCGCCCCGGACGCCTCGGCAAAAAAGGCGAGGAGAGCCCCGCAAAACAAAACCGCGACAAATTTCTTCATTCTTTCTTTCTTCATTATTTCTCATTCCTCCCTACAATAAAATATTATGGCGCGTTCATTATACCTAAGGATGTCCTCCGAAAATCTCCCCGGACGCATTGACGAACAAAAATTTCTTATAGACGCCGACACTTGGATTATAATCGGATTATAATCATAAAAAGACGCGTCAGTGATATTGTGACGAATGGAGTCGACGAACGATGGACGAACAAATCGAAAAAGCCGGAGAAACTGGAAAAGCCGAAGGAAAGAAAAAATTGGAAGACCTCCTGGACCCGAGGGCAAAGATATTGTTGGAACGGGTGCTGGATGAGCTGGAGAAATTCGACGTCTCGGCGATCGAGGGCGAAACGCATTTGCGGAGCCTCATCATGGAGAGGGTGCTGAAGTCGGCCGAGGACATGTTCGCCGTCTCCGTGAAGGGGGGAAAAGACATCCCCATCAAAGACCTTCCGGAGGACGAGCGAGGGAAAAAACTCGACGATCTCATGATGAAGGTCCTGGGAGATATCGGAGGCCCCGGACCGGCGCTTCGACGGCGCATCGCGACGCTGATCCTCCACTATCGCATGTGGCTTCGCCTGCAAAAGGAGTTGCCCGGCTTGACGCCTTCGCCCTCCAAGTACGAGAAGGCCGCGAAGGGCATCCGGCATATCGAGATGACGATCTCCGCGGGGATGTTCGGGCTTTACGCTTGGCCCTTGGAGAAAGACGACTCGCAGAAACAGGAATTTTCAGCGGTACGGGAGAAGCTCCTTAAAGGCATGATGGCGAACACCGGCATCTCTTTCGGAAAGGAATGACGCGCAAATGACAAGATTGCGGCCTATTTTGACGCACTCCGAGATCCTGGACTACCTCAGCAAGGAGGACGTGGAGAAAAAGATCGAGGCTCTCCTGGTAAAGGACACTGAGCAGCGCGAACAGCGCAGAGAAGCATTCAACGAGATGATAGAATCGTCCATTCCCGACGAGGAAAAAGAGCGCGTGATACAGGACATGGTGAACGAGAGTTTTTCGGGATCGGCCGCCATCGAGAGGGAACAGCGCCTCACCGCCCTCCAGATACGGGAGGATTACGCGGACCTCAAGAAAAACGAGAACCGGGCTTTCAACGCCATTCTCGCGGGCAACCTCGCGAAGTACGATCGATGCATCGCGAAAGCGGTCAAGGCGGCCGATATGGTCGATATGGGGCTGGAGTTCCTGGAAAACGCCGCCGATTTTTTCTCGCAGTTCAAGGTGACGAAGGTGAAATTCGTCTCCGAAGAGGAGGCCAAGCAAAGGCTGAACACGAAAACGCTGCGCCTCGACAACATCGACCAGCTTCTGTGAACGACGAGACGGGCTCGGGCCCCCGAGGGGAGGTGGGCGTTTCGGCAAAGAGTTTGAGCGCTGTGGGGCATCGATAAAAATTCGAGAGATGAGGTGAAGATGAATAATGAAAAGAAACGGTCTGCTGTTTTTGGTTTTGACCCTTGTCGTGGCGGTATGCGCCGACAGGGCCGGCGCCGCCGGAACCATTCGAGTCGCGGTCATCGACGAGCCGCCGACCTTGGACCAGCATGTGGTCACCTCCGACCTGGCGACCATGATCGCGCAGCATATCCTCGAGGGGCTTTACACGTTCGATTCGCAATACAATCCCGTCCCGATGCTGGTGAAGGAGGAGGAAATTCGCGACGACGGCAAGGTGGTCGCCCTGCGCCTGCGGGAGGGAGTCCAATTCCACGACGGAACGGATTTGGACGCCGAGGACGCCTTGGCCTCGCTGCAACGCTGGGGAGCGCATGGTTCCCGCGGCCCCGTCCTCTTCAACAACCTGGAGAAGATCGAGGCGACGGGAAAGCTGGAGCTGACGCTGACGTTCAAATCGCCCTTCGCGCCCTGGAAAAACCTTCTCGCTTTTATCAACGGAGGCCCCGTCATCTATCCGAAGGAGGTCGTCGAAAAAGCGGACAAAACTCCCCTCGACCCCTCCCAGTATATCGGCACAGGCCCCTATAAGTTCGCCGAGCGCAACGTGGGGCGCTACATCAAACTCGCCCGCTACGACGGCTACGCGTCGAGAACCGAGCCGTCGAACGGATACGCGGGAAAACGAGAGGCCATTTTCGACGAGATTCTGTTTATCCCCGTCCCGGACGTGGGGACGCGCCTCAACGGGGTCAAGGCCGGCGATTACGACTACGCCGAGCAGATGCTGGGCGACCTTTTCGACTCGCTCAAAGAGGACGATTCCGTCAAGGTCTCCGTCAACCAAGGGGCCAACCAGGGGTTGATGTTCTTCAACTCCAGCGCCGGCATTTTCAAAAACAACTACAAACTGCGCCAGGCCTTGGAGGCGGCCTTCGATATGGAGCCCGCGCTCCAGGCCTCGATCGGACCCCGTGAGCTGTGGGAGGCCACCGGCTCCATGATGCCGAGCACCACCGCGTGGTATTCCACGGCGGCCGCCGACAAGTACAGCCAAAACGACGCGGAACTCGCCAAAAAGCTGGCGAAGGAGGCCGGATACAACGGGGAGAAGATCGTCCTCATGGCTTCCACCTCCTACAAGATCCATTACGACACCACGCTCGTCCTGGTGAAGCAACTCCAAGACGCCGGATTCAACATCGACCACCAGATATTCGATTGGGCGACGTTGGTTTCGAAGCGCGCCGACCCGGCTCAATGGGACATCTTTTTCACGCATCACGGTTTCGTTCCGGACCCCGTCCTCTTCAGCTTCATGAGCGACGTGTACCCAGGCTGGTGGGCCACCGACGCCAAGGCCGCGCTGGCGAAGGACTTCGTCGAGACGATGGACTTCACGGCGCGCAAGGCCGTATGGGACAAACTGCAGGCGCTGCTGTACGAGGAAGTTCCGATCGCGAAGGTCGGAGATTATTTCAGCTACGACATCTATTCGCCTAAAGTTCAGGGCCTGTCGGAATCCTCTCTTATATGGCCCAAGTTCTGGGGCGTCAGCATCCAATAATCGTAAACGTTAAAGTTCAAAGCCTAAAGTTTAAAACTTAAAGCGCTTCGGGGGGCTCCGTCCCCCTGAGCTTGGATGTTTTACGTCGCGGGGGGTATTCCATGTTCGCTTACATCGTGAGACGGCTTTTGAGTATGATCCCATCTCTTTTGCTGGCGTCCGTCATCGTGTTCTCCTTTATTCACATGATTCCCGGCGACCCCGCCCAGATGATGCTGGGGGACATGGCGACCCCCGAACAGGTTCAGGAGCTTCGGGAGGCCATGGGGCTGGATCGTCCCGTTTACGCTCAGTATTTCATCTGGCTCAGCGGGATCCTGAAAGGGGATTTCGGCACGTCCGTCTTTTTCCAGCAGCCCGTGTGGAGCGTCATTCTCGACAGAGCGGAGACCAGTTTGTTTTTGGCGGCGATGTCCCTAGTCCTCATCGTCGGCATCGGCGTTCCGGTGGGGGTCCTGTCCGCGGTCCGCTACAACAGCAAGCTGGACCAGGCCGCGTCGGCCTTGTCCATGTTTTTCGCGTCGATACCGACCTTCTGGCTGGGCCTGAATTTTATGATGCTTTTTTCCGTGACCCTGAAATGGTTTCCGACGTCGGGTTTCCCGTCCGTTCTGGCGTCCGGGGACTGGACGAACTTGCGCTACCTCGTGCTTCCCGCCGTCACGTTGTCCGCCCCCAACAGCGCGCTCATCGTTCGCCTGACCCGATCCAGCATGTTGGACGTTTCCCACGCGGACTACGTCAAGACGGCGAGGGCCAAGGGGCTTTCGGAGGGGGCCGTCAACGTGAAACATGTTTTTCGGAATGCCCTGATAGCCGTCGTTTCCGCGCTGGGGTTCACTTTTGTCGCGCTGGTCGCCGGAACCGTCGTCACGGAAACCGTTTTTTCGCTTCCAGGCGTCGGACGCCTAGTTGTGGAGTCGCTTCTGAGGCGGGATTATCCGACGATCCAAGGCGTCATCCTGGTGGTGGCGTTCCTCTACATGATCATCAACCTCCTTGTGGACCTTTCCTTCGCGTTTTTAGATCCGCGAATCCGATACAGCTAGAGGCCGGCGGATGAAGCTGGGCTTCTTCCTCAAGCGCAAAGTCGCGCTGATCGGCTTTCTTTTCATCGGGCTCCTGCTCGCCGTCGCCCTCGCGGCGCCCCTCATGGCCCGCATCCCGCCTCAGGACCTGAATCCGGCAAACAAATTGTCGCCTCCGGGCGGAGCGCACCTGTTCGGGACGGACAACTTCGGCCGGGACGTCTTCAGCCGCGTGGTGTACGGCGCGCGAACCAGTCTGACGGGGGGATCGGGCGTCGTCCTCTTCTCCACCGTCTTGGGGGTCCTCATCGGAGCCGTGGCGGGCTACTTCAGAAGGACCGAGGCCTGGCTGATGCGCCTGGTCGACGTCATGATGGCGTTTCCTCCCCTTTTGCTGGCGCTCGTTTTGGTTTCCATATTGGGGCGAGGCATGTTGAACGTGATCGTCGCCGTGGGGGTCACTTATTTGACGCGAACCGTCCGAGTGGCCTACGCCCTCACCCTCAAGATCCGGGAGGAACCCTACATCGAGGCGGCGGTGGCCTCGGGCGTCAGGCAGTTCGCCATCGTCACGCGGCACGTGATCCCCAACATGTTGTCGCCGATCATCGTGCAGGCCACGTTCACCTTCGCTTTTTCCCTGCTGGATCTGGCCGCCCTGGATTTTCTGGGGCTGGGGATCCCGCCGGCCGTTCCAAGCTGGGGCAACATGCTGAGCGAGGGGAGAATGTATCTCACCCGAGCGCCGTGGCTCCTGATATTCCCCGGAGCTTTTATCGTGATGACCGTGTTGTCCTTCAACCTGGCCGGAGACGTGTTGCGCGACAGGCTGGATCCCCAGCTTCAACGCAACATCGAGGGGGTGTGATCCCTGAGCGGCGCGAAAAGCGAGGCCGTCGAGGCCCTGGTCTCCATCGAGGGATTGCGCGTGAGTTTCCCCTCCGAAAAGGGCAAGATATGGCCCGTGGACGGCGTGAATCTGCGGATACTGCCGGGAGAGACCCTGGGGCTCGTGGGGGAGTCCGGGAGCGGAAAATCCATGACCTCTCTGGCGTTGATGGGACTTCTGCCCCAACCTCACGGGAAAATCGCGGCCGGCTCCATAAAGTTCAAGGGCAGAGAACTCGTCGGCCTTGAAAACGACGAGCTGACGGCAATCAGGGGCAAGAATATATCCATGATCTTTCAGGACCCGATGACCTCTTTGAATCCGGTTTACACGGTGGGAGATCAGATCGCCGAGGCCGTCCGCGCCCACGAGCGGATCACGAAAGCCCAGGCCCGGAAGAGGGCCGTGGACATGCTGGCCAAAGTCGGCATTCCCAGCCCCGAAAAACGCGCGGACGCCTACCCCCATCTTCTGAGCGGCGGGATGAGGCAGCGGGTCATGATCGCGATGGCCCTTGTTCTGCGCCCCGAGCTGCTGATAGCGGACGAGCCCACCACGGCGCTGGATGTCACCATACAGGCCCAGATTCTCTACTTGATGGAGGATTTGAAGCGCGACTTCGGGATGTCCGTGCTGCTGGTCACGCACAACATGGGGCTGGTCGCCGAGAACGCCGACAAGATCGCCGTGATGTACGCGGGCAGAATTCTGGAGGAGGCTCCGACCCGAGAGCTTTTCGGCGCTCCGTCCCATCCCTACACGCGCGGACTCTTAGACTCCATTCCCCGTATGCGGGGCGCGGACAAAGAGCTGAAGGCCATACCGGGGATGGTTCCGACGCTCCAGGACCTTCCTCCCGGCTGCAAGTTCGCCAATCGATGCTCTTTTCGCCAGACCCGCTGCGAGATCGAGGAGCCCCCGATCTTTGAGACGTGGCGGGGCCACAGCGTGAGGTGCTGGCTGTTTTATGAGGGGCTGTTTTACGATGGGAGGCGTTCGCGTTGAGCGATGAAATTTTCCTGCGGGTGCGAAACCTGAAGAAGCACTTCCCGGTGAGGGAGGGATTTTTGCGCCTGCGTCCGCGCCGGACGCGGAGCTCGGTCAAGGCCGTAGACGACGTGACGTTTTCCATAGCCGAAGGGGAGACCCTGGGGCTGGTGGGGGAGTCCGGATGCGGCAAATCCACCACCGGCAAAGTCCTTCTTCGCCTGTTGCCGGCCACGTCGGGAAGCGTTTTTTTTCGCGGCTCGGAGCTGCTCTCCCTGAAGGGCGAGGAACTGAGGAAAGCGCGGCAGGGGTTCCAGATGATATTTCAGGACCCCTACGCCTCCCTGGACCCCCGCATGACGGTGGGGCGGATCGTGGAAGAACCGCTTCGAGCGCACGGCGTCAAAAGCGCGCCGGAGAGACTCGAACGCGTCGCGGAAATGCTGGAGGCCGTCGGGCTCGACACGTCCTATCTGCGGCGTTACGCGTTCGAGTTCAGCGGCGGGCAGAGGCAGCGCATCGGCATCGCGCGGGCGCTGATCTTGCGGCCCTCTCTGATCGTGGCGGACGAACCGGTTTCGGCCCTGGACGTCTCCGTGCAGGCTCAGGTGATCAATCTTTTGATGGAGATGCGGTCGCGCTTCAAACTGACGTATCTTTTCATCGCCCACGACCTCAGCGTCGTCCGCCATATCAGCGACAGGGTGGCGGTGATGTACCTGGGGCGCATCGTCGAAATAGGCAAAAAGGACGACTTTTTCGAGCGCCCTCTGCACCCTTACACCCACGCGCTTCTGGCCTCCGTGCCCGAACCCGATCCCCTGCGCGAAAGAACGCGGTTTATCCTCTCCGGCGACGTTCCCAGCCCGCTGAACCCGCCCGAGGGCTGCGCGTTCCACCCGAGATGCCCCAGGGCGGCGGAGCCCTGCTCGAACCGGCTCCCGGAGCTGAGGGATATGGGGGGAGGTCACTGGGTGGCCTGTCATCTCTATGAAACCGCACAAACTAAAATCATATAAACTAAAATCATGCAAACGGAGGCGAGAACATGAACAAGAAAGAGATACGAACGGACAAGGCTCCGAAGCCGGTGGGTCCCTACTCTCAGGGTTTGGCGGCGGGCGGCAGAATTTACGTCGCGGGGGAAGGGCCCCTCGACCCCGAGACAAACACGGTGCCCGAGGGGATCGAAGCCCAGACCCGCCAGGTGATGACGAACTTGAAAAATATTCTGGCCGCGGGCGGGGCGACGATGGACGACGTCGTCAAAAGCACGGTTCACCTGGCTAACCTGGCCGATTTCGAGAAGTTCAACAAGGTATACGCGGAGTTTTGCGCAAAACCCTACCCCGTCCGCACCACCGTCGGCAGCGCCCTCTTGGGCGGCATACTGGTCGAGATAGACGTGATAGCGGAGCCGTAAGCGCAAAAACCTTGCGAGAAGCGCCACTCTCCGGTTCAGTAGATTTGCCTTTTAGCATCTTTGGGCTTAGAATAAAGTATAAAGTGATAAAAAAGCGATAAAGTGAAAAAAAGAAACTTGAAAGAAAAGATTTGAGAGAAAGAAGCCTGGGAGAAAGAAGTTCGAGAGAAAGAGAGTTGTTTCGTGAATGTTTTACGAACGACGTTGTGCGCCGAGGAGGAAAAGGCTATGAATGCCAGCCAAAATATATCGCCTATTATCGATGCTTTCAATACCTTGCCCGATGGCGTATTGATCATCAGCCCCAAAAGAGGCAAAATCGTCGGCGCTAACGATGTTTTTTTCGAGTGGCTGGGGATCAGCGAGAACGCGCTCGTCGACGTGCCGCTGATCGACTTGCCGTTTTTTAAGAAACACATCAGGCACGGACTGCTTCGTCTTTTCGTGAAGGCCGTGCACGGCAAGGGGCGGGGCGTGAGTTTTTCGTTTCCGTACGTCAACTCGGAGAAAACGGTCAAAAACGTCTTGGCCACCGCCGGTTGCTTCACGATGACCGATCAGGAGTATGTGGTTTTCACCTTCAAGGAGCTTCCGGCTCGGGAGATCCTGTTTACGGGGGGAGACGACGCGGCGTCTTGGAAAGCGTATCTCGGCTTGGCCTACGAGCCCTACATGGAGTTTCGTCCGACCGAGCCCCTGGGGGTTTTTCACGAACAAGACGAAAGGATGTCCTACCTGAAGTTCGCGGGGGATTCTCTGCGGGTCAAGTTCGCCAACAACGCGGCCATAACGTTTTACAAAGGCGAGGGGGGTCTTTTGACCGGCGAGACCTTCGCTTCTTTTTTCAACAATCAAGAGGACGCGCTCCGTTTTCTGGACATGCTTGCCGCCGTGGGGCAGATGAAGGCCGAAACGGCCGTCAATGCCCACAACAAAATCGCTCGGGTGGCAATGCACTGCGTGGTCAAATTCAACGAAGAGGGCACGATAGCCGCGGTTTACTGCGCCCAGCGCGACCTGACGGGGCACCAGCGTTACGAAGCGATCATCGGAGGCAGTCGATTGGAGCTGGACTTCGCCTTCAACCAGCCCTTTACCGGCCTCGCCTTTCTCGCGCCCCAAAGCCCGATAGAACGCCCCCAGGCCGAGAACGTGGAGTTCAGACTCGACGAGATACTGGACCAGATGCTCATCATGCGGGCCAATCAAACCATGATGGATATCTACAACGCGGATAAGTCCCGATTTTTGATGAGGCCCATGAGGGATCTTTTCGTCGACCAGAATATCGCCCGTCAAGTGATGAAGGAGCTTTTCGTGATGCGCACCACCTCGGTGGAACGATACGCCTCTTCCGAGGAAGCCGTGGAGGATGAAGCGGTGGAGGACGTATTCGAACGCGTCTCCGTTTTCCGGGCGATATTCGACGACGCGGACCGCATGAACGGAGTTTTCGTCGCCGTCTCGAAGGATTCCCGAGACTACAAAGCGCGTCACAAAAGCGGAGGAAGCGGCTAGCCGCCGATATTCTCGATCTACCCGATCCCCGTTACGGCTGAGCGATGTACCACCATCGTCCGTTTCGCTGGACTGCGGCTTTGTTTTCGCGGAAAGGCAGAGCGGCGTCGAAAATGGGGGGGATGACGGTTTCTCCTTGAGCGCTCGCGTAGCCCCACCCTCCCGAAGCGGACTCGAAAAGGACAAACCCCCCCTCCGCCGACTCGTTTTTCGTCGTGTCGAAGGGAACGGAATCGAAGACCTTCCCGTTGCGGTCCACGTAACGAGAGTTGCCGTCGGCGACCTCCACCTGGGCCATTCCCGACAGGAAGCGGGGAGCGAAGGTCCTCCAGGGCAAAAAAACGGCTTTGACGGCAATCCTCCCCCGGCGGTCGATAAATCCTGTTTTCCCGCCGATCAAGACCGCCGCCAAGCCCTCGGAAAAACTTCCGATATGGGCCTCCGGCCGGGGAACGCCAAAACGGGGCTTGACGACGACGCGTCCTTTGGCGTCGATATACCCCACCCGTTTGTCCACACGGACGGCGGCAAGGCCCTCGCTGAACGGCCAGGCGTAGTGGTACTGGTTTTTGACGGCCCACCGGCCCTGTTTGTCGATATAACCCCATCGATTTTTCAACTTGACGGCGGCGAGCCCCTCCCGGAACGGCCCCGCGGCCTCGAAACGGAAGGAGACGCTCACGCCGCCGCTTCTGTCGACGTAGCCCCACAGGTCGCCCGACGCGACGGCCGCGAACTGCTCCGAAAAGTCGTCCGCGTTCTCGAAATGGGCGTCGAAGGCCTGACGCCCCTCCGCGTCGATGAAGTATTTCCTGCCCCTGTAGCCGATCACGGCCAGCCCCTCGGAAAAAGACCGGGCCGACTCGAAGGCGATTCCGAAAAGAGGAACGATCTTTCGCCCTAAGTATCCCCAGCGGCCGTTGGCGTCGCGGGCGGGCGCCAGTCCCTCGGAAAAAGGCCACGCCTCCAGGTAGATGGGCTCCGCGATCCAGGCTCCCCTGCGGTCGATGTAACCCCAACGCCCCAAAAACTTGGCGCTCGCCATGCCCTCGGAAAAACTCATGGCGTCCTCGAAAACGGCCTCGATTTCGAGCTTGCCGGAGGTCGCGATATACCCCCACTTCTGCCCCTTGCGTACGGCGGCAAGCCCCTCGCTGAAACCCCACGTGGCGTCGTACAAGGGAGCCACCGCCCACCGGCCTTCGCTGTCGACGAAACCCCACCGACCCCGGCGCACCACCCCCGCCAGCCCGTTCGAGAAAACGCGGCCTCGGAACGTGGCGTCGAAGAGCGGGGAGACGGTCCATTTGCCGTCGAGATCGATAAAACCGACTTTGCCGTTTGCGCGCACCGCCGCCCGGTCCTCCACAAAGGGCCAGGTCTCCTCGTACCAAGGGGGAACGACCCAGTCCCCGCGTTTGTCGATAAAACCGTGCCCGCCGCCCAGCGCGACGGCGGCGCGCCCCTGGTAAAACTCCCCCGCCATATCGAAGCTCGCGGAGATCTCCAACTCTCCCCGAGGGTCCACATACCCCCATTTGTCCTGGGAGCGCACGGCGGCCAGCCCCTCGCTGAAGGACCCCGCCGCTTCGTAGTCGGGGCTTACGAGAAAACGGCCTTGTCTATCCATGAACCCCCACCCCGAGGCGTCGGCGACGGAGGCCGCTCCCTCCCGGAAGGGTTTGGCCGAAAGCAGGCCAGGCGGCACAATCCACCGTCCCCTTGGGTCCACGTATCCCCACGAGCCATTGACCTCCACGGCGGCAAGTCCCTCGGAAAAACGCGTCGCCTGATCGTATATCGGCGGCAACAGCCACTCCAGCCGAGAAGAAGCCCGTGCTTCCCCAGCCATAAGGCAAGACAAAAAAAACAAAAGGGCAACGATTTTTTTCATTTTTTCATTGCGGCGACTTGCGCTTGCCCTGGGGCAGAACATCCGGCGAAGCTGCGTCCCATAGCGCATAAAAGCCCTCTTCGTCGGGGCTTTCGGCGGCCCCCAAAAAATCCAGAACCTTTTTCCCCGCAAGCCGCGCCGCCTTCAGCTCGCCCGTCGCCAACCCGGCGTGGTTGAAGCGCGCGCTTTCACCGGCGTAAACGACCTGGATCGAATGCCGCCCCTTCGGCCTGGTGGCCGAAACCCGCGTGGGGGCCACGGAAACACGCGAAATTCGGGCTCTGTCCCCCGATGTTTTTTCGACGTCCACGGCTAGGATGACGCCGCGCTCGCGGGGCAGCGTCCGTTGATACGAAATGAAATTGCCCAGAGAATACGCCGTGAGGCCGTAACCGCGGCTCGAATCGGTTCCCGCGGCGACTTCGACAGGTTGAAGAACGTGAGGGTGCGTCCCGATCACCAAGTTTGCCCCCTTTTCCAGGCTGAGGGCGGCGATCTCCCGCTGGCGCTTCGTGGGTGAAAACTGATATTCGTTTCCCCAATGGAAACAGGCCACGACGACGTCGGGGCTTGAAAGGCACGCCCTGTGGAGTCCCTCCGTCACCGCGGCGTCGGAGATCGTGTTGAGACGCGCGTCGCCGGACGCCGGGGGGCGGTTGCTGCCGTAGCTGTAGTTGACGAACGCCCATCGAAGTCCCGCGTGCTCCAGGGTCAACGCCTCGTCTGGGTGGTCGCCGCTGCCGAGCCCCACGTGCAAGACGCCGGCTCGGTCCAACACTTCCATGGTCCGGGCGGCCCCCGAGGGTCCCCTGTCCAGGATGTGGTTGTTGGCCAGCGTCACGACGTTCACCCCCAGGTCGGCTAAGGCGTCCGCCAGCTCGTCCGGCGTATTGAACGACGGATAGCCGGCGAAGCCCCTCTTCTCCCCCGCGAAAACGGTCTCCAGGTTCCCCACGACCAGAGCGTCGTCGAACAGGGGCTTCACTCGGCGAAACTGCGGGGCGAAATCCCACGAAGCGCCCCTCTTCGCGCCCTCAATCTGTTCTTTGTGGGCCATGATGTCCCCCACGAAGATCACTCGGGCGCGGTCCCTTTTCCGCGCATTCTCCGCGTACGCCGTCCGAGTCGCCATCGGGAAACATAAAAAACATAAAAAACACAGCAAAAAAACTTTATACTTCATATAATCCCCCGCCGCTCGATTTTTGACCTCATACTGAATTTTACAGGATTTTACAATATAAACTACGAAAATCATTCAGACAACTCATGGACAGCGCAGGAGGAATAGAATAATATTTAAGCGGCAAACTCCAAGCGCCCCGCTTCGCCAGACGGACGCTTGAGGAAAAATTCACCGGGGGTTTCAGGGGGTCGGTAAAGACCCCGCGGAGCCGAACGAGTTCCGCCCCCCTGAAATTGGTTTCAAATTCGACGGGAGGTGCGGGGGTTTTGAAAAAACTTTACGAGCAAATAGACTTTATCTTGTCCGGAGGAGCGCTGAAGCTGTTGGTGGATTTTTTGACGCCCAGAGTCGAGGCCGCTTTGATCGTAAGCCCCAAAGGGGCGGACCTCGAGATTGTGGACGCGGTGGGAATCCGAACGGAGGACTTGTTTCTGCGGGGGCAGGCTTCGAAGTTGGCCTCCGTTTTCGCGGAGCATCCTCTGACCGGCAAATTTTCGGTGAACTATGGGGCGACCGAGGGCGAATGGCCTTGGGCCGTTCGAATTCACGGCATGTCGTGGTCTTTCTACATCCTGCTTCGCGAATCTCCCCAGGCGCTGCTCCCGGAGCTGCAGCCCTTAGGAGGGCTGATTTCCCTGTGGCAAACGTTCCAAAACATCAGCGTGACGGAAGAACGCCTTTCGCGGCTGTCCTACATGATCCTGGCGACAAAAAATACCTTGGCCTCCATCTTCGAGCCGATGCCCCTCGACTACTACGCGGCCTTCCTGACGGACGTGCTACGCGAAAGCCTTTTCCCGCGATCTCTTTCCATTTTCCAGGACAACGGCGCGGCGCTTCTTTTTCTCGAGGGCGACGAGCGGACCCCGCCCGCGAGGGAGGGCCTGTACCTGCAGACGATGTGGCCTCCCACTCCCATCGTGACGCGGCAGGACGCCGTTCCTTACGAGGTCGTGCTCCCCATCATGGAGCCGTATAAACTGTTCTGCGTTTCCGAGTGGGACAAGCTGCCTACGGAGGAGACGTTGAACTTCTTGGAACTCGTCGGAAATCTGGCGTCCCGCTCCCTGTCCATCAATTACCTGCGGACCGAAAATTTGGCCGAAAAAGGCAAAACCACGTGGGACGATTTTACCATCCTGTCTCTCGCCGAGGCTTTGGGCACGTTGAAAAAACAAAAAACGCGAGCCGACTTCTTGTCCCTGGCCGCGGATATTTTTTCGGAGCTGGTGCAGGAAAGCGACTGTTTCCTGGTTGTATGGGACAAGGGCCTTCAAGGATACGTTCCGGCGGAATACCGTAAAAACGGGCTTCGTTCTTCTTTCGAGCCCGCCCCGCTCGCCTCCGCCCTTATTGTGTCGGAAACGGAACGGCCTTTCTTCGACCTGCGGAAAACGGACATCGCGGAGAGTCTCGAGTGCCCTTGGCCCGAAATGAACTCTATGCGCTACGTTTTCCCCTTTTGGAGTCATGGCCGGCTGGAGGGCTTCATCGCCCTATCCGCGAAAACCGATTCGCTTGCCGGCGACAGCGCCAAGCTTTCGGCTCTGCGAGTCATCGCGCAGTTCGTCGCTTTCGATTTGGAAAAATTCATGGGCTGACATGCGGCGCCCAAACGACGTTTATCCTTCGAACTCTGCGTGATGACGCGAGGAGACCTGAATGTCTTTACTCAATAAGTTTTTGTACTCCGTGGCGGGTTTGCTTCTCGTATTGGCGTTGCTGATGGCCTTCAGCAGCGGCCGGGCCATTCTTTCGAGTTTCGAGGCCATCGAAACTCGTATTTTCGAACAGAATATGAACAGGTTCGACGCCCATCTGCGGGAGAAAAAAGAAGACCTTCTGCACAGCGCGACCGCCATCGCCTCGCACGATCCGACGTCGATCCAGAATTTTTTCGCGACCGGACAGTTTCATATTCTTCCGATTCAGTTGGCGGCCCTATTCACCGCTTCCGCCGATACGACGAGGGGATACCGAACCGACGACGCGGGGCATAAAACTCCCTTTTCTTCCTCGTTTTCCGGAGATCTTGCGCGATCCATGCGGCGGCTCTACGGAGGCGGGCAAAACGCGTTTCTCGCTCCCGGAAACGCTCTTTCCCCGATAAGCGGATTGCTCAGGATCGACGAAGAGGACTTCGTCGTGGGCATAGCCCCCGTCCCCGGCGCAAACGCGTCTGATGGTCCGCGGTCGTTCGTCATTGTCGGAGAGACTCTGGAGAAATTTCTCGCCTCCGTATTTCACGTTCG
Source organism: Synergistaceae bacterium (assembly GCA_031274425.1). GTDB lineage: Bacteria > Synergistota > Synergistia > Synergistales > Aminobacteriaceae > JAISLU01. The sequence continues at coordinate 17,255 of JAISQE010000122.1, read as the reverse complement.
GGGAGAGGACTTCCAGTTGCTGGATCTCGAAAAAAACCCGTCTCTTCTTTCACCCGAAGAACTCTCTCAGCTCACGAACAACTCCGAGCGTATCGACGTGACGCTTGTTTCCGACAAGGAAGCCGACGTTTATTACGCGTTTACCGACATCCTGGGGCAGACGAACAAGCTCTTCGCCCGTAGCAAGGCGAAAAGGCTCGTTTACGGAGAGATCGTCAAATCCTTCGCAAACCGCTATATCTGGATCATTCTGCTCAGCACGTCGACGTTGACGCTCGTTCTCGTCATTTTCGACAAGCTGGTCCTGTCCCGTTTGAAGAAATTACAAAAAATCACGGACGACATCTCGTCCAAATGGCGGGTCAACCTGCGGATTCCCCTGGAGGGCGACGACGAGATCACCTGCCTTTCCAGGTCGTTCAACACGATGCTCAAGGCTTTGGACGAGCTGATTTCGAACGTCCCCGACCCGTTGATTCTGAGTGAGCCCAACGGCGCGATTTTACTGGCCAACGCTTCCACCCGCGAGCTTTTGGGATACTCGGAAGAAACGGATCTCGTGAAACTTCCCTTTAGTTCCGTTTTTATCGAGAAAGAAAAAACGACGGGACCGGGCGATGACCTGTTGAAAAACGAGGGCAACGTGTTCGAGGCCGCCCTGCGCCGGCACGACGGCAGTCTCATCCCCGTCGAAATCCACCAGGAGACCCTGACCTTCGGAAACAACGCGTACACGCTCTCCATCGCCCGCGACCTCACCGAACGCAAGATCATGGAGACGCGTCTCGTCAAAATAGCTTTTTATGACGCGCAAACGGGCCTGCCCAACAGGCATTACTTTTTGGACGAGTTGGAAAAAGAGCTGAGGAACATCTGCAGGATACCTTATTACACGTTCTGCGTCGCCTTCGTCAACATGGACAAGTTCAAACTGGTCAACGAGCAGTTGGGGCCGCGAGGCGCGGACCAGGTGATCGTCAAAGTCGCGGAGAGAATCAGCGGAATCATCGCGGGTTTTGCCTCGGCGTTTCGTTTGAGCGGCGACGAGTTCGGGATCATCATCCGCGGCACAAACTCGAAAGAATACCTGCGATCCTTACTTCAACGCATTCAGCACCTGCTCAACATACCCATCTCGATCGACGGGAAGACCGTTTTCCCCAGCGCCAGTTTCGGCGTCGTGCTGGACATTCAGGCCTCGAACAGCTCCGCGCAAATTTTGTCGCTGGGGGCCGACGCCTTGATCGAGGGCAAAAAACGCGGGATCGGCACCATCACTTTCCTGACCGCCGAAGAGGGCGTGGAAGAAAGCAAGAGCCGCCGCCAGTACAATTTGCTCACCTTCCAGGCGAGTATGCAAAAAGCGCTTTCATCGTCGGAGTTCGTCGCCTACTTCCAGCCCATATATCAGTTGTCGTCGTCGCGCCTCGCCGGGTTCGAGGCATTGGCGCGCTGGTCTCATCCCAAATACGGGCTTCTGGCCCCTGGGACGTTCATCCCTCAGGCGGAGGAAACGGGGCTCATCACGCAAATCGACAAGACCATCATCTACCAGGCGATCCTTGCCGCAAAAAAATGGTCGGCAACCTATCCCGGAATATCGTTTTTCCTCAGCGCCAACGCCTCGGGGGCGTCGTTCAAAGATCCCGGGTTCGTGTCCTTCGTTTGCGACCGCATTCGAGAGGAAGCGCTGGACCCCCGCTACTTCGTGCTGGAGGTCACAGAGGGCATTTTCATCGACAACCTGGAGGCCGCCAACGAAAAATTGAACCTACTGAGGGAGTTCGGCGTCAAAATCGCGCTGGACGACTTTGGGACAGGATACTCTTCGCTGCAGTACATGAGCCAATTGCCCATCAACTACATAAAAATAGATAAATCTTTTATCGATCAGCTTTTCCTGTCCGAAAAAAATTCTCTCATGGTTCGCTCCATCATCAATATGGCTCACGACCTCAAGTTCGACGTCGTGGCGGAAGGCGTGGAAAATCAAGCTCAAGTTCACTGGCTGGAGGAGAACAACGCTCTCAAGGGCCAAGGATATTTCTTCTCCTGCCCCATATCCCTAGCGGAAGCCGAAGACCTGTTGGCCGACGCAAAAATTTTCGAGGACCTTGATTTTTAAACTTGGAATGCGGCGGTAAAATTGGATAGCGACCCACGCCAACGCCTTCACTTACTTTGGCGGCGTCACAAAAATACTGGTTTTGTATGAGAAAACTAGAGGCTCTGCCATGCCGGAGAAGAATACTGCCGATATCGGCTTCGAAAAACAAATAGGGGACGCCGCCTGTGTCCTTCGCGGAAATCACGAATCCCACTATTTGGAAGATGTGCATGATGAACCTGGCGATTCGCGGCATCGGGGCCGATCTCGGCAAGTTCAACGCGGACACGTTTTTCAATGACTGCTACTCCACGCTCAAAGGAGAGACATCGTATGCAGTCTTCCGCCTCTCGACCGCGCGCAGACGGGAGAGTACGTTTGCCTGCATCTGGAATACGCGAAAGGAAAGAAGCTGATAGACGAGCACATGGTTAAAACAATCATGGACTACGAGATGCCTTGAGAGCAATAGCACTTAACCATGATGAAATCTTCTGGTCAAGATCGGAAGGAGCTATTTTCGACACCCCGGAGAACGCTATCCCTTCTGCAAGTTTTGCATTTCGGGCTTCGCGAGCGAAGCGCAGAAAAAAGTCTCCGGAACCCCCTCCCTGAGTGCAGAAAGGAATTACGGTTTTGCCGCCGAAATCACTGTGCGAGAGAAGGGAGAGCATCGGAAGCGCGATTGAAGACCACCAAACGGGGGAACCGACGAAAATGACATCGTAAGCGGCAAAATCGGGCAGGGCTGTTTTTAGCACGGGGTACTTGCTGTTGCTCTGATCCAATTTTGCTCTGACGAACAACATAGGCGCAGCGGGATAGGGCTCCTGCGTTTCAATCTCCAGAAGCGATCCATTCGTCATCGCGCAGATTCTCTGCGCCGCCTCAGCGGTATTTCCAGTTGAAGAATAATAGACGACCAGCACCTTTCCCAGATCATACCGCATGGCAGGGGCAGAGAATGTCCTCGCGGCTCTCTGGATGGGAACCCGATGCGCGCTCCAAATGAACCATCCGACCAACACAACAACAATGGAAACCAGTATCCACAGCAGTTTCAATATTCTCCTTCCTGTTTTCATCTTACAACTCCTTATCTTATTATGCCATTACACGAGACATCAAGTATACCCCATCAGCGCACGGAAGAGGCAAAAATCGGACGGGATATCACCTTACCCCTCCTTGTCTGTGTCGCAAAAAATAAGCGCGCCCTCACACACGCTCATGTAGGGACGCGCTTTTATGCACGCGGCGCCACCCTCAGTCGTACGCCTCGAAGGGCTCAGGGTCCGCCAGAACGCGGCGCGCAAACTCCAACTGCAGGGTTTTGCGCGCTTTTTCTTCCTTGAATTCCTTGGGGTTTTCGTTCTTGATTCCGCAAAGCTTCAGGTACTCCTTCGGGACGGCCTTTTCTTTGAGGACGAAAGTCCGAGGGGGCCGCGCTGGGGCGAACCCCGATGAGGCGAGCCCCAGCCTAAAGGCGAAGGCCCCGCTGCCCGGCATGACCTTCGGCGCGGAGGTCCCGTCGCCCCAGGCCGTGTCGACGACGACCCGTCCGTCCGCTCCCCGAAACAGGAACTCGAAGGCGTCCGCTATCCCGTCTCCCAAAGCGCCGGAGACGACCTGGACGGACCTGCGCGGCACGCTCGCCCCCGCCCACTGCCGGACCAGCGACCAGGACAGGCAAAGACCGCACAAAGACGCGTTCCCGTGGTAGCGCCGAAGCTGTTCGATCCCCACCTCGTACTCCCCGTAATCGAGAAGGCGGAGGCGGAAATCGTCCTTCAGGTCCGGGGGCCCGAAGGGCTTGTCGTCGGGGAAGACGGTGCAGGGTTTGTGTTTGCGGACGTCAAAAATGTCGGCGGGGTCCAGGGCCAATAGCGCGGCCTCTATCTTCCGGCGGAGCCGCATGGCCTGTTCTTCGGCCTCCGGCGGAACCCTCTTGAAATGCAGGTCCTCGGAGACCTTGTAAAATTCCTCGGGAACCAGCCCTGGTTTCAGGGCCAGTTCCACGCAGCCGTCCTCCTGAGAGAACCGGTAGAAGAACTTTCCCCTGACGGGGGCCGGCACGGTCCCCTCGGGGACGGGCATGTTCAGATCGAGCTTGTAGCGGTTCAGCGACGTGCACCGCAGGGCCATTTCTATGGCGTCCTCGAAGCCCTTTCCGGAAAAAGGGGTTTCCACGGAACATTTTCCGCGCACGAAGGCCCCTCCGTCGGGGAACAAAAGAGAATGGGCCAATCGCAGGGCTTTTTGCCCCAAGGCCGTTCCCGCCGGATAGCGCCCTCCGTGATAGGCCGAGATGTCGTCGTAGTCGGTTTGCAGCAAAACCCCCTCGGCGCGAAACGCGATTGTCGTATCCCCCATCGTGAAAGCCGCGGCGGTCAGCGCACGATCAACGACGCGGGGTCCACGTACTTCACGGCGAGCTCCGCGTCGATGAGAAACTGCATCGTGCTCTCCAGGTCCTTGATGTCCCGCTCCCGGATCTCGGGGTCGAAGTCGTAGAGCTTCGCCATTTCCTTTACCTGCTCGGGGCCGATCTCCGTTTCCTCGCTGACGATCTTCGTGGTTTCCTCCGGGTTCTCCGCGGCGTAGGCCAGGGCTTTCCGGTGGACGTCCAGCATCCTCCGCGGAAGGTCGGGCAGCTCCTCTAGGGCTTGCGCGCTGACGCCGATCAGGATCGTCGCCTCGATCAGCCCCTCGCCGTCGAAGAGCACCCGCGCGCCGCCCTCTATGGCTTTGAGGGCCGCCGGCCCGGCCGCCAGGGCCCCGTCGATGGAGCCGCTCATCAGGGCGGCCGTGGCCGTGGGGATCGGCATCTCGATGTGCTCCACGTCCAGAGGCGACACCTCCGCCTTCTTCAGCCCCGCCAGCAACAACTGGTGCAGCACCGTTCCCTTGGGGCCCGCGACCTTCTTTCCCTTCAAATCGCCGATGGTTTTGATGGCGGGATCCTTCACCAACAGAGAATAGGTTTTAGGCGCTCTCGAATAAATCCCCGCGATCTTGATGTCCAGCCCCTGAGAGGCCGCCAGCAAAAGAGACGTCCCTCCGATGCAGTTGGCTACCTGCACCGAGCCCGCCGCCATCGCCTGGGTCTGCTGCGCCCCGGAGGTTATTTCGGGATGGGAAAGCGTGTAGCCCAGAGGGCCGAACTCGGCCTCCAAAAGCCCCAGGCGTTTCTCCACGATGGAGGGGATGTTCAGAGGGGATTTCACGTAGGTGACGGCGAAGGGTTTCTCGCCGGCCCCCGCCGGAAGCGCGGAAAACGCCGCCAAAACGAACGTGAGGATCAAAAAGCTCGACGCAACCAATTTTTTCATACTCGTATTCCTCCATAATTTTTTAAAATTTTTACGTTCGGGTCAAACTCCTTCGATCGAAAAAAGAATCCGTTCGCGAAGGGAGTAGAGTTCCGCGGAATTTCTCGGGTGGGGCCGCTCGACTTGGAATCGATCGATCACCTCCCCTTCGCGCAGCACGACCACGTGGTCGGCAAGCAGGAGCGCCTCGTCGATGTCGTGGGTGACGAATAAAACGGTCTTCCCTCCTTCCTGCCACAACCGCAGCAGATCGCCCTGCAGCGCCTTGCGCGTGAACCAGTCCAAAGCCCCGAAGGGCTCGTCCATCAATATCAAGTGCGGCTTGCAAAAGAGCGTCCTCCCCAAGGCGACGCGCTGGGCCATGCCGCCGGAAAGCTCGTGGGGAAAAGCCCCGGCGAACTCGGACAACCCCAGCGTCCGCAAAATCCCCTCCAGGTCGCCCAAGGTCTCCCGTTCCCTTCCGCTCCACTCCGCGAAACGGATGTTGTCGGCCACGGAAAGCCACGGCATGAGGCGCGCTTCTTGAAAAACGTACCCCACGTTGGCCCGGGGGGCGGAGCAGAACACCTCCCCTTCGGAAGGGCTTTCCAACCCGGCGATCAGCCGCAGGAGCGTCGTCTTCCCGCACCCGCTCTTGCCCAACAGCGCCACGAAGGAGCCGGCGGGCAAATGCAGGGAAACGCCCCGCAGCGCCGTCACGGGTCCGTTCTCCATCTCGTAAATTTTCGTCAGGTTTTCGACGCGAACCATGCCGTCACACCGTCAAAAACCTTGAGCCTGCTCGCCCGATCGGCTCCACGGGAAGAGGCGAGCGGAGACCGTCGCCAGCAGGAAATCGGAAAAAGCGCCGACGCACCCCAGCACAAGAACGCCGCAGATGATCGTATCCGACCGCGACAGGGTCTCCGCCTCCCGGATCATATACCCGATGCCGGAGGACGCCGCCACGATCTCCGCGCCGATGAGAGACCTCCAACTGTAGGACAGGGCCAGGCGGACGCCCACGAAAAAGTAGGGAAAGAAGGCTGGAAAGGCGATGCGGCGAAAGAGAGCCCAGCGCGAAAACGAAAGCGTCTTGCCGACCTCCAGGAGCCGCCGGTCCACGTGCAGTATGCCGTTTTCCGCGTTGAGCAGTATGGGAAAAAAACTGGCCATGACGACGACGGCGATCCTGGACGCCTCCCCGATCCCCAGCCCCAGAATCAGAAGGGGCACCACCGCCAGAGGGGGAATTTGGCGGGCAAAATTCAAAAGAGGACGCGCCAGCAGGGAAAAAACGGGAACCAAAGCCAGGGCGATGCCCATGGGAAAAGCCACCAGCACGGAAATGCCGAAACCGGAAAACACGCGCATGAGGCTTGCGGACAGGTGTCTCGCCAAAACCCCGCCGCTCAAGAGACTCGCCATTCTTCGCAACACCAGAAGGGGCGCTGGAAACAGAAAATGATTCCACCCAGGTCGAGCGCTGCCCCAATGCCATAACAACAACAGAAGCACAAAACCGGATACCGAAAGAACACGGCGCCCCCAACCACGCATCAAGAAAGAAACCTCTTTTTTCGTTATGTTTGTCAAGACAAACATAGTAATGCCATTATCTCAATCTGTCAATCCTCGGATGGGCGAGCGTCAGGCGAGCTCAAGCGGGCAAGCTCGCCCCAATCGGGTTACCGGGTTATGCCTTTCACGGATCACGCCTTTCCTTGACGAAAAATTTTCTGAGTTATAGAATAAGATCGGTAAAAGGAAAGAGGCTAAAAATATGTGTTTGGCGTTTGATTTTGACACAAAACTATAATGTCAACGGTCAACGGCACTGTGATGGCGTGGGTTATCTTTTCTTTAATGCGGCGGTCGTCATTCCGGCCTTTTTTCGACGTGGTTTCACGCGCCGAGAAAAGGTCGGTTTTTGTACGCGTGAACACGTCGCCAGCGCTTTATGAAAAAATAAAGGGCTTGCGGCAAAAATTATACGGAGGTGGTTTTTGTGAAACGTAAGTTGTACATAGGCATTATTGTATTGTTGCTGATCGCCGCGGTCGTGGCTTTGGCAATCGCGGCCAAGTCCGCCATAGACGCGGGTACCCAGAGCACGAGCGCGGCGGCCTCGGCGCTGGGCGGCCTTCAGGGGGTCGGTGTGGTGGATGAAGTCGCGCAGGAGAACAAAGCCAAAAAGGCCGGCAAGACCGAAGAGGCCAAAGAGCTGGAGAGCATCGCCGCCAAGAGGGCCAAGATATTCCAGACCATCACCGCCGCTACAAACAAGCAGAGCGAATATTACTCCGCGCTCGAGAAAGACCTTGACGCCTCCGCCCTGCGCAGGGACCTGGAACAGCGCATACCCGAGGCGCGAGAGGCCCTTGTCGAGCTCAAGACGCTCACCGACCGCGAGATCGTGCTGATTCAGGGCATAAGCGGCGACGAGGGCGCCATCTCCCGAGTGAAGAGTTTCTATAAAGCGATGGAGACCGCGGTGAACAATCTGCAGATCGACCAGCTCTCGCAAGATCAGATGAAAGCCATAGACCGCGATATTCAGGCCCCAAGCCAGAAGTCCCTTCGCGAGGGCCGCGAGGTGGCGGCGACGCTGAAACCGGGCGACCTGGACGCCGACCAGAAAAAGACCCTCAACGAGCAAGTCGTCGCCAGCGGTAAAAACGACATCGCCAACCTGAACACGATTCTCCAAGAGATCCCCAAGCTCATACAGGAGCTGACGCAGAGCGTTCAGTCCGTTGCCGGCTCCGCGAAGAACCCGCTTGGCATGATCACACAAGCCGCCAGCGGCAAAGGCGCGCTTCCCAAGGAGATCACCGAAATTCAGGGTCGGTTGGAAGCCCTCAGCAAGAGCATCAAGGGACTGGTCGGAGAATACAGCCCGTTCGTCGACACCGTCGCCAAGAGCGCCAAATAGCAAGCGCCGATCGCCCCCTCGGGGGTTTCAGGGGGGCTCCGCCCCCCTAATTTAAACTTACTTAAGGGAGGTTCGTTTTATGAAAAAGATTTTCGTAGCGTTTTTGTTGGCGTTGTTTTGCCTCGCTATGGGGACTTCGGCTTGGGCTGAAGTCAAATTCGGGGCCACGACGGCCACGCGCGACATCGTGCTGGAGGAGGAAGACGAGGAAGACGCCGGGGAGAAGCCCGTAGGCGAAACTCCGGGCGGACTCGGCGTCGAGGAGATGCGTAAGGACGACTTTACGATGTCCCTCAAGTCCGACAAGCCGGACGGGGTTTACAAAATAGGCGAGAAAATAACGCTCACCTTCAAGAGCGACACCGACGCCTACGTGACGGTTCTGGATTTTACGCCCAGCGGACAGATCCTCGTCCTTTTCCCCAACAAGTGGGTCGAGAACAACTTCGTCAAGGCCGGCGAGGAGATCAGCATCCCGGCCCAGGGGGCGAAGTTCTCCATGAAGGCCGGGGGCCCCGTGGGGGTAGACGTCATCAAGGCCATCGCCACGAACAACGACGTCCCGGTTTTCGACAAGGAGAACAACGACGTGGCCGGGCCCTTCAGCGTGATTAAAGATCCGAAGAGCGCCACCCGCGACATCCTGCTCACCGAGGAGGATGTGGATGAGGAAGAAGAAGCGGCCAAGGCGGAGCTCAAGTGGAGCGTGGCCTCCCTGGCCGTCATGACCACGGACGGGAGCGACGCCCCGACCGGTTTCGGCGTGGCCGCTCATGGGGACGCGACGATCAAGGCCTGGGCCAACGGCACGAGTTTCCTGGTGGGCGAGCGCGTGTTCGTGAAAATACTTTCCGATAAGGGCGGCAAGCTGGTTTCCCTGGTCGACGAGGCCCCTGGGAAAAACACGAACAACTTGCTGCCGGAAAACGCGGACATCGCCTTCGCTCCCGGCGAGATACTGATTTTGCCGCGCAAGGAGGACAAATGGAAACTTGTGGCGGCGGAGAGCGTCGGCGTCGACACGATAAAAGCGACAGTGGAGTTGGAAGACGGAACCCAATTGGAACTGGCCTTCAGCATCAACGTCGAGAACGACGAGTAGCCGGATTCGCGCTATGGCAAGAAAAATAATGCGCCGCGCGTTTGCCGCGTCCGCTGTCGCCTTCGCGGCGGCGTTGTTCTCCCTGACGTTATTTTCTCTGATATTATTCTCCTTCTCGGCCGAGGCCGCTCCGACTCTTTTCGAGAGGGCAAAAAACCTGTACGACGTCAAGGAATACAATCTCGCCCTCACCCTCTTCGACAAGGTGCTGGCGCTGGAGCCGGAAAACGGCGAGGCCCTCGATTTCGCAAGCTGGTGCCACCGTTATCTGGGCGACTGGGAGTCGGCCAAGAACGGCTTCGAGCGGGCGGAGTTGCTGCTGCCCGGCGATCAGGCCAAATGGGTGAAGGTCGGATTGGGCGAGACCTGGTTGGGGGCCGGCGGATACGAAGAGGCGGCAAGCGCCTTCACGCAGGCCATCGATCTCTCTCCCGACGAAGACGAACTGGTCGTCCGCTCCTTGAAGGGCCTCGCTATCGCCTACGCGTCGATGGGCGACGCGGCCGCGACGGAGGACGCGCTGCGACGCCTGGCCTCCAAGGACAAATCCGCCGCGGACGACATCGAGGCGTCGGCGCGATCCCTTCTGGAAAAGGCGACGAAAGCCGCGGAGGCCGGAAAAACGCAGGAAACCACCATGTCCGACGCGGGCGAGCGCCAGGAAAAGGTCATGGAGCGGGGCAAGGCCGAGGGGAAAGCCGGCGATGGCGGGCACGAGGTGCTGGGGTTCAAGCTGGGAGAGCCGATAGAGTCCGTTCTTGACGGCCTGAAACAGCGAGGCGTCGCGTATCGTACGTTCGATGAGGCAACGAGATACGGCGTGCGCTTCCACTTCGTCGATATGCCGGTTACGGATCTGCCTGAGATGATCCACGCCGACGCCGACGGGCAGGTCTGCTTTCTGGAGGAGTTTCAGGGCAAACTGCTGGCGGTCAACATTTTCGCCGTCTGGGAGAACCGCAAGGGCAATCTCGCTCTCAGAGACGAGATCTTCAACGCGGGTTTGCTCATTTTGACCGAAAGGTTCGGCGAGAACGAGTACTTCGGCGATTCCGGCCTCCACGGCGAGGCGATGTGGCTTCCCACGGCCCAATTTTTCGCCGCGCTGGAGGTCAACGCCACGATCGGCGCCTCGGAGGGCGGCAACGTGACGAAAGTCGTGAGTTACATCGACCTGCCCGGTTTCCTGGTTTTCCGCGATCACGTAAGAGAGGTCAACAAGCGGCGCTAACACGGCGAGAGCTCAGAGGATTCAGAGCCTTTGGGCTCTCTCATTTTTGACGTTTCCACTATTTTACAGATAAGGAAGAAAAGATAAGAAAGCCATGACGAAAAAATATATTTTCTTATCGTGGATCGCGATTATTTCCCTGGTTTCCCTGATTTTCGTTTTTTCGGGCGATTCGTACGCGGCGGAGTCCGGGGACGCGGCGTTCAAGAGGGCGGTGTCCTCGTATCAGGAGGGAAAGATGGATAGCGCCGCCTCGGCTTTCGACGCCGCCGGGGCGGCGTACGCGAAAGAGAAAAACAGGCTCAAATCCGGTCAATCCTACTTCAACGGGGGGCTGTGCCTCGTGTCGATAGGACAGAAGGAGGCGGCGCGGCGGTCTTTCGAGGAGGCGGCCGAACAATATAAAGCCGCGAAAAACGCCTCGGGCGAGTGCCGGGCGCTCTTCTACGCGGCTCAGCTCTACCTGGACGAGATGGCGTGGGACAAGGCGCGGGAGTATTACGAGCGGGGCCTGAAGCTGAAGCTCGTCGGCAAAGACGCCACCCTCAGAGGCGTGGCTCAAGAGGGCCTCGGGCGCGTCAAAATCGAAACGGGCCTCATGAACGAGGCTGAAAAACACTTCAAAGACGCCGAGGCCTCCTTCAAAAACTCCCCGCCCGACAGGCAGAGAGTGCGGCTCGAACAGGCGCACATCATAGGCCGCGTCCGCGGCGACGAGGCCGAGGCCCTTCGCGTCTACGACAGCGTCATCGCCGACGCGACCAAGCTGGCGAAGGCCGCCAAAGCCGGCGACGCGGAGAATATCGCGCTCTATTTGGCCATGGCGGACAAGGGGCAGTTTCTGCTGTCCACAGGGGCGTTCGGCCAGGCCAAAGACGCCATAGGCGAAGCCGTCGAAAAGGGCGAGGACATCGTGTCGAAGTACCCGGACAGGGCCGCCGCGGTTGACGTGGATAATCTGAAAAAGGACTACGCCCTGACGTTGACGTACCTGGGCGAGTTCGGCGAGGCCGAGCGGGAGCTGCAACAACTGCTGACCGTCGCGGCCTCCGACAAAGACGTGGCGCTCAACATGGCGGTGAACGACGTTTACGGCACTCTGGAGGCCATGAGGGGGAAATATGCCGTCGCGCTGGATCACTTCAAAACATTTTATTCCCTGGCCGTCGACGCCGGCAACCCCACCTCCGTCGCCCAGTCCCTCTTGAAGCTCGGGGAGTTGTACGAGAAGATTGGGATGTGGAGCGAGGCGGCCGCCAACTATCGGGAGGCCCTCTCGAAGGGGCTCGAGGCGCAGAAGATGGACGTGGTCTTGATGGCGATGCTGGACATCTACCACTGCGACTTGAGAAACGAACTCGGCATGGTCGGCAAGGTGGATTACAGAACCGCCCAGGGTTTGCCGTGGCGCGCGGCTCTGACGGCGCGCCAGCTCAAAAAAAAGAAGTCTCCTCAAGAACGGGACAGTGTCCGGGACAGCGGATTTGATAGAGCATGGAAGACCGTGGACTCCCTGCGGGCCGATAGGCCGATTCCAAGTATCGACGGCTTTCGGACGATACGCGAAGTCGCTCTGCGCAACGCGCCGGAACTTCGCAATTACTATCAGGAGGTCGCCGCCAGCCTGTCGATCGGCGACGCGGCGTTGCGCCGAGGCGAAAAACGCGCCGAGCTCGCGGGAAAAGCGTCCGAGGCGCTCAGGGAGCTGTCCGCCAGGAAGGGCGAGGCGAAGGACGAGGACTATGTAAAAACGGCCTTCGCCGCCGCCGCGAAACTTTTACGCTCGCTGGCCGGCGGAGACTCGCTGACCCTCCCGGAATCCGGCCTGCCGATCCAACAAATGAGCGGCATCGTGTTGGACTCGGACGCGCCGGAACCTGAAAACGACCAACAGCAGCCTGCCAAGAGCGGCATCGAGACGGATGCGCAAGCCATCGCCGAGATGGTCAAGCGCCTTTCCCCCAACGCCGAGGAAACGAGGGCGATTCAAAAGGCCTTGCTCGACGCGGAAGCGCTGCCGATCGCCTTGAAGACGCGGCTTAGAAAAACGCTTTTTTCCGACGCGGCGAAACAGCTTGCGGGGGAAGGGAAAGAGGAAAGAGAAAAACTCGAGGAAATTCTGCTGCGCGTCCTAAACAGCACCCATCGGTCGTTGAAGAAAGCGGGCCAGCGGCAGCTCGCCTCCGAGGCGAAGGAGCTCGCCCCCAAAACCAGCGCCTACATGCTCGCCGCCATCGACGCCGGAGACGAGATGCTCAAATACTTGAACGCCTGGTCCAACATGAGGCGGCGCGTTCTTGTCATGAAGGAGCTGGAAATTTCGCCGGCCCTCGACAAAGACTGGGTCAAATTTTTCTCTAATTTCGGGGATGCCGTCGGTAAGGCGGCAAAAACTTTCGCGTCGGAGTTCGACCTGACCCTGGAAGATCCCGAAACGACGGCCAAGCGCGCGGAGAGGCTGAGGGCCGTCGCCGAAAACCTCGCCCTTATGGACGTGACCGACGAGGCCGTCAATATAGGCGCAATCCTCGCCTCCAAGGACAACATATCGTATGACGACCGGCTTTCCATGTTGGAGCTTCAGGGGAGGATACGCCTCGCGCTGTCGAAATGGGACGCGGCCAAGGCCTCCGCCGGCGAACTGCTGTCTTTGCTGGGGAGCAAGGACGGCGAAGACGTCGAAACGAAGCCCGATACGCAGTGGCGAGCCTACGCCATCATGGCGCTGGCCGCGGAGAAGACCGGGGACTACGCCGAGGCGGCCCGACAGTACGACAAGGCGATCGCGAAGCTGGAGCTGGTGTCCCCTGTGGAGGGAACCACCAGCCAAAGCGCCTTCGACCGCGCGGAGATGTACGGAGGGGCGATTCGTTCCGGCTTTGCCCTTTGGGAAAAGGACAAGGACGCCAAAAAGGCCGCGCGGCTGTGGGAGCTTATCGAGGGCATGAAGAACCGCCGCTGGAAGGAGCTTCTGGCGACCACCGGCGGCGAGTTCCTCAACGCGCTGCCGCCCGCCGACCGCGAGAAGGTGCGGGAGATAGAGATGCGGCTGGTCGCCCTGGACGGCGCGTACCGTCGCGCGAGCTCCTCGGGACAGCGGGACGAGATGACGCGGGCCAACAACGAGATGAAACGGCTGCGGGAGGAGCGCGTCGAGCTGACCAGGGGCAGGACGGTGGACCTGGACGAGGTTCTCGGCGTCGATTCCGTTCGGGCCAAGCTGCCGGACGATTGGGGTCTTGTCAATTATTACATCTCGCCGAAGCTGTCTTTCGCCATATTGCTGACGCGCTCCGACGAAGCGGCAGTCGTTCCGCTCGACTTGGATTACGACTCGCTTTTTGGTTATTCCTACTGGCGGCGTCTCGTTGACGGAGGCGAGGATAAAAACGAATATGACAAACAACGGCTGGACGCCACCGCGTGCGGCCTGTCGCCGGAGGACGTGGGGGAGGCGCTTTTCCAGCCGATCGCTTCGGCTTGCGGGGATATCAGGAAAATTCTTGTCATTCCCCACGACATCCTTTACGTGCTTCCGCTGGAAGCTCTTCAAAAAAAAGGCGACGACGGCAAAGCTCGCTATTTGGTGGAAGACTGGACCTTTGCCGAACTGCCGAGCGCCTATCTGCTGACGCGGGAGGGAGAGGCGCGGGCTCCGGAGGACAGGTCGCTGCTGCTGATGGCGAACCCGTCTTACGCGCCTCTGCTCCAAAAACCGAGGGAATGGAGACCGTCTTTGAGTTTGGCGTTGAATGAGGACCCCGACTTCGAAAAAATGCTGAAGGAACGTCTGGGAGTCGACTTGAAGGCGGCCCTTTCCGGCGCCGACAAGGAGCGGATCGGAAAAATCATGGGGGACATAGAGTCGCTCTGGTCCGGTGACGTCCTTGGCGAGACGAAGAAGCGGTCGGAGCTGGCCTACAACGTCAAAAACGACTTCGGCAAGTTCATCAAGCCGCTGGACGGTTCCCAGAGCGAAGCCGACGACCTGAGGAAACTATGGAACGGCAAATCGAGTTCGGCCCCGTTGGTTTTGCTGGCCACTCACGCGTCCGAGAGCGATTTCTGGGAAAGCGACCCCGGGAAGTATCGCTACGTCCACATCGCGTGCCACGGTTACGACCGCACCGCGATTCCGGACCTTCAGCCCGGCCTTGTCCTCTCGCCGATACGGGACAACGGCAACGACTCTTTCCTCCAGATGGGCGAGCTGGCCATGGTCAGGTGGAACGCCGACCTGATCACCCTCTCGGCTTGCGAAACCGGCCTTGGCGACCTCTACGTGGGCGACGGGATGTTCGGGCTCTCGACGGTGCTGCTGGCCGGCGGCGCGAAGGGAACCATCCTGACGCGATGGAGGGCCGTGGATGAAAGCGCCGCTCGATTCATGCCGAAGTTCTACGAAGGAATACTGGACGGGCGCGAGCCCGTGGACGCGCTCAGGGACGCGCAGCTAGCGCTTTTGAGCGGCGAGTTCAAAGCCCCTCGCCACTGGGCGATCTTCAAGTACGTCGGCATACCCTGGTAGGGGGCCAAGCCGCGCGGGAAGGCCACCCCGCCGAATTCCTGATAAAGCAAGTCTCAACGGGTAGCGTTCAGCGTTATCCGTTTATTTTTTGTTGAGCTTCACATAGTTTCATGTAGTTTCACCGAGTGCCTTGTGATGTTGTCGCTTTTAAGCTACACTCATGTCATGAGACTCATACACTATCGAACTCAAGGCAATAAGGACGTTTACCAGACGTGGATTGACTCTTTGCGTGACATGGCGGGAAGAATTGCTGTGATGCGTCGTGTAGACCGTCTTTCTGAGGAAAATTTCGGTGATTGTAAGTTTTGCCGGGATGGTGTATCGGAACTTAAAATCGACAAAGGCCCAGGTTATAGAGTTTATTTCTCTAGATTGCGCAACGATTTTATATTGCTGCTCTGCGCCGGGGATAAGTCAACACAGACGCAGAATATCGACCAGGCTATTAAATATTTAGCTGATTTTAAGGCGAGGGGAGGAAATGACGACGATGAATAAACCGTACGCCGAACACGAAGACGCCACAGTAAACAGCTTGAGGAATGATCCGGGGTTCGCTGCTGAGTACCTTAGCGCCGTTCTGGAAGACGGGGAACCGGGAGAGGTGATGCTTGCCTTGCGTCGCGTCTCGGAAGCTAACGGCGGCATTTACCATGTGGCCACGAATACCGAATTGAACGCAAAAACGCTGTATCGTACGCTATCGCCGAAAGGGAATCCCGAACTGAAAAGCCTCATGGCTATTCTTTCAGCGTTGAATTTGAAATTGGCAATTGTGCCGAAGCAATGAGGAGGAGCTGATTCACATCAAAATCACGGGGCTCCGCCCCACACCCCGCAGGGGACGAGTCCCCTGACCCCGTTAATTTTCCCTTAAGTTGTTGGCATTGCTAATTTTGCCGCGAACGCTCGAGCTCCGATCGAACGACGCGCCGCAGTTCGAGGGATCGTTCGACGTCGATGATCCTTTGATTGTCCGAGCCGCGGAACCTGGGCGGAGGGAAGCGCCGGGCCGGGTCGAACCGGCCGTCCACCAGCACGTCGGTCCACGCCAGGAGGCGTCCCCAGCCCCGCTCCTCCCGATGTTCCAAGAGGAACTCGAAAAGGTATCCCGTATAGGTCATGACGTGGTAGCCGTTTTTTTTCGCGAGCTCCGCCAAAGCGCCGAACCCCTCCGCCTGTTCGAAAGGGTCTCCTCCGCTCAGCGTGACGCCGTCCAGGATGGGATTTTTTCTCATTCGGTCCAGCACGTCCCGGATTTTCAGCCATCGGCCGCCGGCGAGGGGGTGGGTCTCCGGGTTGTGGCATCCAGGGCACCGGTGGCGGCACCCCTGGGCGAACACCACGCAGCGAATGCCCGGCCCGTCGGAGAACGACTCCTCGACGACCCCCGCCACGTTGATTTGTAAATATTCGAGCCCAGGCGAGCGCGGCGCCTCGCGGGGGCGGTTGCCGTCAGGCATGGCGCACCCTGTCCCGTTCCTCGGATTTTTTCGCGTCGTTGAAACGGTCGAGCGTGCCCACCAGGTACCCGGTGATCCGCCGGATTCGCTCGAACTTCACCTCGTCTTCCCTGCGCCCGCAATAAGGGCAGACCTCGCCGATGACGCCCGTGTAGCCGCAAACGGGATCCCTATCCAATGGATGGTTGATGGAGCCGTACCCCACGCCCGCCTCCTTCATGGTTCGCACGAGCTTCTCGAACGCCTCCAGGTTGTCCAGGGGATCTCCGTCCATCTCCACGTAGGTGATGTGCCCCGCGTTGGTCAGTTGGTGGCAGGGCGCCTCCAGGCGGATTTTGTCGTAAGCGCCGAGCTTGTAGTGGACGGGAACATGGAAGCTGTTCGTGTAATAGTCCCGGTCGGTGACCCCCTCGCGAGAGCCGAAAAGGCGGCGGTCCATTTTGACGAAGCGCCCGGCCGTGCCCTCGGCCGGAGTGGCGAGCAGCGTGAAGTTCAGCTTGTGCTTCGCGCTGGCCTCGTCCACGCGCCGGCGCATGTGCCCGACGATATCGAGCCCCAGCTGTTGCGCGGCGTCG
>JAISQE010000113.1 GCA_031274425.1 Synergistaceae bacterium | reverse complement strand
CGGGCCTCATATCCGGCCAGTCGAATGTAACAGATTGCGCGGCGCTGAACCAAAGCGTCTCGGCGAAAAGCTCTTCCGGCCGCGTCATTGGATTCGCGGACGGAGATTCTTTCACGCTCAGCGATAATGTCGCGTTCAGCGGCATGAAAAACAGCGCCGGGAACACAGGTTGGCCCGCGGCCAGCCGACAAAGCGACAAAAAAAACGGCGCCGACAGAACCGCCAGAGATCTGCGGAGCGAGTCGGGATTCTCGAAAAATTTCGTGCTCGGCATGGGGTGGGATGAAGAGCCCCCCGAATATGTCTTCCGTCCCTGGGTATTTTCCAGAAACAGGCTGCCCATCCTGAAAGTGAAAGGTTTGAATGGGAACGATGTCCTGCCGGGCCAGGAGGACATGGCTTTCCCGCGCCATCTTCGCGGCAGATGACCTTGTTGGAACGTACAATATATTGTACATTATGAATAGCAAAAAGAAGGGCGGTGAGTGTATACGTGAACTCAATTACTTACAGCTATGCGCGGGAGAATATGGCAAAAGTCATCGCACGGGTGTGTGATGACGGGGAGGTGACAATTATCACCACGCCGAAGAGAAAAGTCGTAAAACTAATAAAGCGAGCGACGCCGTGAATCGCGCGCATTTTCCTCTCTTCTCCATTTTTTCACTCTTCTCGTCTCATAAATTTTTTCCGACTGTAATCATGCGCAACAAACGCAAAACCTTGGGCTCTGCATCTACTGCGGAAGGACCACCCCGTCAGGCTTCGCCTGCCACCCCTCCGAGGGAGGGGAATAAAACGGGGGGTCTCTAAAATTCCCCTCCTTCGGAGGGGTGGCGCCGAAGGCGACGGGGTGGTCTCTCCACCACTGCGCAGCCAAAAACCAATGCCGCTCCGAGCGCAGCAGCTCCGAAATCGTATCCCCCGCCTGAAAGCGCGCTCGCCGTAGTTATAAATAGTCTCACTCGAAACGTGTTGCTCGTGCTGTAACTGCCGGCCAGGATAAACGCCGTTCCGTCAGACACGAACTGTACGCCGTATATTCCGACCGCGGCTGTGTACCATCCTCCAACACGTGCGGAATATCCCGCCCGTCCAATACCTGGCGGGCCGTCATGCTCTCCGGGCCGACTTCCCACAGATCGCACCAACTATCCGGTCCTTGATAGTCTCCCATACATGCAACGTAGAGCTTGCCCCAGTAAACAGCCATCCTCACTGTGTTTTTGCCGGTCTTTCCGCTTGAATTTCTAAGTTTCACTGAAAGGGGCTTGTTTAATCGGAATACAAGAACGAGATAATTAATTGCGGGAATCTTTAAAAAATTTCAGGAAGCCCTTCACGCTGTTTATGATGAAAAGGCGATCTCGAATCCGCAAATCCTCCGGGAGTCTCTCATATTCTTTCAAGAGCGGGTCGCGGGATAACAGGCAATCCGTAATGGTTTCCTCTGGGATGTCGATCATCCCGGAAATAACGGACGCCCACATTTCGAGTTGCCCTTTCGCCAGTTTTATCATTTTTGGGGAATCTCCGGACAATCCCCAGTGAGCGTAGCAGAGAAGTTCGTCGCCGCAGAGTGCATTCTCGATTCTGGAAAGCGATAACATTGCGGCATCCAGGTCGAACCTCGGGGGCGTCGTCGGCCAGAGATACGGGAGACCGGACGGTGAATAAAAAGGAAGGCGAAGCCCTGCCGCCTCTCCGATGAATAGGAGTTTTTCCTCGCCAAAGCGAACGGCGAAGCACAGATGATGAGGCGCGTGCCCTGGTGTTTCGATGATCTCTATGCCGCCGGGATTGCTCTCGCAGAACGAGTTCAAATCTAGTGGAGACGGACGGCCGTAAGCTTCGGCGATCTCTCCGAGAACTTCCATAGATGCGTTCCAGAGTTTTTCAGGCGAGACGAGGTGCCTTTTCGCTTTTTGATGAACGACTACCTTAGCGTTCTCATATCGCCCGACGACTTCTCCGACTCCGCCGGAATGATCCAAGTGTATATGGGTGAGCAGGATGAGGTCAAGGCCATCCGTAATTTCGGAAAGTTTCTCCAAAAGCAGCGGGACGCTTCTAGTCGGTCCCGGATCGACCAAAATCCTTCGTCCGTCATTGTCTACAAAAAACCATGACGAGATGAAATGATAAAAACCGGCCAATGGCAGTGGAAGGTCGATCAGATGGAGCCCTTCCGGCAATTCATCGGGCTTCTCGTTAAAGTCGGTCATGCGTCTCAGTTTCGCAGCTAGTCGTCTATAGTGTTCGAAAACATGCTTCGCAGTTCCCGATAGCGCGCGTAGATTGCTGCGACATCCTCGCTGCCGTCGATCTGCTTTCCAAGCACCAGCATAGACAGTTCATGTACGAGTTGATGTTTTGGCGCTCCGTGCATTTCCGCGTAAAGCTCGCTGTAAGCGTGCAAATCGATCACTCCAAACCCGATTTATATCTTTAGAAACAACCTCCCGCCGACATTATAACAGGGAATGACTGATTTACCCTTAAGCTCATGCCGGACACACCCCAAAAAACGCTGATACTTTTGCGATGAGGATCAAAACCTCGCTTCTCTATTTTTTTTCAGCCCCGCGACGAATTTCGCTATGCGTGTCATGGCCTCTTTAATCTCGTTTTCCGGGCGGCAGTATGTCAGGCGGAAGAACCCGTCCGGGGCGCCGAACGGCTGGCCGGGGACGGAGGAAACTCCCTCCTCTTCCAGCAGGCGCGCGCAGAAGTCGAACGACGAAATTCCGAGAGCCTTTATGCTGGGGAATACGTAAAACGCGCCG
>JAISQE010000167.1 GCA_031274425.1 Synergistaceae bacterium | reverse complement strand
GAAAGAAGTTGTATAATGGACTCGACTCGTAGTTTTTCAGGATCTTTCACTGAATTCCCCGATTGCCCTTCTCTCGGACTGGAAGGAATGGCACTTCGGGGAATTTCCTTTCTTTTTTTTCCTACTTTACGCCATATGCGGACATTTTTCCCGCTCCCGGTTCGGACATTTTTCCCGCGCCGAAACAAGAGCATTTGAATATTGAACTTCCTCTGAACTTATAATGTTTCTTGAATGGTGGTAAAAACTTTTCCGGGAATTACGGCTGAATTCCATGCCGACCTCGATGACGACTAGGTTGATAAAGTTGTTCCCTTTCACTATACAAATTGAAGAATTTTCTTTTCGTAATTTAATTTGCTAATAACGGCTCTGTCTCCCTGCTTGAACGTTTGCGTATGGGTTAGAATAGAACGACATCGAATCTTATAATGCTTGACGGGGGTGGGGTTTCATGCAAGACAACCAGGTGGCGGCCCATCGGATTACCGACAGGGACGACGTGGCCGTGGCGCTCCGATGCCTGCGGGAAGGGGAGCGGATCACGGTGCAGGGGGAACAATCGGCGGTGACGGTCGGGGTCGTCCAGGAGGTTCCGCGGGGTCACAAGGTGGCGCTTCGAGATATCGGCAAGGGAGAGGCGATCTTCAAGTACGGGTCTCCCATCGGGGCGGCGTCCGTGGAAATTCCGGCGGGGTCCCACGTCCACATCCACAACTTGGAGGGCGGCCGGGGGCGCGGCGACAGATGAAATTCATGGGATATTCGCGGCCCGACGGGACGGTTGGGGTCCGCAATCTTCTTCTGGTGCTGCCCTCCGTCGTATGCGCCAACGATACGGCGCTGCGCATCGCGGCGCAGCTCAACGGGGCCGTCTCCGTGACGCACCAACACGGCTGCGCCCAACTGCCCGCGGACGCCGCGCAGACGTATCGGACCCTTGTGGGGTTCGCCGCTAACCCCAACGTCGCGGCGTGCGTCGTCGTGGGTTTGGGCTGCGAGACGATAAGCGCGAAAGACGTGGCGGCGAGCGTCGCCAAAACGGGCAAGCCGGTTGCCGCGCTGGTGATTCAGGAGGAGGGCGGCACCATCGCGACGATCGCCAAAGGCGTCGCGCTCGGGCGCGAGATGCTCTCCAAGATGTCCGTCCAGGTGCGGGAAGAGCGCGACGTCTCCGAGCTGACCTTGGGGTTGGAATGCGGGGGCTCCGACGCCTGGTCCGGGCTCTCGGGCAACCCGGTGGCGGGGGTCGTCAGCGACATGCTGATCGCGCGGGGAGGGCGTTCGATCCTCTCCGAGACGCAGGAGATCATCGGGGCGGAGCATCTCCTGGTGCGGCGCGCCGCCTCGAAGGAAGTCGCCGACAGGCTGTTGGAGGCGGTGAAGCGGGCCGAGTCCGGCGCGTTGGCGGGCGGTTCGGACATCCGTCTCGCGAACCCCACGCCGGGCAACAAAGAGGGCGGGATCTCCACGCTGGAGGAAAAGTCTCTCGGCTGCATCGCGAAGGCGGGCACGGTCGCCCCGCTCCAGGAGGTGCTCGATTACGCGGAGGCCCCGACGAAAAAGGGCCTAGTCTTCATGGACACCCCCGGGCACGATATCGAGTCGATCACGGGCATGATCGCGGGAGGCGCGCAGGTGATCCTGTTCACCACGGGGCGCGGCGCCTGCACCGGCTGCCCCGTCGCGCCCGTCGTCAAAATTTGCTCCAACACGCCGACCTACGAGAAGATGAAGGACAACATGGACCTCGACGCGGGCCCGGTCATCGACGGCAAGGCCACCATCCGCGAGCTGGGGGAGAAGACCTTCGAGCTGATTCTCGCGGTCTGCAACGGCCAGACGACCAAAACCGAGGAGCTTGGCTACGGCAGTTTCGCCATCAACCGCATCGGGCCCACGCAGTAAAAACGCTCCTCTACATTCTATAACCTAACTTATCTATAACCTGCGATCTACGGCCTACGACGGCTTGGCCAGGCTGGAGGAAGTCCGCAGCGTGAAGCGGGACAGGACGTCCATCAAGGTCTGGGCGTGCTGGGCTATGGTCTGGGCGTGATCGGCGACGCCCTGCGCGGCTTGCACGGTTTCCTCGGTCGAGTGATGGATATGCGAAATGGTCTCCACCATCTCCATCGTCGACCGGGTGGCGTTGTCGATAGCCGTCGCCATCTCCTTGCTGGACGCCGCCTGTTCTTCCGCGACGGCGGCGATGTTTTGTATGGAGTCGTTGGCCTTGTTCATTTCCCTCAGGGCTCCGTCCAATTCCGTCTGGGCTTGTTCCGCGTGCGTGAGGGTCTCCGCCAACACATGTCCCGCTTCGATTGTCGACGTGATGCTTTCCTGAGCGTTGTTTTGAAGCTCCACGATGATTTTTGCGACATTTTGAGCCGCCCGCGCGGATTCTTCCGCCAATTTACGAACCTCCTCGGCTACGACGGCGAAACCGCGCCCCACCTCGCCGGCGCGCGCCGCTTCGATGGCCGCGTTGAGGGCCAACAGGTTTGTTTGATCCGCGATGCCGGTGATGACCGAGACGAAACTGCTGACGTTTTCGACGGAGGCGACCAGCTGCCTCGTTTTTTTCTCGCTTTCCTTGGCGTTCGTATCCACGTTGTGCATTCCCACGATGACGTTGTTCACGGTATGAATGGCCTTGTTGGAGACGTCGGTGGTCTGGGAGATGAAGGTGGCGCTGTCCGTCGCCGACTGGGCCACGGTATCCGCGCCGGCGCTCATTTCCTCGACTCCGGCGTTGCATTCCTCCAGCGCCGCCCCGTTGCTTTCGCTCAAAGAGGCAACCTGGTCGATGGCGTTCTTGACCTCTCCCATCGAGGCGTTGGTCTCCTCGGAAATCGCGGAAAGGTTGTCCGCTCCGCTGGAAAGATTGTCCGCGACGGACACGATCTGTTGCATGCTCTTCTCCTGAGTCACGATCATGCTGGACAGGGCCTCCACCAAAATTCCCAGTTCGTCCTTGCCTTTATAGTGAAAATCTTTCTGTTCGATGCTCAAGTCGCCGTCTCCGGCGCGTTTCGCCAGATCGACGATGGTGTTCAACGGTTTCGAGATGCCGCGGGAGATGAGGGTCGCGACCAGCATTCCCACGATGATGGCGACGATCGTGAAAATGATCAGCATCTTGTCGGAGCGTTTCAGGTTCTCGGCGCTCTCCAAGGAGATCGTTTTTACGCGAGCCTGTCCCAGGTCGGAGGCGGTCGAGTTTTCGCGCGTGAATTCCTGAGTCAGAAGGAGCCGGGTGCTATGGAGTTCGTTCAGCTTCGTAAAGTCCGCCACAAATTCCTTCAGGTTGTCTTCGTAGCGTAAAGACGCCTCCAGCAGCTGGCGCACCATCTGTTTGCGCTGCGGGTCGGACGTCAGCGGCTCCAGGTCCCGGAGCTTGTTTTGGATGGAACGGATCATGTCCAGGGTCGCGTTCATCTCCTGAATGTTTTCGAGCATGATGCTTTTCTGCAGAGCGTACCGCAGGTCAAAAATATCCCCGTCGATTTCCGTGCCCAGGCGAAGCAGCCGCGTCCAGTTTTGAACTTTCTCGACGTCGGACGATTGCGCCTCTTGCATCATACTCTGAAGAGACGCTTCGAATCCATTGGCGAGATTTCTCATCTCATCCTCCGTCTTGACCATGGCATTGTACTGCGCGTTTTTTTTCGAGAGGAGGTTGACGGTGCGCTCGACAATTTCCGCGTAAGACTTATATAAGGGCAGCACGTTTTCCACTTCGTACTGCATCGTCTGAAGGTTCGGTTGCGCAAGGTGTAAAGCGCTGATGTCGTTCATCACTTTGTGGACTTTGGCCAGGCTTTCTTTGACCGCCACGAGCGATTCGTCGGTTTCCAGGTACCGCGCCGAGCGCACGACCAAAAAAAGCTCGTAGGCGTGGCGCTCGAGCGACGTCGCCAACATCATCGAGGGCACGGCTCCGGTGGCCAAAAATTCGCTGCGCTGTTCGACTTTCTGCATATTGTGTATCGCCGCGGCGACGGTAAGCGCGAATATGCCCAAGAGCAATCCAAATCCCAACAACAGTTTCGAGCTGATTTTTAAATTCCTCCACATGCCTATCATCCTTTCTGAGTAGGATATTCTTTTGGATTATAAAAACGGATAATGAAAGGGAAAACAGAAATGTATGAAGAAAAATGCCAGTAGTTTGGAAATTAACTTTCGACGTAAAAATAAAGTTGTGTCAATAAACTATCTTTAAACCCTATTATGTACAAAGTGAATAATGCTAATTATTTATGTCGTAAGAATCTTCGGAGACCGGGAAACGCGATGAGAAAAATGAGAAAAAATAAAGAATGGGGAAAAAATAGAGTTCGAAAAATAGAACGCGAGACGCCACAAAAAAAGACCCGGAAGGGATAACTTTTAAGGACGAAAGAAATTTATATAGGAAAATTTATGCGCGAACGAAAGGTGACGAAAATGGAATCCAAAAGGGTAGGCGTCGTTGGGGTAGGCCATCTGGGTCAGCATCATGCGCGAGTTTATACGGAGCTTTTGGACGCTCGTCTTGTCGGCGTGGCCGACGTGGACGAGAACCGCGCCCATTCCATCAGCGAAAGCCTAGGGATCCCCTGCTACGCCAGCATGGAGGAGTTGTTCGAGCGCCAGAGGCCGGAAGCGTTGTCCATTGTGGTTCCCACGAGCCTGCATTACAGCGTGGCCAAACAGGCCCTGGAGCACGGAGTCCACGTTTTGGTCGAAAAACCCGTCACAACACGCCCCAGCGAGGCCGAAGAGCTATTGAACATCGCCGCTCGAAAGGATTTGGTGCTGCAGGTCGGGCACATCGAGCGCTTCAACAGCGCCGTCCGCCACATTTCGCAGACCGTTCGCGAGCCTATTTTTCTGGAGTCCAAGCGCGTCGGGCCGTTTTCCCCGCGCATCAACGACGTGGGCGTGGTGCTCGACCTGATGATTCACGATATCGACATCGTCCTTTCGCTGGTCCCCTCGGAGATCTCCCGCATCGCCGCCACGGGATGCCGCGTCCTCACGGAGCACGAGGACATCGCCAGCGCCCAGATCACCTTCGAAAACGGAGCGATGGCCCACATCCTCGTCAGCCGCGTCGCCGAAAAGCGTATGCGTCAGTTGGACGTGATGGAGCGGGAGCGGCACATCACCGTCAACTACGAAACCCAGGACGTGCAGATTCATCGCTGCGTCCGGGACAGCAACGGCGTCACCGAAATTTTGGAGCGCCCCGTTTTCCCCAAAAGCGAGCCCTTGAAGCTGGAGCTGGCGCATTTTATCGGGTGCGTCCGCGAAAAACGCCAGCCTCTGGTCGGCATCCGCGACGGAAAACGCGCCCTGGAGGTGGCCATCGAGGTGCTGCGCCAAATCCGGGACGAAACGCCGCAAAGGCAGGTCGGCTGCGCGTAAAACGGTCGTTCGGGCTTTTTATTCTGTCCACGACTTGAGCAAAACCGCGGGGCTCCGCCCCACACCCCGCAGGGGACGAGTCCCCTGACCCCGTTAATTTTCTTCTTTAAATGTTGTTGACATTGCTTTTTATTCTGTCCGGTGTCTGCGCTCCAGCTCTCGGCGCACGTCGTTCCAAGATAAATCCTTTTCCGCCAAGACCACGGAGAGGTGAAAGATCAGATCGGCGGCCTCGTACACCAGTTCCGCCCCATCGGGGTTTTTGGCCGCGATGATCACCTCCGCGGACTCTTCCCCCACTTTTTTCAACATTTTGTCGAGCCCCTTCTCGAAGAGGTACTTCGTGTAGGAGCCCTCTTTCGGGTGCTCGCGCCGATCCCGGATCACCGTTTCCAGCGTTTGGAAAATGTCTTCGCGCCCGTTCGCCGCTTTCCCGCCCAGACCGCGGTAAAAGCAGGTTCGGTTGCCGGTGTGGCAGGCGGCGCCCGTTTGATCCACCAGCAGCAGAAGCGCGTCGTCGTCGCAGTCGCGCAAGATTTTTCGGACGCTCTGAAAATGGCCGGAGGTCTCCCCTTTCAGCCACAGGCAGTTCCGCGAACGGCTATAATAGTGCGCCTTTCCCGTCTCCATCGTTTTACGGAGGGACTCCCGATTCATATAAGCCAGCATCAGCACCTGGCCGGTCGCCGCGTCCTGCGCCACCGCCGGAATCAATCCCTCGGGGCCGAACGCGAGATCGTCGGGGTCGAAGTCCTCGAGATCCGCTTTGAAATTCGCTTTGAAATCCACTTGAAAATCCACTTGAAAATCCATCGCGAGGCCCCTAGGATATTGGGGCAGGCTTGGCGGGCACGGGCCTGACGGAAATGCCGCGGGAGCGCAAGTATTCTTTGAGCTCGGCGATGGCGAGTTCGCCGAAGTGAAACAGCGAGGCGGCCAGCGCGGCGTCGGCCTTCCCCACCGTAAACGCTTCGTAAAAGTGCTCTTTCGTCCCCGCGCCTCCCGAGGCGATGACGGGAATGCGCACCGCTTCCGAGATCGCCGCCGTGACCTCCAGGTCGTAGCCGTTTTTGACTCCGTCCCGGTCCATGCTGGTGAGCAGAATTTCCCCGGCCCCCAGGCGCTCCGCCTCCCGCGCCCACTCTACCGCGTCTTTGCCCGTACGGACGCGGCCTCCGTTCAGGTAGACGTCCCAGCGGCCGTTTTTTTCGCCGCGTTTGGCGTCGATGGCGACGACCACGCACTGAGCGCCGAAAAAGGTCGCGACGTCCGCGATCAGCTCCGGGCGCGTCAGGGCCGCGGAGTTCAAGGAGATCTTATCCGCGCCGGCGTTCAGGATCTTCCTGACGTCGTCGACGCCGCGAATGCCGCCCCCGACCGTTAGAGGGATGAACACCTGTTCCGCCGTCTTTTGGACCAGGTCGACGATGGTGTCGCGCCCCTCGTGGGAGGCGGTGATGTCGAGGAAAACGAGTTCGTCCGCGCCGGCCTTGCCGTACTCGGCCGCCGCCTCCACGGGATCGCCGGCGTCCGCGAGGTTCACGAAGTTCACGCCCTTCACGACGCGGCCGCCGGAGACGTCGAGGCATGGAATGATTCTTCTGGTCAACATAGTTTGCGGCTAGGCTCCTTTCACAATGCGGCCGTTGAACGCCGGGCCGGCATGTTCGAAAATATCGATGGCCTCTTTCAGGTCGATGGCTCCGTCGTACAGAGCCCTGCCGATGACGACGCCGCGGACTCCGATTTCCTCCAACGCGCGCAGATCCGACAGGGACGCGACGCCTCCCGAGGCGATGACGTCGATCCCTCCCAGAGCGACGGCGTCCTTCGTGGCGGACAGGTTGGGGCCCGTCATCATGCCGTCTTTCGCGATATCCGTATACACCAGGGTCCGTACCCCCAGGTCCCGGATCATCGCGCAAAATTCCGCGCTTTTGACCGCGCTGATCCGGCCCCACCCCTCCACGGCCACATACCCGTCCTTCGAATCGACCCCGACGACGATCCGTTCCCCGTAAGCGCGGACGGCGGATCGCACGAGGCCGGGGTCCTTCAGCGCGATCGTTCCGAGGATAACGCGAGCGACGCCCAGAGTCAATTTTTTTTCGATGTCCTTCATGCCGCGTATGCCCCCGCCGAGCTGGACGGGGATGGAGATCTGGCGCAGTATTTCCGCCACCGCGGCTTCGTTCCCGCTCGTCCCCGTTCGCGCGGCGTCGAGATCGACCACGTGGAGGAAGGAGCTTCCCGCTTTTTCCCATTCGAGGGCCTGTTCGGCGGGGCGCTCGGCGAAAACCGTCTCACGGTCGAAATTCCCTTGCGTCAAACGCACGCAGCGGCCGTTTCGGACGTCAATGGCGGGGAAAAGAATCAACGAAACACCCTCCATACGTCGGCGCAGTTTTATAGGCCGCTTTTCGCGACTTTTTTTCCAGTTCTTTGCGGGCTTGAGGCTTCGATGTTTGGGGGGGCAGCGCCGCGAAATTTTTCAGGATCTTCATGCCTTGCTCCCCGCTTTTTTCGGGGTGGAACTGCACCGCGTAGATATTGTCCCGCTCCACCGCCGCCGTCAGGTCGGCGCCGTAAAACGTGGAGGCCGACACGTACGCGGGGTCGGTTTCCACGCGATAAGAGTGGACGAAATAGACGTAAGGGGCGGTTTCCCCATCCCCAGGCTCGCCCAAAATGCCGCTTTTTCTGTGCAGGCTCAACTGGTTCCAGCCCACGTGAGGGATTTTTATCTCCTCCCCGGAGGCGGAAACGTCGGGGATACGGGTCACTTTGCCGGGCAGAAATCCGAGTCCTCGGCAAATGCCGTTTTCCTCGCCGATTTCGAACAAAAGCTGCATACCGAGACATATTCCCAGAAAGGGCTTTCCCTTTTCGATCTCGGCCTTGATTTTTTGGGGCCATTCTAGGCGCTCCAGCGTCTGGACGGCGCTCTGGAAGGCCCCCACGCCGGGCAGCACGATTTTGTCCGCGCGGTCCAATTCGCGGGGGGCGGTTGCGATGAACGCCTCGAAGCCCAGGCTGCGGAAGGCGTTTTCGACGCTTCGCAGGTTTCCCATACCGTAGTCGATGATTCCGATCATTTTAACAACTCCCATAATTCGTTTTTTTACAGAACTCCTTTTGTGGAAAGCACGCCCACGACCCGGGGGTCGATCCGGGTCGATCCGCTCAGGGCGCGCCCGAAGGCTTTGAAAAGGGCCTCGGCAACGTGGTGGGCGTTTTTCCCCGTCAAAACCCGCAGGTGCAAATTCAGCCCGGCGTGCAGGCACACCGCCCGGAAAAATTCCTCGATCGTTTCCGTATCCATATTCCCGATTCGAGGGGTCGCGAAGGTTCCCTCGAAGACAAGACAGGGCCGCCCCGAAACGTCGAGGGCGCACAGGACGAGAGCGTCTTCCATCGGCAAAATTTCGTGCGCGTAGCGAGCGATTCCCTCCTTTTTCCCCAACGCCTCCGCGATTGCCTTCCCCAGCACAATCCCCACGTCTTCGACGGTGTGGTGGCAGTCCACGTGAAGGTCGCCCTCCGCCCTCAAATCCAGGTCGAAAAAACCGTGCCGCGCGGCGAGGGTCAGCATGTGGTCGAAGAACCCGATGCCGGTCGCGGCGTTCGCGTCGCCCGTCCCGTCCAGGTTCAGCGACAGGCTGATTTTCGTCTCGGCGGTGTCGCGTTTTACCTGAACTCTGCGCTGCGTGGCGTTGCCGTCGGCAACGCGGTTTTCCTTCGCGTTCATCGTTCTCGATCGGCCTCCTTCGGGAATGCGCCCTCCGAAACCAAGGCGTTTTTCAGTTGGGTGATCAACTCGGCGACGCGCGAACGCCGCGTTTTCATGCTGGCGCGGTTGACGACCATTCGGGCGGAAAGAGGCGTTATCTCCTCCAGCACGCTCAGGCCGTTCTCCGCCAGGGTGACGCCGCTTTCCACAATGTCCACGATCACGTCGGCGAGGCCGATGATGGGGGCCAGTTCCACGGACCCGTTCAATTTGACGATCTCCACCGTTTGTTGTTTGCGGCGGCTGAAGTAGTCGAGAGCGATGCGCGGGTACTTCGTGGCCACCCGCAAATTGTTGCCGTGCCGCAGCCTGTCCCGCGTTTCTTCGTATCCCGCCACAACCATCCTGCAGACGCCGAATTTCAGGTCCAACACCTCGTAGAGGTTGCGGCCTCCTTCGAGCAGCGTGTCCTTCCCGGTGACGCCGACGTCCGCCGCGCCGTAGTCCACGTATGTGGGAACGTCCGGGGCTTTGGCCATAAAAAAGCTCAATCCGGTTCCTTCGCTGGCGAAGACGAGCCGGCGCGACGTCTCGCCCATGATCTCCCTGGTTTCAGGGCAGACGGCGCCCGCCCGCGCGAACAAGTCCAGGGTTTTGTCCGCGAGGCGTCCCTTGGCCAGGGCGACGGTCAGGCCCACAGGGTCACGCCCGCCCGGCTGACGCCGTCGAAGTAGAGGACCTTGGGGATGCCGCGCCGCCGCGCGTCCCGTACGTTCGCCTCCGCGCCGCCGGCGAAGGAGTTGGCGCAGCGCAGCCCCTGGGCCCGCAGCTCGGCGGCGGCCGCGAGGGCGGAACCTCGGCCCTCCGCGCTCCACGCGATCAAGATCTCGGCCTCGGGAAACGGAGTTCGGCCGTTTTGTTTTTCCAGCGCGTCGGTGAGATTGTGTATCTTGACGATGAAGCCGACGGACGGAAGATCGGCCCCGAAACGGCCGACGAGCTTGTCGTAGCGCCCTCCGTCCAGTATGGAAAAACCCAGCCCCGACGTGTATCCCCGAAAGATGATGCCCGTGTAGTAATCCATGTTTCCCGCCATGCTCAGGTCGAAGAACACGTATTTTTCGAATCCGTAATCCTTTAGGGCGGAGTGGATGTTTTGGAGATTCGCCACGGCCGAGCGGGACGTTTCGTTTTTTGCCCCCTCCAGAGCCTCGTCGAGGATTTCCGCCCCGCCGTTGAAAAAGGGCAGGTTCGAAAGCAAACGGCGCATCTCTCGGGAGACGTCGTGTTCCTCCCCGATGGCCTCCGCGGCGACGAAATCCCTCGCGACGACCCGGTCGCGCAGCGCGTCGCAAACGGCGGGGGTCAGGTCGCATTCCTCGAGCATGCCCTGCAAAAATCGAACCTCCCCGACGTCGATGCGGAAATCCTCCAGTCCGGCGGTTCGCAGCGCGTCGATGGCCACCGCGAGAACCTCGGCGTCCGCCTCGTCGTTGGATGGCCCTAGCAGTTCGATTCCCGCTTGCGTGATCTCTCTCAGCCTGCCCTGATAATTCGGACTGTAGCGAAAGACGTTCTGGACGTAGCAGAAGCGCAGGGGCGTGTCCTCGGGGGCGAAGTTCGTCGCCGTGATCCGCGCTATCGCGGGGGTCAGATCGGCCCGTAGCGCCAACATTTCTCCGTCCCTGTCGATGAAGCGGTACATCTGTTTCGGGTCGACGCTGCCCTTGTCCGCGAAGACCTCCATGTACTCGAGGGTTGGGGTATTGATGGAAGAATAAGCGTAACGATGGAAAACGGATTCCAGACGTTCCTCCGTTCGTCGTTTGAAAAATTGTTCCTGCGCCAGATAGTCTCTGAAACCGTCCGGAGTGTGAAGCCCGTTGTCTCTCATGATCGTCTCATCCGCCTCGTGATTTTGGTTAGCATGTTATCACACTATCATAATGGAGAGCAAGTGAAAAACCGAAATAGCGCGTTGACAAAAATACCTTTTTTGCTGTATGATGTCCGACATCAGGTAGGGATTGGGTGATGCTCATGAAAGCGGTCTTTAATCCCCTGGAGCGGAAAAACAGAAGCACCGTCGTTTTTGAAGCGTTACGAGAAAAGATACGAGCCGGTTTCTGGCAGCCGGGAGATCGCATCTACACCGAGGCCGAACTGGGCTCCGCGTTCAACGTAAGCCGTTCTACGGTGCGGGAGGCCCTCAACCTCTTGAAGGCCGGAAATTTGATTTATACCGTCCCCGGATTGGGGACGTTTGTGAGCGACGCTCCGGACCCGGACCGAGGGGTTCTTTTGCTGGACTCCAGAAATCTTCAAGATATTCTTCAGGTCATGGAGTTCAGGGTCGGGTGCGAGCCCTATTGCGCGGCGCTCGCCGCGGAGCGGATCACGCGCGAAGAGATAGAAGAGTTGCTTTCCTGCGTTCGGCGTCAGGAGGACGAGCTTTCGTCCTCGGAAAAATCCTCCGAGTTTGCCGAGATGGACGCCGCGTTTCACGGCGTGATCGTGCGGGCGACCCGTAACGTGCTTTTTTCCCACTCATTCGATTGGATACAAGAACATCTCCTAAAACAGCAAATTATCTCCGCCTCCTATCCCGAAAGACGATGGAAGGCCCTGCAGTACCACAAGCAGATCATTCAGGCTTTTGAGAAACGGGACAAAAATCAAGCCCAACGGGTCATGTACGAACATGTCCGGGAAACGAAAAGCGCGATCTCCTCTCTGCTGAAAGAAAAATAAAAGAAAAATGATAAGGAGGTTTTCCGAGAAGTGGACAAAGAGCTGCAAAGTTTTCTCGTGGAGAAAGCCCGCAAGGTTCGTCTGGGGGTTATCGACGCTCTCGGCATAGGCAACAGAGGCCACGTGGGAGGGTCTTTGTCCTGCGCGGATATTGTGGCGGCGCTGTATTTTTACAAGATGCGCCACTCTCCCGAAAAGCAGGACGACCCCAATCGCGACCGCTTCATCATGAGCAAGGGGCATTCCGTGTTGGCGCAATACGCCGCTTTGGCCGAAGCCGGATACTTCGACAAAAAGGTCCTCGCCACGACCAAAAGTTTAGGCAGCCTTCTGCAAGGACACCCCGAAAGGCAAATCCCGGGCATCGAGGCCAACACCGGGTCCTTGGGGCAGGGGCTTTCTATGGGCGTGGGCATGGCTCTGGCCGGAAGGATGGACGGTCTCGACTATCGCGTTTACGTGATCGTGGGGGACGGAGAGCTGGCGGAAGGGCAGATATGGGAGGCCGCGATGGCGGCCAATCACTACGCTCTGTCCAATCTGACGGTGATCGTGGATATGAACGGCGTGCAGGCCATGGGCAGAACCAGCGACCGCTACTCCATCGCCAACATCCCCGGACGGTTTGCCGCCTTCGGCTGGAAAACCTTCGAGGTCGACGGGCACGACGTGGCGGATATCGCCGGGGCGTTGGACAGAGCCTCCGGCGTCCGAGGGTGTCCGACGGCGATCGTCGCGCGCACCGTCAAGGGAAAGGGCGTCGGCTTCGCGGAGAATACCCACGCGTATCACAATAACCTCCTCACGGCCGAAGATCGAGAAAAGGCCATAGCCTCTGTGATGGCGATGTGAGGGGGCGATCGGCATGGAGAAAGTGGACGTAATGGAAAAAACGGAAAAAGTAGAGAAGAAACAGGAAAAAAACCCCCGTACCGCTTACGGCTTGGCGATTTTGGAGCTGGCCAGGGCCGATCGGAACGTGGTGGCTCTGGACGCGGACCTTTGCACCTCCACCCAGTCCGCGCAAGTGGAAAAAAACCTGCCCGCTCAGTATTTCGAGATGGGCATCGGAGAGGCCAACATGGCGTCCGTCGCCGCGGGGTTCGCGTTGTGCGGCAAAACGCCTTTCATCCACACGTTCGCGGTGTTCGCGACGGGGCGGCCCTTCGATCAAATCCGGCAGGGAATCTGTCTGCCGAACCTGAACGTGAAAATCGTCGGCTCCAGCGAAGGGCTTTCCGACTTCGGAGACGGCGCCACGCACCAGTGTTTCGAGGATATGGCCCTCATGAGCGTCTTGCCCAACATGACGGTCCTGGCCCCCGTGGACGCCGCCGAGGTGCCCAAGGTCGTTCGCGCGGCGGCGGCCATCCAAGGACCCGTGTATATCCGCCTCAACCGCAACGACCTCCCGCTGTTGACCGACGAATCCACGCCGTTCGAGATCGGCAAGCCCCTGGTGTTGGCCGAGGGCAAGGACGTGGCGATCTGCGTCAACGGCGTCACGGCGGGCATGGGGCTCGCGGCGCGGGAAATCCTGAGCGGACAGGGTCTGGAAGCCCGGGTGGTGAACTTCAGCACGATAAAACCCTTGAACGAGAAAATCGTCCGCGAGGCTCTGGGCGGAGTCCGCGCGTTGGTTACGGCCGAAGAACACAGCGTCATCGGCGGGTTGGGAGCCGCCATCGCCGGATGCCTCTCCAAAGCCCCCCTTCCGACGGCGCGCGTGGGCATTGCCGATCGCTACGGCCAGTCCTCTCACAGTTACGAGCAGCTTCTCGAACACTACGGCCTGACCCCGGAGGCGATCGCGGGGGCCGCGAGGGAGATTTTGAAAGCGTAGGGACCCGCGAACAAGATTTTCAAGAAATTTGCGGTCTTTTGTGCTGGAATTTATAATCCAATGTCAGCAACTTGAGCAAAACTGCGGGGCTCCACCCCACACCCCGCAGGGGACGAGTCCCCTGACCCCGTTAATTTTCTTTCTTAAATTGTGGACATTGATTTATAGTCTGGAATTTATAAATAAGGAGGTTTTGTCATGGAGAAAATCGATAAAATTGGATTTATCGGCTTGGGGATCATGGGCAAGCCGATGGCGAAGAATCTTCTGAAGGCGGGGAAGTCCCTGGTGGTCTTCGATGTGGTGGATTCCGCCCTGAGCGAAGTGGTCGCCGCCGGAGCCGAACGGGGAACGTCTCCCGCCGCCGTGGCCGCAGCCGCGCCCCTCGTCCTCACGATGCTGCCGAACTCTCCCCATGTCCGCGAAGTCGTCTGCGGGAAAGACGGGATTTTGAGCTCCGCCCGTCCGGGGCAAATCCTGGTGGACATGAGTTCCATCGCGCCGCTGGTCAGCCGGGAACTTTGCGCCCTTTTGGAGGCCAAGGGAGCCGACATGTTGGACGCCCCCGTCAGCGGCGGGCAGGAGAAGGCGGAAAACGGCACGCTGGCCATCATGGTGGGCGGCAAAGAGGAAATTTACGGCAAAGTGAAAGACGTCCTCGACCTGATGGGCAAGAGCAACTACGTGGCGGGCATCGGGGCGGGGCAGATCGCGAAGCTCGTCAACCAGACTCTTGTGGGCATCAACATCGCCGCCGTAGCCGAGGGAATGAGCCTGGCCCGGAAGGCCGGAGTGGACCCGGAAAAGGTGTTCAACGCCGTCCGGGGAGGGCTCGCCGGCAGCCAGTGCCTGGAAGACAAGGCCCCACGGATGTTCGAGGGCCGTTACAACCCCGGTTTCCGCATCAACCTTCACATCAAGGACCTGAGCAACGTTCAGGAGACCTCCCGCGCGCTGCACCTCTCCATGCCGCTGGTCGCGCAGGTCATGGAGATGATGCAAAACCTGGCCGCCGACGGCCACGAGACTCTGGATCACGGCGCGTTGGGGCTCTTTTACGAAAAACTGAACAACATTTCCCTCAAGAAATAAAGCGGCAATGAGTTTCATTATTCCAATGTAACGTATTTCAATTGTAACGTATTTCAATATAAAGGAGGAAGTAAGTATGAGGAAGTACGGATTCTTTGCGGTGGTTCTCGCGGTGCTGGTTCTTGCGGGCGGGGCCTGGGCGGCGGACGGAGGAAAAATTTGGGAGAAGGGAACTCCCACGGTGTACGTCGGCTTCGGAGCCGGCGGCGGAACGGACACGGCGGTTCGCCCGCTGATCGCGTTGATGGAAAAGCACCTGGGCGAGACCATCAACGTCGCCAACATGCCCGGAGCGGCGGGCGCCCTGGCGGCGGAAGAAGTCCAGGGAAAAGCGCACGACGGCTACAGCCTGTTCGCCACGGGCTCGGGCTGTTTCGGCGGCTACACCCTCAACGATACCTCGCCTCAAGGCGTGCCCTGGAACTGGTGGGGATTCCACCACATTCAGGGTCCCGCCGCCCTCGTCGTGAATCCCGAGAAGTCGGGAATCAACACGGTCGAGGACGCGATCAAGGCGCTGAAAGAGGGTAAGGCCAACGTGGGGATTTCCTCCCTGGGGGCGGGCATCCACGCTTTTGTCGAGGCTTTCGCCAAAGCGGCCGGCATTGAGACGAAGATCAACTACGTCACCTCCGGTGGGGACGGCAAGACCTGCGTCGCCGTCGTGGCCGGCGAGGTCGAGATCGGATCGATCTCCTTCTCGGCTGGGGTCGATTACGCCCGCGCCAACAACCTGAAGGTTCTCTTCCTCAACCGGAGAGAGCCGCTCCAGCTCACCGAGAGCCTCACCATTCCCCCGATCACCGACCTGGGACCCCAGTACGCCAGCATCCCGGACTTGGCGGAAACGTGGCCCATCATGGTTCCCCGCGACGCTCCGAAGGCCATCGTCGACAAGCTGCAGGAGGCGTTCCTCTGGGCGTGCGAGCAGCCCGAGATGAAGGAGTTCGCCGAGAAAATGGGATATCAGGTCATCGCCCGCTACGGCGAGGAAGCCGATAAGGTCCTGGATTATCAGTACGCGGCCTATGCCTGGGTGGTGTACGACGCCGGCCTGGCCGAAACCGACAAGTCCCCGGCGGACCTGGGCATTCCGCGCGTGGAGGAATGGGACTGGAACAAAGAGAAGGCGAAATACGGGTATAAATAACCAGGGCCGTGGGCCCTGGACCCATAAGGTGACGGCGGGAAGAGCGCTTTCCCGCCGCGCCCCCAGAGTGCCCCGACTTCACCGGGGGTTTCAGGGGGGACCAGTGAGGACCCCGCAGGGGCCGAACGAGCTCTGCCCCCCTGAATTTAAATCACCGGGGGTTTCAGGGGGGCCAGTGAGGACCCCGCAGGGGCCGAACGAGCTCCGCCCCCTGAATTTAAATAAAGGAGGTTGCGGTACGGTGCCAAATAAAACGCAAAAGCTGGCTGGGGCTGATTTTATCACCGCGGTGTTGTTGATTCTTTTCGGCGGGGCGTTTTTTGCGGGGGCGCGGAGTATGCGCGTGTACCAGACGCTTTTCATCTCACCCGGTTTTTTCCCGATGATTTTGGGGGGCGCCTTCGTTTTTTTCGGGTGCGTTCTTCTTTACACCTCGTGGCGGCGGGGAGGGTATTCGGACGCCTGCCGCATTTTCTCGGTCGCCAACCTGAAAAGAAGCTTCACCTCCCCGGTCTTTAAAAAGGGAGGCGTTGTTTTTCTGCTGATTCTCGTTTACGTGGCCCTTTTAGGAAAATTCAGCTTCGTTGCTTTAAGCGTAGCGTATCTCTTTTTGACGTTCCTCTTCCTGAAGGCGGCAAAATGGTACTGGGCGATCATCATCTCCGTGACCGCTCCCATCGTCGTCCAGTTGGTCTTCAGTCAGGTCTTCAGAATCCCCATGCCCTGAGGAGGATAAAGAGGAGGATAAAATGGAATACTTCCAGCATATCACGGGGATGTTCTCCGCCATGGCGCGGGACCCGTGGATCATCGCCCTGATTTTCGGCGGCTCCGTCATGGGGCTTCTGGTGGGGGTCATCCCCGGTCTGACCGCGACGATGGCCTTGGCTCTTTTGATCAACGTTTCCTATGGAATGCCCCTCGATCGCGCCGTGGCCTTTCTTTTGGCCGTCTACGTCGGGGCGACGTCGGGGGGGTTGTGCGCCGCCATCATGATCAACATCCCCGGCACCCCCGCGGCGGCGGCCACGACTCTCGACGGTTTCCCCTTGGCCAAGCAGGGCAAGGGAGGGCTGGCCATCGGCACGGGGTTCATGGCGTCCTTCATCGGAACCGTCTTCAGCATTCTCGTCATGTTGACCTTGACGCCGGTGCTCTATCTTATCGCCATAAAGTTCGGACACTGGGAGATGTTTCTTCTGGCGATATTCGGCATCATGATCTGCGGGTCCCTCAGCACCGATAAAGATCCGATCAAAGGCTGGATCGTCGGGTTTCTCGGTTTCGCCCTCTCCATGGTGGGCATGGAGGAGATCTTCGCCTATCCGCGCTTCACGTTCGGCAATCTCCAGCTCAGAGGCGGCATCCCCTTGATAGCGACCTTGATCGGGGTGTTCGGCATCTCGGAGGTCCTGGGCGTGCTGCAGGAGAGCGTCCCCTATAAAATCGAAGGAAAGGTCGGCCGGGTCATCCCGCCCCTGGGCGTGTTCAAGTCGCTCATCCCCTCCATTCTGCGTTCCGGCGTCATCGGGGTCATCATCGGCATCATCCCCGGCGCTGGGGAGGACGTGGGCGCGTGGCTGGCTTATGATATAGGCAAGAGGCGCTCCAAGGACGGCGACAAGTTCGGGACCGGAATCCTGGAGGGCGTCGTCTGCCCCGAGGTCGCGAACAACGCCGTCATCGGCGGGGCGATGATTCCCCTTCTGACCCTGGCCATTCCGGGAAGCCCCCCCGCCGCCATGTTTCTCGCCGCCATGAACCTCCACGGGGTTCGGCCGGGGCCGATGCTCAACGTGGAAAACCCGGCGTTTCTTCCGATGGTGGGGGCCGCGCTGATGTGCGCTTCCCTGGCGATGCTCTTCTGGGGACTGCTGCTGGCAAAGCCCATGGTCGGGGTGCTCAAGATCAAGCGAGAGATACTCCTGCCCCTCGTCGTCCCCTTGACGGTCATCGGCGCTTACAGCGGAGGCATTCGGGTTTTCGACGTCTACTTGATGTTGTTCGCCGGAGTGATCGGTTACTGCCTCAGGCAAATGGATTATCCGCTGG
Source organism: Synergistaceae bacterium (assembly GCA_031274425.1). GTDB lineage: Bacteria > Synergistota > Synergistia > Synergistales > Aminobacteriaceae > JAISLU01. The sequence continues at coordinate 1,680 of JAISQE010000167.1, read as the reverse complement.
CTCCGATGGTGTTGGGGTTGATTCTCGGGCCTCTCGCCGACGTCAGCTTCCGACAGGCTCTCATGCAGAGCCGTGGAGCGTTTCTGCCCTTGTTTCAACGCCCCATCGGACTGGTGTTGTTGACCGCCGTCCTGTGGTTGATCTGGAGCGGCGTCAGGCGCGCGAGAGCCTATTATAAAAAGCTGGAGCTGGAAGCCGCGGCCGAGCCGAGTTGAGTCGAGAATTTAATTTGCTTTGCTTTGTTTTGTTTTGTTTTGCTTTGTTTTGTTTTGATTTTTAATTTGAAAAATTTGGGGCTGGCGGCGAACTTGGCCCTTCAATAACGAGGTGAGTCGATTGGCGGATTCTGGGACCCGGTCTGTGGGGTCGTACTTGGAGAAGATTTTTTCTCTCGACGGAAAGGTGATTCTTTTCACGGGCGCGACGGGGGGGATTGGCAGCGTTCTCTGCAGGGGGTTCGCAAGCGCCGGGGCCTCCGTGGCGCTTTGCGACGTGGATGCGGGCAAGCTGGCGGAGCTGGAGAAAGAAATTTTGGCGGAAACGGAAGGGCGAGAGACATCCCCTTCGGGTTTCGAGCGCGTCTCTTCTTTTACCCTCGACCTCACGCGCATGGACGATATCGTGAATTGCGTGGACCGAGCGATCCGACGATACGGACGGATCGACGTTCTGTTCAACTGCGCGGGCATCAACAAACGCGAGGGGTTGCTGGACGTGGAGGAGAGCACCTACGACCGCATCATGCAAATCAACCTGAAGGGGCTTTACTTCATCTCCCAGGAGGTCGCGAAACACATGCGGAAGGCGGGGAAGGGGAATATCATCAACATGGCGTCGCACAACTCCGTGGGAATGCTGGGCGGATGCAGCGTGTACGGCGCAACGAAAAGCGCGGTGACCGCCCTGACCCGCTCTATGGCGGTGGAATGGGCGAAGTTCGGTATTCGCGCCAACGCCATTGCGCCCGGCCATATCCTGACCCCCCTGACCACCGTAACCTGGGAGCACCCGACGCGAAGCCGATACCTGAAGGAACGCATCGCGATGGAGCGCCCGGGCACGCCGGAGGAGATACTGGGAACCGCTCTCCTGCTGGCCTCCGACGCGTCCTCGTACATGTCCGGGATGATGGTGCACATCGACGGCGGTTGTCTCGCGGGAGGCGCGCCCTGGGACTTCGACACGCGGTATTGAGAAACTGGGGGCCACAATAATCTCGACCTCCGCGCCAAGCCTTATTCCAGGCCCTCCGAGAGCTGTACTGGCAAGGAGTGGGAACCTCCCCAAAACCACAGGGAGGTATCGGATATCCCCCAGAGGAAAAATTCAGTAATGCGACATGGCTGCTTGATGAACGTGAAAAGGAGATGGCGCGCCTCATCGCCCTGGGGTCGAGCAACCGCGAGACAGCGATTTCCCTGGGCTACTCCCTGGATACCGTAAAAAAGATAACGACCCGGATATACGACACGACAAGACGGGACTGCCGGATCGTTACGAACTCAGGAAAGCCCTTGTCAGGGATAAATAATGCCAGGCAGGTTACATAATCCGGCTTCACACCCAATCAGCGTTATAGCTGACAAGATCAGGCTGCCTGGAGGCGTCTTCTCCAGGCGATCGAGGAGCAGGGGCGTTTTTTTTCTGATGAGGAAGACGCAGATATTCGTATCGAGCATA
>JAISQE010000090.1 GCA_031274425.1 Synergistaceae bacterium | reverse complement strand
CCCATGCCTTTTCCCGATGCGTTTGCCCTGATAACTTCTCCCCGACGGAGACCCGTCAGGCGACGCCAAAAACATCTTTCGGGAGGGAATCAGGAAAATCTACGGTTGAGGATGTCGTCCATACCACTCACAATTCAATGCGCAACGTTTTCGATGCTTCGTAAAAGCCATTGAAAGTGATCGAAAGGAGGGGTCGCCGATGTTCTTCGGGGTCACGTGACGCCCTGCCGGATGCGGGGGATCCGTATTTTGCGGACCGGCCGCGGAACAACGCGGCCTCTTGTCGCGGCTTGCTCGTCTGGGCAAGGCGCGGGCGTGAGCCTTGAGATCGAATGTTTTACGATCGCAAGAGGACCACTAAACATGAAGGAGTGTATCGTATGGATAAAATATTGACCTCCCGCCAGGGCCCGTTGGTGGCCGGCGGGGCGTTGGGAGTCATTGCCGCCCTTCTCGCCTACTGGGGGAATCCCGGCAATATGGGGTTTTGCGCGGCTTGTTTCACCCGGGACATCGCGGGCGCGCTGGGCCTTCATAGGGCCGGCGTCGTACAGTACCTGCGGCCCGAGATTCCCGCTTTGATTTTGGGCGCTTTCGCCTCGGCTTTGCTCTTTCGCGAATACGCGCCCCGCGGCGGGTCGTCTCCCGTGGTGCGTTTTTTCCTGGGAGTTTGCGCCATGTTCGGCGCGCTCGTCTTTTTAGGATGCCCTTGGAGGGCCTACCTCAGAGTCGCCGGTGGAGATTGGAACGCTCTTTACGGCGTCGGCGGGCTCGCGGCCGGAGCTCTGATCGGCATCACGTTTTTGTGGAACGGCTTCAGCCTCGGAGCGTCCGAGCGCAACCCGAAAGCCTCCGGGCTTGTCATGCCCTTGATCGCCCTGGCCCTGCTGGCGCTTGTCTTTCTGAACCCCTCCGCGGATGGCCCCCCATTTTTCTCTAAAGAGGGTCCGGGATCGCAGCACGCGCCTCTTTTGATCTCTCTGGCCGCGGGCCTCGCCATTGGCTGGCTGGCTCAGCGCAGCCGCTTTTGCACCGTAGGCGCGCTTCGCGACCTGCTCATGATGGGGGACGGGCATCTGTTCAAAGGCATCGCCTCCTTCACCGCGGCGGCTTTTGCCGTCAACTACGGACTGGGGCGTTTCCATCCGGGCTTCGAAGGGCAGCCCGTGGCCCACACGCAGGAGCTCTGGAACTTTCTGGGCATGGTGTTGTCGGGCCTGGCCTTCACTTTGGCGGGCGGTTGTCCCGGCCGTCAGCTCATCATGGCCGGCGAGGGCGACGGCGACGCGGCCGTTTTTGTGCTGGGCATGTTGACGGGCGCCGCGCTGGCGCATAACTTCAGCGCGGCCTCCAGCGGAGCGGGCGTCGGGCCTTACGGAATACCGGCGACGATCGCGGGGCTCGTATTCTGCGGCCTGATCGGTTTCGGTTGCCGAACGGAAGGGGAATCTCTAAAATGAACGTCATCACGATAGACGCCTCCGGGCTGTCCTGTCCTCAGCCCGTCATGGAGACTAAAAAAATTCTGGACAAAACCCCTTCGGGGCAAGTAGAGGTGCTGGTGGACACGGCGACCTCCCGCGACAACGTGGGACGCTTCGCCGAGAACAAGGGCTGGAAAGTCGTCAAGGAAGAGCGCCCCGGAGGGTACAGGGTTCTTTTGGAGAAAAACGCGCCATAAAGCCGCCGACGCTTTTTTGCTCAAAGTTCGGACCTTTCGTAACAAACGGTTGGCTTGGCTTCTTTTGAGGATTTCGCGGCCGGCCAACCCGCCGTAAACGAAACCCCAGACAGCAGCCCCCACAACGGGGCCGCTGTCTGGCTCATCCGCCAAGGCTCTCGAAACATGCGGGAAACAGGCAATCCCTCCCAAGCAGGCGCTTCATTGAGACCCGTTGATTTTCGTCAGCATTTTCTCTAGGAAAATTATCCCCAGATCGTCGAGGAACTCTACTTTCTCGGGCTTCACCAGATTCCACGACTGTTTTAGAAGCAATTCTATTTTATAATGCCAGTTAAGTTTCGCCATTCCTTACCCCTCCCGTTTGAAAGTAGCCAGCACGTCGATTACCGCGGATTTGTTTCTCTTCGATGTTCTCTTTGCGGGAGGTATTTGCGCAGTCTGTCCAGCACTTCGTCAAAGTCCAGCGGTTTACCCACGTGGTCGTTCATGCCCGCGTCCAGACACTTCGCTATATCCTCCCGAAAAACGTTCGCGGTCATGGCGACGATGGGTATGTCCTTCGCCCCCGGAACGTCGAGGGAGCGGATGCGGCGGGTGGCTTCGTAGCCGTCCACCTCCGGCATCTGCACGTCCATAAAAATCATGTCGTATTTGCCGAGCGCTTCGCTGTAGAGCCTCACCGCTTCCGCGCCGTTCTCCGCGCAGTCGATCACGAGAGCGGTGGGCTCCAGCAAAGTCAGCACGATCTCCCGGTTGATCTCCACGTCCTCCGCCAGAAGCACGCGGTACCCCTTGAAACAATCGACTTCGTCCGGGCTGCTTCCCTCCGCCGCCCGCAGATTGCCGGACCCAAGGCACTCGTTGATGCAGTCGGCTATGGAGGACGCGAACAAAGGTTTCGACATGAATTTATCCACGCCCGCGTTTTTGGCCTCGTCTTCGATGGCGCTCCATTCGGTCGCGGATATCATAATGACGACGGAGTTGCTCGTTTCCTGTTTTTTGATCCACTCCGAAAGCTCTATGCCGCTCATGCCGGGCATTTTCCAATCCACAAAATAGATGTCGTAAGCGCCGTTTTGTTCTATCAACGCGCGCGCTTTTTCCCCGCTTATGGCGATGTCGCAGGCGACGCCGATCTGCCCGGCGAGCTCCTGGAAGTACTCCAGTATCTCCGGAGCGTCGTCCACGGCGAGAATGCGCACATTGCCCCAGTTGACGCTGGGGTCCAGAAGACCGTGATGTTCTTCCGAGCCACGCTCCGTCTCTACCGTGAAGGCAAACGTGGAGCCCTTCCCCAGCTCGGATTCTATCCATATATTGCCGCCCATCAATTCGACGATGCGTCTGGATATCGCGAGCCCCAGCCCCGTTCCGCCAAACTTGCGCGACGTGCTGCTTTCGGCCTGTTCGAAGGAGGTGAACAGGCGAGACTGCTGTTCCGGCGAAATGCCGATTCCCGTATCGGTCACCTCGATTTGCAGGGTGCACACGCCGTCCTCTTCTTTCGCCAAATACGCGTTGAGGCCGATGGCGCCGCCCTCCGGCGTAAATTTCACGGCGTTGCCCAAGAGATTCGTGATCACCTGGCTCAGCCGCTGGTCATCGCCCAACAGCGCGCGCGGGATATTTTTGTCGATGTGTATGGAGAGGGTCTGCCGTTTTTCGTCCACCCGGAAATTGATGACGTTGACGACCCTTTGGAGCATTTTTTCGAAGTCGAAATTCACGGGAGAGAGGTCGAGCTTATTCGCCTCTATTTTCGACATGTCCAGAATGTCGTTGATGACGCCAAGCAAATGCGTGGACGCGTCCTCTATTTTCCTGATGCAGTAATCCTTTTTTTCGAGATCGGGGGAGGACTTCGCGATCGCCGTCATTCCGATGATGGCGTTCATCGGCGTGCGCATTTCGTGGCTCATGTTCGACAGGAAACCGCTTTTCGCGCGGCTGGCCTGCTCGGATTTCTCCCTCGCGTTCTGAATTTCGGTGACGTCCGTCGTCGTGATGATGTAACCGATTTTTACCCCGTCTTTGTCCAGGAAGTAGCTAGCGGAGCCTTTGACATAGCGATCGATGCCCTCCAAATAGAAGACCTCGGCCTCGCGTCCTTCCTCCAGAGCGGTGATGGGGCAGAATTTCGAGCCGACGGGATAGACGCTGTTCTCGTCGTACAACGCGCCGATGACCTCGGGCAGGGTCTTTTTGCATATTTCAAGGCCGTCGTCGTTCATGTATATGATCTTGTGGTCCATGTCGGTGATGCAGAGAGGACCGTTCACGCTGTCCACGATGCTGTCGGCCATGTCGTCGAAAGAATCAGCCAGGGCGCCGAACTCGTCCTTGACGGGCGAGTTGAAGCGGAACTGCCGTTCTCCGGTCCGGAAGCGGGAAACGCCCTCGACGAGCCGCGTGATGTTCTTCGTCAGGTACGAGGCCATCCATAGGGCCACGACCACGACCATGGCGATCAGGATGGTGGTCGTCACGACGAGCTGCACGAACGTGTTCGTGAGGTTGTTCCCGATGGCGGTGACGAGCCTCTTCTCCGTTTCCGCGGCGGGGCGCGTGAAATCTTCGAGTCCCGCTCCGATGGCGACGAAACCGAAGCCGCGCTTGGAGTGGCCGTTGGCCTCGGAGGGGGCGTATTGTCCCGTGTAATAGGGAATGGCGGCAGCGGTGTTCAGCTTGTAGATTCCGCTCCAGAGGATGTAGAGCGACCCCGATCCCCCGTGTTCGGTCAGGTCCATCCAACCCGTGCACTGCGGGGCGTTGTTCAGGTAACGCCCATCCAGGCCCACGTACCCCAGCCGCGTAAGGTCGGGCGTGGCTGTATGCTCCGGGTCGGGCCCCTTCGGGTTCGTTCTTTTCTGATCCAGGAAGACAGGCTGTTCTTTAATGAGGTCGTAAACGGGCTGCCCGTTTTGCGGGGCGTTGATGAGGTTCGGCCAGTTCTTTTTCAGGACGTCGAACTTCTCCCAGGCGGTGAGGTTCTCGCCCCCGGCGACGCCGCTTTTGGCCAGCAGTTCGTTGTAAATCGACAGGGAGACCCATGGGATCTCCGGGTCTCCGGTCTCCGGGTCGAAGCCCACGATGGAGTTGTGTCTCGGATGGCAGATGCTGCGGCATTGGTAGTCCCAGATAAACGCGTAATTTCCCTCGTAGGCGCTGGGCAGTTCGGTGTAGCGCTCGCCCATCGGCGTCTGATGGTCGACGAACTCCATAATATGATCGTGGTTGAGCGCCAGAGTCACGTAGCCGATTTTTTCGCCGTCCACGAACACCGGGGACGCCCAGCGCACGATGCCCTCGAACCGCCGTCCGTTCGGGTTCTCCCTGCCGGCGTAAGACTGTCCTTGCGGGTCGTAGGCGATGTCGTACCCCCTGGTCTCCGCCGCGTTCCTCACGTTCTCCTCCGTGTACATGCCGATGTAATTCGAGCCGACATACGCGCCGATCACGTCGGACACGTAGATATCGCCGCCCCTTTCCCCGGTTAGGGACTCCAGGGCGGGCCAATACGACTCGGCGCGAACGAAGGTGTTCCGTTTGTCCGAAACCCGCTTCGTCGCGCCCGTGACGAACCAATCTTTATAGCGCGTCTTGCGGGAGCCCTGTATGTCCGTGGTGCTGATCTTGACGCGCTCCATTCCGTCCAGGCCGATAAAGGTGACCTCGTCGTAAAGGGGCACCTGCTCGTACGTCAGGGCGTCGGCTGGGCGCGGATGGAACGTGCTGCCGTTGACGGTATCGTTGTTCTGCTCGTTCCTGGATACCCCGATGGTGTCCGACATGTCGGCGATTTCCTTGGGCACCCAGGATTTTCCGTCGGGGGCGAGCGTCCATTCGCCGTTCTTGACGAGCCTGCCCGTTTTGTTTCTCACGAATTGGGCATAGGCCTCCTCGATGCGGTCGATATCGCCGCCGTACGTTCTCGCGATGCCCGCAAGATAGCGGATGTCCTCGTCGCGCTTGTAAAGGAAGTCCGCCACCCTCTGGGCCGTATCCGTCGACATGCGCTCGATGTTCTCGACGGCGCTGGCGTTCAGGGCGGAGGCGGAGTCGCTGACGGCGATCTCTCTCAAGACGTTGCCCAGTATGGTGAACTGTCGCCATGCGATGGCCGCCAACAAGATCAAAGGGATGATTTTGACCACCAGGAAGATAATCATAAGCTTTGCCCGCATTCCAAGACCAAGCTTGTTCGTAAACGTTTCTATCCACTTGTTGTAATCATCTGCGAGCTTTTTCATTGTCTTCCGATCAACCTTTCACGAGTTCGGCGCGCATCCGAGGCTTGGGCAATCGCGGTTCGACGGACTTTCGCAAACGAGGGCGGAACAAAATAGCGTCAAAGTACGGATTTTATCGCGTTTGCCGCCTTCTCGGCCATGGAAACGGCCTCTTTTTCCTCCCATCCCAGCTTGATGGAGATGGAGACGCAGCGGGACATCCATCGGTCGGACGCGGAAAAGTCCGCTTTGGAGTAGTCGGGCATCCCCTCCAGAAGATTCGCGGAGATGGGATTCGCGAAACGGCGTTCTTTAAAATGGTTCCAGTTTCGTACGTAGTGCCAGTTGTTGTCGTACCAGTGAAAGACGCCTTCCACCCCGGCGGCCTTCATCGCTTGCGCCGCCGCTCGGGCGAGGGACTCGTCCGGCATGAAGAAAGACAAAAACGTGCCGCTGTCTCCCTCGGAATCGGGAAGGCGGCGGAAGGCGACCTGGGGGATCGCCGACAGGGCGTCCTTGAAGGGTTTTTTGTTTCGGCGCTGACGCCGCAGGAAGTCGTCCAGTTTGAGGATCTGGGCGCACCCGATCGCGGCGTGCAGTTCGGAGACGCGGTAGTTGTAGCCGGGGAAAGGATGCCCCTCCGCGCCCCGGTCGTCGTTGTCGTGTCCGTGCCCGTGGTCGTGGTACATATCGGCTCTTTGGTAGAGGGCGTCGTCGTCGGTCACCACCGCCCCGCCTTCGCCGCAGGTCACGATCTTGTTGAAGTCGAAGGAGTAGCACCCGGCGTCGCCCAACCCCCCCACAAACTTCCCCTTGTATTTGGCCCCGAAGGCCTGGCAGGCGTCCTCCACCAGAAACAGCCCGCGTTCCTCGCAGAGTTTCCGCAAGGCGTCCATATCCGCCGCCGCGCCGCACATGTGCACCGGCATGACGACCTTGGTGCGGGGGGTGAGGGCTTTGAGCGCGGCCTCCGGGCTGAGGCAGAGGGTGTCGTCGACGTCGGCCAGGATGGGGGTGGCCCCCGCCGCCATGATCGATTCGAAGCTGGCGACAAAGGTGAAGGTGGGCATGACGACCTCGTCGCCGCTTCCGACCCCCAACGCCGCAAGGGCCGTCGTCAGCGCCGCGGTTCCGTCCGCCAGCAGCAGGGCGTGTTTCGTCCCCGCCCTGGCGCGGATGGCCTCCTCCATCTCCCGGGCTTTCCAGCGCCCCGCGCGAACGCCCTTGAAGCCGTAGCGCATCAGAACACCCGTTTCCATGACCTCCGCAACTTCTTTTCTCTCTTTTTCGTCGAATAGTTCAAAACCAGGCATCGATAATCCCCCCTATACAAACCTCAATACAAGTCCACGTCCAAGCCTAAATACAGGCTTAACAATAATTCCTCTCGAAACGGACCACGTCCTCCGGGGTGTCGATCTCTATCGTGTCGACGTCCGTTTCGATGCAGCGAATGACCCCACCCTTCTCCAGCACGCGAAGCATCTCCAGATTTTCCGATTTTTCGAGGGGAGTTCGGGGACGCGAGGCAAACTCGAACAAAGCCTCCCTGCGCCAGGCATAGGGTCCTATGTGTTTGAAGCGGACGGTTTTCGGGTCTTTCGAAAAAGGAATGAGCGAGCGGCTGAAATACAAGGCCCGCCGGTTCTCGTCGAACGTCATCTTGACGATGGAGTCTCTTTCCGCCTCGTCCGGGCGGTCGATCCGCTTTGCCAGGACGGCTAGGGTGACTTCGGGGTCTCGCCGCAACGCCTCTACCATCGGGTCGATCATCTCGGGGACGACCATGGGGTCGTCCCCTTGAACGTTCAAGACGAATCGGGAGGGCACGCGATCCGCCGCGTAGGCGACCCGGTCGTTTCCCGTGGGGAGCTCCGGCGGGGTCAGCATCGCCTCTCCCCCCGCTTTTTCGACGAGGTCGGCGATGGCCTCGCAGTCGGTGGCCACGATAAAGCGATCGACGGACGCGCTTCGCCGCACTCCCTCCCACACCCACAGCACCAGTTCTTTGCCGCAAAGTTTCACCAGAGGCTTGCCGGGCAGCCGCGTGCTCGCGTACCTCGCGGGAATAACGGCCAAAGTCTCGATCATCGCAAGCCGCTCCTTTTAGACTAGTTTAAGCTAGCGCTACTGTACAGAATCTTTTAAGTTTTTTCAAGCTCCCGCGTCTATTCTACCATTCCTCCTCTATAACATTTCTCCATGTCTTATCATGCCCTGTCATGCCGGTTCATTTTCGTTGTTGTAATTTTCTCCCAATCGCCTATACTGAACCAACGAAACGGGAGGGTTTGATGAGATGACGAGTAAATACACGGTGGCTCTCATTCAAGTGGACAGCCAAAACGACAAGGCCAAAAACATGAAGGAGATCGCGGACTTCATCGACGAGGCGGCGGCGAAGGGCGCGCGGCTGGTCTCTCTGCCCGAGGTCATGAATTATATCGGAGACCCGGAAAAAGGGGAGAAAGAGCTGGAGGAGACGGTACCCGGCTACAGCACGGAGATCCTTATGCAAAAGGCGAAAGAACACCGACTTTACGTCCACGGCGGCAGCTTCACCGAAAAAAACCCCCAGGGCAAACGTCATTACAATACCTCCGTCATGATCGACGACAAAGGCGAAATCATCGCCACGTACAGAAAACTGCACGCCTTCGACGTGACGCTGCCGGACGGAACCGTCTGCAACGAGTCCGCGAGAATTTCTCCCGGCGAAAAAATCGTGACGGTCGACACGGAACTCGGGAAGCTGGGGTTTTCCATCTGTTACGATATCCGCTTCCCCGAGCTTTTTCGCCTGATGGCTTTGGAGGGAGCGCGGGTGTTTTTCACCCCCGCCAACTTCACCATGCCGACGGGAAAAGACCATTGGGAACCGATCCTGCGTACTCGGGCCATCGAAAACGGCTGTTACGTCGTCGCCGCGGCGCAGATAGGAAAAAAACCTCAGTTCACGGCCTACGGCAACAGCATGGTCGTCGACCCCTGGGGGACTGTGATCGCGCGCGCCAAAAACGAAACGGGAGTGACCTGCGCGGAGATCGACCTGGACTTTCAGGAAAGGATACGCGCGCAAATTCCGTCGCTGAAAAACAGACGAGCCGACGTGTACGCCTCCGCCCGTTAGGGTCGAACCGCACGCCGGAAAAGGAACGAGGTCGAGCGATCTGAGCACCAGGACGAAACTCATCGCGAGCTTTTCCATAATAGTGTTTTTGAACGTCTGTTTCGGCTTGTACGCCATCCATTCCCTGTCCGACATCAACGAGCGGGTCGAGTCCGCGGACTCCTGGGGGGTCGTGATCTTCCAACTGAGCGACCTGGAGCGGAACATGACGACCGTCAGAAGATACGACCTGGGTTACGCGGTCACGAACGACCCCGGGACGCTCTCCGTTATGATGCGCCGCCGCGCGAACGCCATAAAAAACGTGGACGAATACCTCCGGTCGTACAGAAACGACGTGCTGGTGATCTGGTACGACACGGAGAAACAGCGGCAAGAGGACCTGAAGCTCGTGGACGTCGTCATAGAAAAATGGAAAGAATACCTGGCTTTTTCCCACCGGATCGTCGCTTTGCGCGACGGGGGAGGCGACGCGGTCGTCGATCTCCTCAACGGAGAATCGAGAGACGCTTTCGAGACGCTGATAGCCCAGGTGGAGGCCCTCGTCAAATTCAACAGAACCGGCGGCAAGCTGGAAACGGAGGAGAGCGCCAAGATTTACGACGCCACCAAAAAGACCATAGAGGCGACGCTGGTCCTGATCAGCGCGTTTTCCCTGCTCGTCACCGTGCTTCTGACGATGGGCATCAAGCGGTCCATCGACGAGCTTCTGAGGGTTGCGATAGCGGTCGGCGAGGGAAACTTCGACGTCGAGGCGCGCGTTTTCTCGAACGACGAGTTCGGGACCCTCTCGAACCAGTACAACAACATGACGGCCCACCTCAAATCCCTGGTCTGCGAGATAAAAAGCCAAAAAAACGAGGCCGAACGCGCCAATCAGACGAAAAGTCGTTTTCTCGCGTCCATGAGCCATGAAATCCGCACGCCGATGAACGCAATCATCGGCATGAGCGACCTGATGCGTACGGATAACCTCGACGAAGTGCAGCGGGGTTATTTTTCCGACATCCGGCAAATGAGCAAGGCGCTCCTGCAGATCATCAACGACATTCTCGACTTCTCGAAGATAGAGGCCGAGAAGCTGGACATCGTCCCGGTCGACTTCGATCTCAGGAGGATGATGGACAACGTATGCTCGATGGGACGGTATCTGGCGACGGCGAAGAACCTGGAGTTCACGCATGGCGTCGACGGGGAGGTCCTTCGGGTGGTTCGGGCGGACGAGGTCCGCGTCCGTCAGATCGTCACCAACATTGTCAACAACGCGATCAAGTACACGGATGTCGGTTTCGTCGACGTTCGTGTGAAGCGCGAGGAAAGAGACGGCCGCGATTACACGGTTTTCGTGGTCTCCGACTCGGGAAGGGGGATCCACGAAGAGGACATTCCGAAGCTGTTCGACGCCTTCGAGCAGTTCGACCAGGAAAAGAACCGCGCGATAGCAGGGACCGGGCTCGGGTTGTCCATCACGAAGCAGCTCGTGCTCATGATGAACGGTTTCATCGAAGTGAAGAGCGAGTACGGCCGGGGCTCGGAGTTCACCGTATGCCTGCCTCTCCAGGAGGGGGACTCCGAGGGGTTCCACGCCGGGGAGGACACGTATCCCTTCGTTATGGCGAGGGACGCGAACGTGCTGGTGGTGGACGACAACTCCACCAACCTCACCGTGGCGCGGGGGTTTCTGAAACTGCACGGCATCGACGCCGACACCGCGGCGAGCGGCGCGGAGGCCCTCGAAAAAATACGCGCCGCCCCCTATGACATGGTGCTCATGGACCATATGATGTCCGGCATGGACGGGATAGAGGCGACGAGGCGCATACGGGCGCTGGGGGGCGAGTACGAGAGCCTGCCCGTAGTGGCGTTGAGCGCGAATGCCGTTTCGAGCGCCGTGGAGGCGTATTTCGCGGCGGGGATGAACGGCTTCATCGCCAAGCCGATCGAGGCCGAAAAGCTGAACGCCGTGCTGGCGCAATGGCTTCCTCCCGAAAAAACGACGATCGTCCGCGAGGCGGCGACGGAACAAGCGCCGGGGCCCCCCGAACGCGAAAAGCTGATAAGGGAGCTGGCGTCCGTGGAGTGCGTCGACATTGCAAAGGGGCTTGCGTACTCCGGAGGGGACAAGGAAATGTACATCCAGGTCCTCCGGCAGTTCTGCGACGAGATGCCGGACGCCGTCGAAACCGTCCGGTCGTCCTTGGCGTCCCGCGATTGGGGTCGATACGCTATTCGCGTGCATGGCCTGAAATCCGTGCTGGCGAATATCGGCGCGGAAGGCAGAGCTCAAGCGGCCCATCGACTGGAAATGGCGTCCAAGGCCCACGTCGAATCCTTCTGCCTTGCGAAAACCGATGCTTTATGCGCCTCAATTCTCGCGCTCCGCGATCATCTGCTCCGGACGTCGCTCATGGCGGAATTGGAGCGGGAGGAAAGAGAAGAAAAAACCGCTATAGACGCGGACGTTTTAAGGGATAAACTCGAACGCCTGAAAAAATCCTGTATGGAGGGCAAGATCGAGGAGACGAACGTGGCGGTGGCGGAACTGAAACTTGCGACCCTCGACGAAAAAACGGACGAAGGGCTGAGACAAATCCTCCAGTCGCTGAAATCCTACGACTACGAAACGGCGATGAGACGAATAGACGACTTGACCGCGAGCCTTCCAGGGGGAAAGGAATGAAGGAGTGCTATGGGCATGGATACGAATAGGGATATGGATACGGAGATTGAGATTGACGAGCTGTTCAAACGATTGGACGATATCGTGCCCCCCAAAAACGAGGACGGCAGTAAAAAAATAATTCTCGCCGTCGACGACGAGCCGACAAACCTCACGCGGATCAACCATATCTTGAAGCAGTATTTCGATGTTCGCGTTTGCGCCGCGGGCAGGCACGCGCTCTTTATGCTCACGCAGTTCAAGCCGGACCTCATCCTGCTGGATATTGAGATGCCGGGAATGACGGGTTTCGAGTTTATGGAGGAATTCCAGGCAAGGTTTCCGGGCTGGGACATTCCGGTCATTTTCGTCACCGCGCACAAGACCCCCGGCGATATAGCCCTCGCGTCCCAAGCGGGGGCGGTGGGTTACGTGGGCAAACCCTTCGTCCCGCAGACCCTGCTCTCGAAAGTGTGCGTGACGCTCCGAAGATAGGCGGACGCAATGCGGAAAGCGGAACGGCCCACGAAAAAATTTCAGAAATTTCTTTGCGTCTTCATTGCGGCTCTGGCGCTGGACAGGGTGACAAAACATTGGGCGCTGTTCCATTTCGTGTCATCTCGAAATGGAAGCCAGGCGTTTTTATCCTTGGGGCTCTATTTCAACCGCGGTATTTCTTTTTCCCTTTTGGAAAATCATCCGCGTCCTATCTTGGCCATCGCGTTGGCCTCGGTAGGGCTTTTGGGGTTTTTGTGCGCAAAAAACAAGACGATCCGCCGGATGCCGGGTATGGCGTTTTTATGGGCCGGGGCGATGGGGAACCTGACGGACAGATTGCTATATGGTTACGTCGTCGACTGGATTTACATTTTTATGGGGTATATCAACCTGGCCGACGTATGGCTTTGCCTCGGAGGCTGGGCCGTCTTGACTCGGTGCGTTAAAACGTTTCGAAAAGAACTGCTGGAATGAAGGGACTTAGATGAAGAGGCTCAAGAGGCGACGGCTCTACGCGGGGTCATCTTGGCGACGGCTTCCCACAGGCCGAGAATGTAATTGGCTCCCAGAGCTCGATCATAGAGCCCGTACCCGGGGCGCGCCTCTTCTCCCCAGATCATGCGGCCGTGGTCGGGCCGGATGTAGCCGTCGAAACCCGAGTCATACAAAGCCTTGACAATTGCGAACATATCATGGTCGCCGCACTGTGAAAGGTGGGCGCTTTCGTCGAAGTCGCGGGGAGTCAAATGCTTGACGTTGCGCAAGTGCACGAACGGCAGGCGGTCGAGGGCAGCCAGTTCTCTGGCGATGGCGGGCATATCGTTCCCCTGGTCGGCGCCTAGGCTTCCCGTACACATGGTAACGCCGTTGGCCTTGGAATCGTGAAGGGCCAGGAGTTTACGGATGTTTTCGAGATTGCCGATGACCTTCGGCAGGCCAAAAAGCTCCCAGGGGGGATCGTCGGGGTGGATAGCCATACGAATGCCGCTCTCCTCGGCCACCGGGACAACCGCGTCCAGGAAATATTTCATGTTCTTCCAGTATTCGTTTTGGGCGACGTTTTGGTAAAATTCGATATCGGCCGCCATAGCGGGTATCCTCTCCGGTTCCCAGCCCGGCAAAGAGTAGCCGCCGGACTCGCCGGCCATCGACCGGGCCATTTCGGCGGGGTTTCCGGCCCGCACCTCCGCGTCGCGGTACGACAGGACGGTGGAGTTGTCCGGCAGCTTATGGGCCAGCGCGCTTCGAGCCCAATCCAGCACGGGCATGAAATTGTAGCAGAGGCACTTGACGCCCGCTTGTCCTAAATTATGAATCGTGGTTCGATAGTTTTCGATGTAGCGGTCGCGAGTGGGCAGGCCTTTTTTGATGTCTTCGTGAATGTTGACCGACTCGATGACCTCCATCTCCAGCCCGGCGGCGTGAACGACATCTCGAACCTCGACAACGGCCTCCAGAGGCCAAACCTCGCCCACCGGAATTCGGGACAGCATAACCGCCACCCCGGAGACCCCCGGCACCTGCCTGATGTACTCGATAGGAACGCTGTCGTCGCCGTGAGGAAACCAACGCATAATCATTTTCATTTCTGAAAAATCACCTCACGCCGTCCGGTAAGATTTAGGAATCGATCAAGGGATCGAGGCCCCCCCATTGGATTTTACGATTCTAATCCTAACATTCCAGAGTGTCAATATTTTGGCGGTGCATGCGCAGGGCAAACGCATGAGAATCGTAAATTCTTGCTATTACTTGATTGATAAATTTCATGTGCAAGATAGTCAATTGAGTATTTACAATGCTTTAGCTCTTCCCGATGCGTTTGCCCTGGGCGCGTGCGGGCCTTCTAAGTTAATTTAGATTAGCTTTATAAATTTCCACCAAGCGATTTCGAACAAGCAGACCGCAATGGTGACAAAAGTTTGTGGGATACCGCTTTTAATTGTGTCTTTTTCGGTGTACCCCCCCGCTTCGGGACCATATCCGACCAAAAGGTTCATGCTGTGGAAGGGGAGAATCCAGTGCAGCGCCACCGCGGTATAGGCGATCAGCGCCGCCGCTATGGGAGGCAGACCGCTCAGCGTTCCCAACGCGACGATCGCCGGCGCGATGACGCTCAAAACAGCGAGGATACTGCCTAGGACCATATGGACAAGCATACAAATGAGGCAGGCGATCAAGGCGAATACGTAGGGGTTGGAGGGTATGGTCCTCGGCGTCATCATCTCAGCGATCCATGCGTTCATTCCGGTCGCGCGCCCCACGGTGCCGATTGCCATCGCCGCGCAAAGAAAAAAAAGGGTTTCCAGGTTGACGCTGGAAAAAGACTTGCCGTCGAGTACGCCCACGAAAGGGGCGCTGAGCAATACGACTGTCAGGAGCGCGATCCATCCAGGGTGGATGTGGTGGATGGAATCGGTCATCCACGCAAAAATCGTCGCCCCGAGGAGGATAATACAGAATATCTCCTTTCGCGTCATTTTGCCGATATTGTCCGCTTGCCGGGTTGTATGTTCTTTGTTCAGCGTAAAATCCTCAGGAGCCCCAAATAGCCGGAGCTGCGTGAGGCATGTGAGAACGCAGGCAAAAGCGCCGGGTACCCCCATATACAAGACCCACTTCAGCCACGAAATATCTGCGCCGGCAAAACCGATGGTCATTGAATTGAGACTGCTGTCTCCGGTCAGGAGGATCATGGAGGTCGGGACCGAACCGGCAAAGATGGCCAGTCCAATATTGGCCGACCATCGTTCTGAAAGATTCGCGGATTTGACGACATGCGTCATAACAGACATAAGCAGAAAAGAACGCGGCCAGGGATGAGGAATCATGAAGCTCAAAGCAAATCCAAGCAGGTAGCAGGAGATGATCACGCCTTTGTAGGTGCGCACATATTGACCGACAATTCTCAAGGCAAGCCGCTTTCCCAAACCGGATGATTGCACCGCCTCAGCTATCAAGAATCCACTGATTACAAGATAGATGATGGGCGTCGTCCAAAGTTCAAACACCCGGCTCGGTCCGACTCTTTGGGGGTCCAAAAACAACGAGTAACTCAGGAGCAAAGCGAGCGAGACATATCCTGTAGAAAGGGCCCTTGCGGTCCACCAGATTATAGCCGTGAGGCTCAACGCGAGACATCTGCGGCCGTCGGAGTCTAGTCCTGAGAAGGGGCCGCGCCACACAATAATACAAAAAACAATTCCAAGGAAGAACCCCAGGAATTTTGTTTTCCCACAATATTTCATGTCCTCATGTCCTCATGTCCTCGCTTTGACTATGATGCGCGCTGCTTTACCCACGAGCATCGTCGGGCGGCGGCGCGGTCGTATCGCGAATCGTCAATCGAGGCGTCACGGACAAACTCATCGTACTTCTTTCGCGTTCATGTTTCAAACGTTGAACGAGTTCATGCACGGCAATATGCGCCATTTCATTTAC
>JAISQE010000087.1 GCA_031274425.1 Synergistaceae bacterium | reverse complement strand
AACAACCTCATCGAGAAGATCGATGAAGCGGTCACGGGCGTCATAGCCCCGCATCTTCCTCCGGACGCTCCGGAAAAGTACAACACCGAAACTATTGGCATGGCGGTCGACCGCATGTCTATCATTGCCCTCAAAATATATCACATGCGCGAGCAAACATTGAGGACCGACGTGGACAGGGAACATACGGACAACTGCGCAAAAAAATTGTCACAGCTGATCGAACAGAGGAAATGGTTAAAGCAGTCCATCTTCGACCTGCTCGACGATTACTTCGCGGGCAGGAAAGCCGTAAAGCCGTATTTTCAGCACAAGATGTACAACGACAGGCGCCTGAACCCTGAGCTTTACGGAAAATCATGACGAATCGCGAGAGCTTTAAAGTCGCCTTTCTCCTGCGGGACGCCGGGGAGGGCGGCGCGGAGCGCTCCTCCCTGCGGCTCGCTAACGGGTTGTCGCGCCGCGGGCACTCCGTATGCGTGTTTTTCTTGAACGCGGATGGCCCCATGTTGGCGCAGATTGACGGCGGAATCGATGTCGTCAATCTGCGCGGGAACTTCTTCGGTTTCTTTAAAGGGCTGAACGGGCGGAGATTCGATTTTCTTCTGCCCGTCTACACCTCTATGCGGGCGCTTTTGGCGAAGCGCTTTATGCGGTCGCCGGCCGTCAGAAAAATGAAGGTGATTTTGTCACAGCGCAATATGTTCACGATGGATCGCGGCCCCATACAGACTAGGCTGCGCTTCGCGCGATGCCGCGTGCTTTACCCGTGGGCGGCCGCCTGCGTCTGCATATCGCGAGGAGTGGCCGAGGAGATGGCGTCCATTGGTCTGCTCCCAGAGGAAAAGATTCACGTCGTCTACAACCCTGTCGTCACCGACGGGCTGAAAGCCCAGATGGAGGAGCCAATAAAATCTGGGCCGCTCGAACGGTTTGGCCGGGACGGATTTTTGGAATTCCTTGGAGTGGGACGGCTCGGTTCGCAAAAGGATTTCGCGACGCTGATAAGGGCTTTTGCGATATACTCGAGCGGGAGAAGCGACGCTCGGCTCACCGTCCTCGGCGAGGGCGGACAAAGGCCCGCGCTCGAAAAACTCGTATCAGAACTCGGGATGTCGGACAGGGTTTCGATGCCCGGTTACGAGGCCAACCCGTATCCTTTCATGAGGCGGGCCTCGCTCCTGGTCTCGACGTCCATGTACGAGGGGTTCTGCAACGTCGTGGCCGAGGCGCTCGCCTGCGGGTGCAACGTGGTCTCCACCGACTGCCCGAGCGGCCCGTCGGAGATACTCGACGGCGGAAATTACGGGCGCCTGGCGAGGGTCGGCGACCCAGAGGACGTGGCGCGAAAAATGCTGGAGGCGGTCGAGTCCCCGCTGCCGCGCGACGCCCTGATAAGGCGAGCCGAGTTCTTCTCCGAGGCCAGGGCCGTGGACGGGTACTGCGAGGTTTTCGAATCTCTGGTTCGACTGTCTGCCTCGCAATGATCCCTCACGGAAGAACGCGTGTTTCATACCAATTTGAAGTCAGAGGCCTGAAGTTAAAAGAGTTAAAAACAGTTATTACGCGCATTTAGCTTCGTGATTAACGCCCGATTTAAATCGGATTG
Organism: Synergistaceae bacterium; assembly: GCA_031274425.1. Lineage (GTDB taxonomy): Bacteria > Synergistota > Synergistia > Synergistales > Aminobacteriaceae > JAISLU01. The sequence goes on along the minus strand of JAISQE010000087.1, from coordinate 3,326 downwards.
GTATCAGTTCCCCGTCTAAAAGTATATAATGGCTTGGAGATTGAAATAACGCCATCATTTGGAGAGGAGGTGTTGCGTGTTTGTCCGGTTTGCATGAAACGCCTGAGGAAAAAACGGATAGCCGGGCATCCAGAAGACCTCGGCGTAGCGACTGGGACGACCCGATCGTGAGGGTTTCGCGCGGCGAACGGCCGCCGCTTTCGAATCTCAAACTCGTCGTCATCCTGACAGATGGAATATACACTCGCCTCAACCAGAGCAGAGGGGTTGCCTTGTGGCTCTCCAGGCGCACGGGCGCGGAGATTCTGGAGTTGGAGATACCGGAGCTGAAGGGCGTCAGACGGCGCAAGGCGTACACCGCCGTGGCGAGGCTTCTGGAGGGAAACCGTCGCAAAGCCCGCGACTGGCTGACTCTGGCGGAGGGGGAAAACGTCATCCGCACTCTCGGGCAATGGCTTGTCGAACGGGGAATAAGAGAGGGCGACGCCTCTTCGCTCATACTCCTTTCGACAGGCTCGATGCCGTCGTTTTACAACGTAGCCCTTGGTTACATCTGGCGCTGCACATGCGCCGCCATAACGACTCCGAGCGTGATCGGCACGGAGCCGTTCGACTTTGCCATCGTTCCGGAGTACGATTATCCTCTCGACCTGTCTAACATTCTTACCACTGTCGGGGCGCCGAACCTGATCGTGAGGGAGGAACTGGGAGGCGTGGCGGCGTCCCTGCTTCGCCAGTTCCCGCCGCAAAGCGATCGCAGATGGGGCGTTTTGATCGGCGGCGACGACGCGAACTACCGTATTACCGCGGACTGGGTTCAAAAGAGGCTCGGCAAGGTCTTCCACGAGGCGCATCGCAGCAACGTCGACCTCTACATCGCTACGAGCAGGAGGACGTCTAGGGACGCCGAAAACTCGATCCGCAGGCTTGCCGCGAACAGCGACAGGGTGCGCTTTCTGCTCATCGCTTCCGCTGACCCGCTGAACCCTGTACCCGCAATACTTGGCGCCTGCGACGAGGTATTCGTCACCGACGACTCGATCAGCATGGTTTCGGAGGCGGCCACAGCGGGACACAGGGTCGTCCTTCTTCGGACCGAGCGGGTCGGGGCGGTAAAGCGAAAGCTGCAGAAATTCACGTCCGCATTGGTTACGGTAGGGCTTCTGCCGAAGAAAACGCTCTGGGGCATTCCGCGGTTTGACCAGGGGTTTCGCAGCTTCGAGAAGATGGGCCTCCTTATAGAGTTCAAGGATTGGATGAAGGAGCGCAGGCGCGATAATATGTCTCCCTTCGCCCCGCTCGACGACGATATGGATTTCGATCCGGACGGCTTCAACGAAGCTCGCAGGGCCGCCGACTGGATACTCGAAAACCTTGGCGACGTCGTCCACCCGTCCGAGGACGAATAGAAAAAGCTCCCTTAGAAGCGCGCTACGGCGAACTGCTCTCAGCGACGCCCACACGGGATGTTTTACGGCGAGAACCAGCGCGCGAATACGCTCAAGCGTCGATTCATGCCAATTTGAAATCAAGGACCTAAAGCAAGAAGCGTTTAAACTCAGCTAATTCCGTAATTCAACGCTCTTCAATAACACCCGATAGAGATCAAATCGGCATCTGCGCCAGGCAAGACGAGATCGCCGCGGTCAGATCGTCGACGACACTATCTCCTGAGCTTCCTCTTGTATTTTTTTCAGGTGCTCTCCGCTCTTGAAGCTCTCGGCGTATATCTTGTAAACGTCCTCGGTACCCGATGGGCGCGCCGCGAACCAGCCGTTCTCCGTAAGCACCTTCAGCCCGTCTATGGGCTGCCCGTTGCCGGGAGCTTTAGTCAGGAGCCCAGTTATCTTTTCACCCGCGAGCGTCTTGGCCTTTACGTCTGAGGGCGAGAGTTTTTTCAGCCTCGCCTTCTGTTCCGGGGTGGCTGTGGCGTCGATGCGCTCGTAGAAGGGCTTGCCGAACTTCGCCGTCAGTTCCCGGTAATGCCGTGCCGGCGACATATCCGTCGTTGCCAGTATCTCGGCCGCCAGCAGGTCCATCACGAAGCCGTCCTTGTCCGTCGTCCACGTCGCGCCGTCCTTCCTCAAAAACGACGCTCCGGCGCTCTCCTCTCCGGCAAAGCCGAAAGATCCGTCGAGGAGGCCGCTCACGAACCACTTGAAGCCAACAGGGACCTCGCACACTTTCTTTCCGATGGACTCGGCGGATCTGTCGATGATCGAACTCGATACGAGCGTCTTGCCTATCTGCACCCCGGTTCCCCACTTTTTTCTGTGAGTCATGAGATAGTGAGCGGCGACCGCGAGATACGCGTTCGGGTCCATCAACCCCTCCTCCGTGACGATTCCGTGACGGTCGTAGTCAGTGTCGTTGCCGAAGGCTATCCCGAACATGTCCTTTTGCTTCAGCAGGCCCGCCATCGCGTACTTTGACGAGCAGTCCATGCGAATTTTACCGTCCCAGTCGAGCGTCATGAAGGAAAAGGCCGGGTCGACGTATTTGTTCAAAACGTGCAGATCGAGGCCGTATATATCAGCAATCGGTTCCCAGAACGCTATTCCTGAGCCGCCCATGGGGTCCACTCCTATTCGGATGCGCGCGCGGGAAATGGCCTTCATGTCCACGACATCCGCCAAGTCCTTCACGTATGGGGTAATGTAATCTATGAATTTCGTGGTGTCCTTTGAAGTGGCCTGGGAAAGGGTGAGCCTCTTTACGCCCTTGCAGTTTTTTTGGATGAGCTCGTTCGCGCGTTTCTGTATTTTCCCGGTGATCTCCGGGGACGCGGGGCCTCCGGTCGGGGGGTTGTACTTGATACCGCCGTCTTCCGGCGGGTTATGGGACGGGGTTATTACCACACCGTCAGCGCTCGTTTCGGAGTGATCCCTGTTCCAGCACGTTATAGCGTGTGAGATCACGGGTGTGGGAGTATAGCCGAAGTTCTCCTGCACCATAAGGTTGACGTCGTTCGCCGCGAGTACCTCGATTGCCGTTATCAGGGCGGGCTCGGAAAGCGCGTGAGTGTCCATTCCGATAAAAAGCGGCCCATCGATGCCCATTTTTTTCCTCAGCTCTGCTATTGCCTGGCATATCGCCGCTATGTGAGGCTCGTTAAAGCTTCCTTTGAGTGACGAGCCCCTGTGACCGGACGTGCCGAACGACACGGACTGTCCCGGGTTTTCAGGGTCCGGTGACTCTGTGTAATATGCGGAGATGAGTCTCGGAATGTTAACCAGCATTTCCCTTGGAGCGACCTTGCCAGCAAGTCCGGAAATTGTCATTTTTTCAGCCTCCTAAATTATTGGTTTTTTAGGGAAATTTTTTTG
>JAISQE010000157.1 GCA_031274425.1 Synergistaceae bacterium | reverse complement strand
CGACGCCCCAGAATGATCCGAATCGTTTCGTTTTGCTGCGTATCAAGCACTGTCATTTCTCTACTCCTCCCAGAAAACACAATTTAGAACCGTCTTGCCATAGATGTTTCGACTCTTTTCGTAAAATGTTCAAGCTATCCGCTTAAGCCGCTTTTACAAAGCACATAATTACAAAGCACGCAATTAAAGGTACTTCAGAATCACGGGAACCAAAATCGAGAGGACGATAGCGCCAAAGAGCCACCAGAGGCGATCGTTCATTTCTTTGTGCAAGTCTTTTATATCCTCGCGCAGACCATCAACCGCTTTGTCCGTTTTCTCGAAGCGCTTGTTCATGTCTTGTTTCAAGTCTTCAAGGCTCTTTTCTATTCGAATCTCGAATTTCTCTTGAGATTTTTTCATGTTTGCGAGATCCGAGTCAGTTCTTCGAATCTCAGATATGAATACCTTCTCGTCCACTGAAGTCTCCGCGGCGTTCGCCACATCCGCCACTCTCCTCTCGTAAACGCTCAAGCTCAACGGATATCTTTTTCTGAAATCCATTATACGCCACAATGCGATTTGGGTCTTGACACAAAATAAATGAGTAATAAAATTACTCGCATGATAGACTCATTGATATCTTCAAAAACGCGCATCAAGCTACTCATGAAATTTTTTTTGAACCCCGACGTGTCGGCTCATCTCCGGGGGTTGGCCGACGAGTTCGGGGAGTCTACCAACGCCGTGCGGGTGGAGTTGAATCGCTTGTGCGCGGCGGGTTTTCTGCGGGATCTTCCGATGGATGGGGGACGGAAAAAAAGTTACCGCGCCAACCCTTTGCATCCACTGTTTCCCGAGTTGCAGCGCATCGTGCGCAAAGTCCTGGGCATCGATCAATTGGTGGATTGCGTCGTGGAGCGGTTGGGCAACGTGAAGCTGGCGTTGATCACGGGCGATTACGCCCATGGAATCGACAGCGGAATCATCGACCTGACGCTGGTGGGCGATGTGGACAAACAGTATTTGAGTTCGCTGGTGGAGAAGGTGGAGGGCTTGATCGCCCGGAAGGTCCGGGCTCTCGTGTTGTCGCCGGACGAGTACGAGAAGCTGCTGGGAACCTTGAGGCCGGAGGAGTCTTTGTTTCTGTGGGGAGACAAGGACAGTTTTTTGTTGGAGCGTGTGAAAAATGCCGGATAACGCGGATTTCGCGGAAGAAGTGGAAAAAGCGGAAATTTTCGATTTGATCATAGAACCGAACCGGACGGCCTCGGCGTTTTTCAAAGAGCTGGTTCGTTATCGCGAGCTTTTTTATTTTCTGGCGTGGCGCGACATTCTGGTGCGCTACAAGCAGACGGTGATCGGCGTCGCCTGGAGTCTCATTCGGCCGCTTTTGACCATGATCGTGTTCAGCGTCGTCTTCGGCCGTCTGGCGAAATTGCCGAGCGAGGGCGTTCCGTATCCGATCCTGGTTTTTTCCGCCATGCTGCCCTGGCAGTATTTCGCCAACGCCATGCAGGAAAGCTCGAACTCCCTGATTGCGGAGTCCCGTTTGATCAGCAAGGTGTATTTCCCTCGTCTGATCGTGCCCACCAGTTCCGTGATCGTCAGCGCGGTGGACTTCTTGATATCGCTGGCTTTGTTGGGCCTTCTGATGTTGTGGTACGGGTTCGCTCCCTCGGTCGGCATCGTCTTTTTGCCGTTCTTTTTCGTCCTGGCGACCTTGGCGGCTCTGGGCGTGGGGTTCTGGCTGTCGGCGTTGAACGTGAAGTACCGGGACTTCCGCTACATCGTGCCCTTTCTGGTGCAGTTCGGGCTTTACGTCTCCCCCGTTGGCTTTTCCAGCTCCGTCGTCCCGGAGAGGTGGCGCGCGATTTACAGCCTGAACCCCATGGTCGGGGTGATAGACGGCTTCCGCTGGTGCATACAGGGCACGGGCTCCCTTTACCTTCCGGGCTTCGCCGTTTCCGTCGCCGCGTCCGTCTTCCTCTTCTGGAGCGGCGTAAAATTCTTCCGCCGCACGGAACGCTTCTTCGCGGATTTCATTTAGGCGGCTTTACTGCGTGAGGAAGGAACGGTCGCAACGATGCTGACGCAATCCAGCTTGGACTTCATAAAAGAGAGGGCGGAGAAATTCGGCGCGAAACGAGTGTTGCTTTTCGGCTCGGCGCTCACGGGCCCCGAAGAAGAGGCCAACGATATCGATCTCGCTGTGGAAGGGCTCGATTCCTTGCAAGCCTATGGCTTCACGATGGAACTTTTCGAAGCCCTCGAGCTTGGCGAAAAACCCGTAGACGTCGTGCGTATGGAAGCCCGCGCCCCCATTTTGCCGATTATCCTGGACGAAGGGATCGAAATTTATCGTGAACATGAAAACACCGTATTGCCAGTGCTTCCGCCTTCACGTCGAGAAGACGCGTGAATCAATTGAGGAGGCGCGGCAGCTTTTGAACAAAACACATTGGAATAGGCTGGAGATTACCGCTATGGGCGCGTTTCTCGCCGACATCTACAAAGGAATCGAAAGCGTGCTGAGGTTGTTTATCGAAAAAATTTTCGGGGAATCGATGGAAAAAAACGACGCTTGGCATAAAAACCTGCTCGCTCGGGCAAGGGAAAGGGCGCTGATTCCCGAAGGAATCGACAAGACCCTTGATGGTATGCGCCGATATCGCCATCTGCAGGTGCATGGATATTCGATCGACCTGGATGAAACACAGCTTCGCAGCAACGTGCCCGACGCGATTTCCGCGTACCGCGCGTTTGTCGATCATATTCTGGAGCGCTATCCAGAAATGGCGGAAAGCCAAGGCGAATAATTATGTCGGATACGGTCATCAAAATCGAAAACTTGGGTAAGAAGTACACCTTAACCCACAAACAGCCCCAAAAGTACATCGCGCTCCGCGACGTGCTGGTGGACAGGGCGAAACGCTTGAGCGAAAAAATTATCCGCCCCCTTATAGGCACGGGAAAAGCGGGGAAAACGTCGTCGCCGGACCTCGAGGAATTCTGGGCGCTTTCGGATGTCTCCTTCGACGTGAAACAAGGCGAGCGCGTGGGCATTATCGGCCGCAACGGCGCGGGCAAGTCCACGCTGCTCAAAATCCTCTCCCGCATCACGGAGCCGACGACGGGCCGCGTCTCCATCAAGGGCCGCATCGCCAGCCTGCTGGAGGTGGGGACGGGTTTTCACCCCGAGCTGACGGGCCGCGAAAACATCTACCTGAACGGCGCGATTCTGGGCATGAGCAAGGCCGAGATCCGGAAGAACTTCGACGCCATCGTCGACTTCGCCGGAGTGGAGCAGTTTCTGGACACGCCGGTCAAGCACTATTCGAGCGGCATGTACGTCCGCCTCGCCTTCGCCGTGGCCGCTCACCTGGACACCGAAATCTTGTTGATCGACGAGGTCCTGGCCGTCGGCGACGCCGAGTTCCAAAAAAAATGCATGGGCAAAATGGACGAAGTCAGCCACAAAGAGGGCCGGACGATTTTGTTCGTGAGTCATAATATGCCGATGGTGGCGTCGCTCTGCGAAAGCGGGGTGTGGCTGGAACGGGGAAAGATTCTCGACCACGGGGTGATATCTTCTCTCATAATCAAATACTCAAATACAAGAAAAGAGGGAGGCGGGTGTTTCGCCGAATTTTCTCCGGGAGAATACGGCAACGGCATCGCCGAACTTCTCAGCGTTTCCGTCGAGAATGATATGGGGCAATTATCCGGAGAATTCGCCATCACCGAACCTATCTGCCTGAAAATGAAGTATCGGATCAAAGAGAAAGATATCTCGCTTAGCCCTAATTTTCATGTATATGATTCCACAGGACAATGTATTTTTGTTATGAGTGATGCTGGATTTGATTACGCAGGTACGAAGAAGGCAGTTCCAGGCATTTATATTGCGTCTTGCAATATTCCAGGAAATTTTCTCAATGACGGAGCTTATTCTGTAGGATTTGCGTTGACTACGATGTCCACTGTAACTATTCATTTTTATGCGCAGAACGTACTGAATTTTATTATCATAGACGATATGCTGAATACTCCGACAAGGGGGCTTTACCGTGGAGCTTTTCCAGGTGCGGTCAGACCTTTATTGAATTGGAATAGTGAGATAATATCTTGAAAAAGGTGTGATATTATGCAAGCCGTCATTCTTGCCGGAGGACTCGGAACCCGCCTCAGTGAAGAAACCATAGTTAAGCCCAAGCCAATGGTCAAGATTGGCAGTCGCCCTATTCTTTGGCACATCATGAAAATTTACTCTCACTACGGCATCAACGACTTCGTGATTTGTCTGGGCTACAAAGGGTACATGATCAAGGAATATTTCGCCAACTACTGTCTGCACATGTCCGACGTGACCTTCGACATGAACGACGGAAGTATGCGGGTGCATCGTAATACGGCGGAATCGTGGAAGGTCACGCTTGTGGATACGGGAGACGATACCTTGACAGGTGGGCGCCTTTTGCGCGTCAAAAAATTTATGGATGACTCGGCGTTTTGTTTCACCTACGGCGACGGCGTGGCCGATATCGACATCGCCCGCGAGGTCGCGTTTCATAAGCGTATGAACGTCCTAGCGACAATGGCGGCGGTTCAGCCGCCGGGACGTTACGGACATATGGATATCATTCAGGATAAAGTCGCAAAATTTGAGGAAAAAACGCAAGGCGATGGCGGGTGGATCAACGGAGGTTTTTTTGTGCTGGAGCCTGAGATTTTCGATTACATCGAAGGAGATGCCACCCCATGGGAGACTAGGCCTTTAGAACGCTTGGCGGCTGAAAACCAACTAGCGGCTTATAAACATGGAGGCTTTTGGCGGCCTATGGACACTTTGAGGGATAAAAATCAACTGGAAGAACTCTGGGACGCGGGGAAAGCACCGTGGAAGATGTGGGAATGAAAGATTTTTGGCAAGGGAAAAAAGTGCTGCTGACTGGGCACACCGGTTTCAAAGGCAGTTGGCTGCTTTCCTGTTTGAGTTCTTGGGGAGCGGAAGTGGCGGGATATTCTGTTGATGTTCCCACAGAACCTTCGATGTATCGGTTGCTTCGGCTGGAGAATCAGTGTCGTTCTTTTATGGGCGATATTTGCGATAGAGAGCGCTTAATCGCTGTTTTCGAGGATTTTTCCCCAGAGATTGTGTTCCATTTGGCTGCTCAGACCTTGGTGCGCCGTTCCTATACCGCTCCTTATGAAACATACAGGACCAATGTCCTCGGAACACTGAATGTTTTGGACGCTGCCTGTAAAAATAGGGTTCGCGTGTTCGTGAATGTTACCACAGATAAATGTTACGAGAACAAAGAATGGGAATGGGGGTATCGTGAAAACGACCCTTTGGGTGGCGATGATCCCTATAGCGCCAGCAAGGGATGTTCTGAGATTCTTACGGCGTCATGGCGAAAATCTTTTGCCTCTGATAAAAAAGAGCAGGGTACAGCTATCGCCACGGCGAGGGCGGGGAATGTCATCGGCGGAGGTGATTGGGGCGAAGACAGATTGGTCCCCGATTGCATCAGGGCGTTGACGGCGGGGAAGCCTATTGAGCTTCGCAATCCTCGTTCGATCAGGCCGTGGCAGTTTGTTTTGGAGCCTCTTTGGGGCTATATGTTTTTAGCGCGGTGTTTGTATCATGAACCGGAAAAATATTCGGGAGCGTGGAATTTCGGGCCATCCATTTCAGAAATAATTACGACGGAAGAACTTGCTCAGCGAGTTATGTCCGCATGGGGCAAAGGCGAAATTATCCGCAGGATAAATCCAAATAACCCCTCCGAATCGAATGTTTTGCGCTTAGATTCCTCAAAAGCCGCTTTCTATTTGAACTGGCGGCAACATTTGACTTTGCGGAAAACCATTGAGCGGACGCTAGACTGGTATCGCTTGTGTTATTCGAGTTCAAATGCGGCGGAGCTTATCGCTTTGACATCCCGACAAATCGAGGATTATTTTCAAGAAAACTATTCCAAAGGGAAGGGGAGTAATTTTAATGCTGAGTAAATGCCGCTTTTGTGGCGCGCCCCTTTCGTTCACGTTTATCGATCTGGCTTCCAGCCCTCTCTCGAATTCTTACATCAACCCGGAGCGCATAGGAGCGATGGAGCCCTTCTATCCCCTGCATGTCTATGTCTGCGAGCGATGTTTTTTAGTACAGTTGGAAGAATTCGAGTCACCGCAGTCGATTTTCGGCGATTACGCCTATTTTTCGTCGTTTTCTACTTCCTGGTTAGATCATGCTAAGCGATATACCGAAAAGATGGTTGCGGAGTTGTCGTTAAATACGAATTCTCAAGTTGTCGAGATCGCTAGCAACGACGGATATTTGCTACAGTATTTCAAAGAGAGAAATATCCCAGTTCTGGGTGTGGAGCCGGCGAAAAACGTTGCGGCGGAAGCCGTTAAAAAGGGTATCCCTACCGAAACGGAATTTTTCGGCGCGGCGCAAGCCGCCGCAATGTGCGCCAGAGGTATCGCGGCGGATTTGATGACGGCAAATAACGTCTTAGCCCACGTGCCGGATATCAATGATTTTGTCGAGGGCTTTCGCCTCCTGCTGGCGAAGGAGGGCATCATTACCTTCGAGTTCCCCCATCTGCTGCGCCTGATCGAAGAACTGCAGTTTGACACGATTTATCACGAGCATTTTTCTTACCTTTCCCTGTCTGTCGTTATGCGTATCCTGCAAGCCCACGAACTTCGGGTGTTCAAGGTGGAGGAACTGCCGACTCATGGGGGTTCCCTGCGCCTTTACGTTTGTCACCGAATGTCAGAACGCTTAACGGATTCTTCGGTCTCTCGCGTCGTGGAGGCAGAACATCAGGCCAAGCTGGATACTTTGGAGGGCTATATGAATTTCGAACTCGCTGTCCAGACGCTGAAAAGGAAAATCCTCGGATTTCTCATCCAGGCCAAAGACGAAGGCAAGGCCATCGCGGCCTACGGAGCGCCGGCGAAGGGCAATACGTTGCTCAACTACTGCGGAATTCGAACGGATTTTATCGATTACACGGTAGACCGCAGCCCGGCAAAACAAGATTCCCTGTTGCCGGGGTCACGCATTCCTGTGTACGCGCCCGAGAAGATTTTCGAGACACGGCCGGACTACGTTGTGATACTGCCTTGGAATCTGAAAGACGAAATTTCCGGTCAAATGGCTGAAATTAGCCGCTGGGGCGGAAAATTCGTCACTTTTGTCCCTAACGTCGAGGTTTGGTGATGATTTTTACGGAGACCTCCCTTCCGGGGGTTTGGATTATAGATATGGAGCCCGCTCGGGACGAGCGGGGTTATTTTGCGCGCACGTTTTGCCGTGAGGAATTTTTGCGGCATGGGCTGAACCCTCATGTCGAACAATGCAGCGTGTCGTATAATATCAAACGAGGGACGCTGCGGGGATTGCATTGGCAATGCCGTCCTCACGAAGAAGCTAAAGTGGTACGCTGTATCAACGGCTCGATCTGGGACGTGGCTGTGGATGTTCGCGAGGGTTCCGATACTTATTTGCGGTGGTTTGGGGTGGAACTTTCGACCCGTAACGGTAAGGCTCTCTACATTCCCGAAGGGTTCGCGCACGGTTTTATCACGTTGGAAGACCACACGACCGTTGCGTATCA
>JAISQE010000141.1 GCA_031274425.1 Synergistaceae bacterium | reverse complement strand
CAAGAGCGTTAAAAATGGTTGATTTAACAATGAGCCTTTTCGCTCGTTTCCACGTCAATGGTGCCTTCGATGATTTAGTGCAGATGTTTGGATAATCATTATTTATGCAACACTCTCTTTTTGTGATTTCAATATCGATTTTGAAGATGTTTTCTGTCATAATAATTTCGCACTTCGTAGGTGAAAGTTGTTTGTTTTAATGATAATAGCTTAACTGTTTTCTCAACAGTCTACTGTGAGGTGCTATCTTTTTGCCTATGGATTGGGGAGTTATCTAGTTACCTCTTTGGCGAGCAAACTTTAAACTCGATCGATACTCGATCAATAAGGAGGAATTTCAATCATGAAGCTTTCAATCATGAAGCGTATAGCGTCGATTTTTTTCATGGCGGCGATTTTGATTTCGGCTCTCCGGATCTCCCCGGCGTCGGCCTGGAGCGGCAAGTTGGGGTGGACCTACAACGCCGGGTACCCCATAAGCAGCGCCGTCGTTGCGGCGGGAGGGCTGGTCCTCGCGGGAGACAACGTGGGCAACCTCCACGCGGTCCACGCGGCGTCGGGGCAGGCCGCTTGGGTTTACAAGGGGTCGAACAGCGTCGTGGGGCAGCCCTCGGTTTCGGACAATAGCGTAGTCTTCGCTCAGGCGGATGGTACGATAACGTCCCTTTCGTTGTCGAATGGAACCGTGATCTGGCGATACGCGCCCCCGGTCGAAAGCTCCGCGGCGGACACCGTCGTGGACGGCACAACCGTCGGCGACGGCAAGGTCTTTTTCGTCAAGGGCGATGGGAAAATGGTCGCTCTTTCCGCTAAGGACGGCAAAGCGCTCTGGACGTACGGCGCGGGCCTGGAGCTGCGCAGCGCTCCCTACTTCTCGGACGGCGTCGTCTTCCTGGGGGAACAGAGGGGCGTATTCAGCGCCGTGAACCCCAAGACGGGGAAACGCGACTGGGGAGGCGGCGCGGGCGGCGCGATCAATACGCCCGTCACCGACGGCGGCAACGTTTATTTTTCGAGTTGGGACGGTTCCGTCCAGTCCGTGAGAATCAAGGGCGTCATTCCCCAGTGGAAAACCTCCGTGGACGACCCCGTGACGACGCCGCCCTTTGTCGGCGGCGACAAAATCTTCGTGGGGACGGCCAACGGCAAGGTCGCGGCGCTTTCGAAAGCGGACGGCTCGGTATCGTGGAATTTCGACACTCAGGGAGGAACGGTTTTGGGAACGCCCGTGGCGGCCGAGGGCCTGGTCTTCGTCAGCGGAGGTCAGGGAACGCTTTTTGTTCTCGACGCCGCGGAGGGAACCGTGCGTTTCACCTTTGCCGCCGGAGGCGGAATCAACGGAACCCCGGCCTTTTCCGGAGGAGTGCTCTTTTTGGGCAGCACCGATGGAAACATCTATGCCATACGGTAAAAAGTACTTTGAAACTCCGAGGTTTTCGAACGTGAAGCCAACATTTTTATCTATATTTCCATCTATTATCTCGACACTTATATCGACGCTTTGGAGGATCGTGGTTTTTTCGCTCGTGATTCTCGCGAACTTTTCTTCAGCTTCCGCCCCAGCCTCGGCGGCGAAGGACGACGCGTTTTTTCGAATGATAGAAAGCGACGACGTCGCCGGGGTTCGGGCGGCTATCGAGGCTGGGGCGGACGTGAACGCCAGGGGCCGGTTCGGACAACTGCCTCTGATTCTCGCTCTCAACCACGATCCCCGGATCGTCGCCATGTTGCTGGACGCGTCCGCCGACGTGAATCCCCGAGACCAAAACCGATATGGGGGACTTACGCCTCTGTTCTACGCCGCTCATCTGTTTCCAGGTCTAAGACGCGACCGCGACCCCGCCGTACAGCTGGCAAACACCGCTCTGCTGCTGGAGGCTGGGGCGGACGTCAACGCCCGAGAAGGGTCGGGCCAGACCCCACTGATTTTCGCGGGGACTTTGGCGCTGGGCATCTTCCCCGAGGCGGAGGGCAAGCTTGTGAAGATGCTGCTGGACGCGGGCGCGGACGTCAACGCCCGGGACGAGTTTGGCCGGACCCCCCTGATGACGTGGGTACAGGAGGGAAGCTCCGAGGCCGTGAAGATGTTGCTCGACGCAAGCGCGGACGTCAACGCGAAAGACGTTCACGACGATATGACGCCCTTGCTTTGCGCGGCCTCTATGGGCAATCCGGACGGCGCCGCGAATCTGAAGATGTTGCTGGACGCGGGAGCCGATGCCAACGCCCGAGCGAACGACGGCGTATCCGCGCTCTGCCTCGCGTCGATGTTCGGGCGTTACGAGAGCGTCGCGGTTCTTCTGGACGCGGGCGCGGATGTGAACGTCCGGGTGAGGGGTTTCGCTCCTTTGCATATGGCGGCGGGGCTCGTCGCCATGGAAAACGAAAACAATCGGGACTCGTTCAAGGAAAGAGCGGACCGCGCTATCAGCATGTTCGCGGTGCGCGACAGAACGCGCAAACCGCCCACCGATTTTTTGGCCGCGACGAAGCTGTTGGTTGAGGCCGGAGCCGACGTCGACGCGCGAAGCATCGAAGACGAAGCCCCTCTCCTCGACTCCCTCGGCATGAATACTTCGCCGCGGACTCAGACGGAGCGGACTTGGGTGGGGGAAGAGAAAAAGCTCGCCGGCAAAACCCCGCTGGAGGTGGCCCGCGTCGTGGGCAACGACGAGGTCGCGAAGTACCTGGAGGAGCGGGGGCGCGAAAAGGCGACGGGAGCGAATAAAAATTGACGAGGGGACACGGCCCTATGGGGTCTCCTGTTTTGGATTTAAGCCGATGGAGGATGAGCAGTCATGGACAGAGTATATAATTTCGCGGCCGGACCGGCTATTTTGCCTTTGGAGGTTCTGAATCGGATTCGAAAGGACCTGCCCTCCCGCGATGACGCCGGAATGTCCGTGATGGAGATGAGCCACCGCTCCAAAGTCTTCGAGGCGATCATCGAAGAAGCCGAAGAGCTTTTTCGCGGGCTTTTGGGTATACCTGACGATTACCATGTCCTTTTCATCCAGGGCGGCGCGACCCTGCAGTTTTCCATGGTTCCCCTGAACCTCATGCGCCGATCCGGAAAGGCGGATTACGTCGTCACCGGCATCTTCGCGAAAAAAGCCGCTCAGGAGGCGGAGAAGTTCGGCTCCGTCGTTATCGCGGCCTCCTCCGAGGGCCGAAACTTTACCCGCATCCCGGACTTGAGCGCTTCTTCGTTCAGCTCGGACGCGGACTACGCGCACATCACGACCAACAACACCGTATACGGCACGCGCTTCGTCTCCTTTCCCGAGACCGTCGCGCCGCTGGCGGCGGACATGAGCTCGAACATCCTCT
>JAISQE010000093.1 GCA_031274425.1 Synergistaceae bacterium | reverse complement strand
TTGCGTGGTATATTGCAACCACAACATTGTAAGAGGTTTTTATGAGGAAAAATACTGGAATTTCCAGAATAGCAAATTCTGTAAATCGAGTCAAACACTACATTTTCCAAAACACCCCGTTACGATTCTGAAATTCAGGCTATAAAAATTGTGGTAAGAAAACAGCCGGGAATTACAGATTATCAAGAAAACTTCCTTGTAACAATCCATCTTGTTTCGTTTATTATACTTGGAAGAAGCGGAAAGAACCAACACACTTGGAGGCATAGTGCTTAAACGGGAGGAGATTAACATGCGACTGGAGCAGGCTTTAGAAATTTTTCGGCGGACCGGCGTGATGCAGGAGGGGCATTTCAAGCTGACCTCGGGACGGCACAGCGACCGTTACATGCAGTGCGCGAGACTTTTTCAATACCCGAAGGACAGCGCGACGGTCTGCGGGGAGATCGCGGAGTTTTTCCGGGACAAAAAGGTCGACCTCGTCGCCGGGCCTGCCATAGGCGGCATCATCATGGCTTACGAGGTCGCCCGGATTTTAGATGTTCGCAACATCTTCGCCGAGCGGGAAAACGGGGTTATGGCGTTGCGCCGAGGCTTCGAGGCGGAAGCTGACAAACGAGCGCTCGTCGTCGAGGACGTGGTGACGACGGGAGGGTCCGTCAAGGAGGTGATCGAACTTCTGCGCGCCCGGGGAGCGGAGGTCGTCGGGGTCGGGTCCGTCGTGGACCGCTCGAACGGAACCGTCGACTTCGGTCCGCGAATTCCGTTCCACGCCTTTGCCGCCTTGAACGTAGCCTCCTGGGAGGCCGACGCCTGCCCTCTGTGCCGCGAAGGAGTCCCCATCGTCAAGCCGGGCAGCCGAAAGTCTTGAAAGTTGAGTGTCGTCTCACGAAAATATCATCATGCATTGGTCCGGCGTGTAGCCCGCGATATAGGCGATCATGCCTAAAGCTCCGTAGATTCCGATGGTGAGCGACAGAGAGGTGAGCCCGACGGCGAGCGCCTCGTTCCATGAAAGACGCCCCTCCCAGGGGTGGGGCAGCAAAAAATAAACGATCGCGACGATGACGACAGGGATGCAGAGGACGGCCAGCCACGAGGGGAAAATAAGATTGAGGAGCCCCACGCTCAAGCCCTGAGTTACCTGGCAGGTTAGGACAGACTCGGGAGACGGCTCCGCCCTCAACATGATCCGCGCCCCTATGTAGTACGAGAGAAACGGACCGGCAAAGGCCGTAAGGGACCCCAGCGCGAGCAAGAGGCATCCGAACCGCAGCAACAGGAATATCTTCATGAACAAAAACATCCCTGTTATCGTGAAAAGGGCGATAGCAACGGCGCTTCCCCATAGCCGCATGTTGCTTGCCGCCGATCCCGCCACAGGGTCCTCCAGGGTGTACTGCAAAATGCGTTTGTACACAAAAATAAGGACGAAAGGCCAAGCCAGCATGATGAGGCCGCCTATGAAAAGGGCGAAAAAGCTCAGTCCGTACAGGATATACCAGGACAAGTACGTGGCGATCGCCGCTACAATCGAACAAAACAAAATCCTTCCCGCGCTCAGGGATTCGCGTAGCACAAGCAATGTCCCCACCCAAAAACCAAACGCGAGCCCAGCGAACAGAGATACAAAACGCAGGAAAGCGCCGTCTCTAAAAAGCCTCATTATCTCCACCCGCATCGAGCGGACATCCTCCAGGCTTGTCGGTTTCGGGGGAAACGCGTCTCCGCCGCGCCTCGAAGCGGCGGGACGGATACGTCGCCCGGCGTTTTCGGAAACGCCGGCGCTCACGCCGGAGAATGTCCGCGACGAGGCGCTCGTCGAGTCCGCAAACGGCGCCGCCATTGCCCCAACGCTCCATATTGCGCATAAAATCAGAGCGAAACAAAGTCTCGAAAGCCGCACGACCCCTCCTCCCCCATCTTTCCCGCATCAGCAAATAGAGCAATCTTTTATTGAATCTTATTATAGCAATGATCGCTTAGAGAAGGATAAACAGTGGAATAATAAAAAGAAATCGGGATTTAAGGAATATTGACAAAGATAGTGTTTCAGAGTACCGTTTTGAAGACTTCAATATGCTTCAGTGGCGCTTCAACGCGCTTGCGACGCGTAACAGGACTTTGCCGGCAGGATTTTTTCTCGAGCTTTTTCGAGCATGAAGGTCATTGAAGTCGCACGGCAAACGGAGAGGAGGTGTTGCGTCATGCACAGAGCGGATAAGTTCGGACCGAGAAAACGAAAATTTCGGGCTGGCATGGGGATCGTTGAATGCATTCTTCTGATAATCATTTTGGGAATAAGCGTCGCCGCTATGTTGACCACAATGGGATGGGGAAGCCGGAGCTTCACGTTCGCCAAAGAAGATCTCGACAACCGCGTTTTCCTTTTCAATTGGTTTCAAACCTTCGAGTCGTTTTATCCAGGAATCGCCAGCAACTTTATAGACGCCTGCGCCCAGACCACGGCCTATGTTGGGGGATCTTGGGACGCTATCAGCGCGGTCGCCCCGGCCAGGGGAGACGTCATTTTCAAAGGGTTGCGCTTTGAGGTGCGAGAAACCTCAAACGGGGGCGGAGTGCTGGTCATGAGCGTCAAGGTGTATCCATCCCAAAACACGAAGTCGGAGTTTGCCTTCGACAGGCGTTTCAACGGTTTTTCCAGTGAAACCGTTTCGGACGACGTTATTTAAGAAAGGAGCTCCGATGTGATGGGCGAAAAGGAATTCCTCGTTTCGAAGAAAGCCTCGCGGGGCAAAAGAGCGTTTTCTCTCGTCGAACTGTTGATCGTCATTATTGTCGTGGCCATTTTGGGAGGAGCGGCGGTCTCCGCCCTGTGGATGATTTTCAACATGCTCAATCAGACGAGCGACTATATAGGGGGACGCGAGGAGATCGAGTTCGTCGCCCAGTCGGTGGGGCGGGAGATCTCCAACGTGGGGTTGGGCATGCCCAACAACCGAAAGGCAAGAGGCTCTTTTGCCGCATCTTTCGCTGGAAGTACCCCTCCTCCCATTATGGCGATCATGGGAAATCCCGGAGAGGCTTGGGGAGGACCCGTGACGCTGGGGCATCGCAACCTCTCCGACAACTACGCGCGGGACATGATGGTCCAATCCCTCGAGACCGTGGCGACCGGCGTAGGGTCGAGGGACGTCTATCATGGCCCCGAGCTTTACTACGCCTGGGGCGTCCCCACAGGCGTCAAGGCGCGTTACGAGGCCGCGGCGGAGGGGGGCATAGTGGAAGAGCGCAACAGCTCGCTGGAGTTGGAGATTCTAGAAAGCACGGGGCTGGACGCGTTGCGGGATTTCAAATACAGTCTCAGAGATATAGGAATTGTGGCGAACGACGCGAAAAACCCCTCCTCGTGGATCCTTTTTCCGACCTCGCGCATTCCCATGCTGATTGAAAGCATAAATACAGGCGACAGCAAACTGAACGTCAGCGTGGCCCCCGACCCCGGCGATCTGACGTCGATATCCATGTCGGGGCCCTTTACGGGACTCGACGAGGTGTGTCTGCCGCAGGCGGCTCGGCTTTATCTGAATGGCCACGGCGAAGTCGTGCAGCTTGTTTTCGGGGCCGACTACGAGGACTCCCTGACGACGGCGACGAACATCCTGGCCCATAACATCGCTGGGCTTCATTTTATGTACGACCCCGAGTTGCGTATTCTGACGATGTTCATCGCGGCGCAGGGCGAGGAGCGGTTCGCCGGCGCGCCCGCCGCCTCCGGGTGGCCCAGTTTTGCCGCCCCGCTTTCCGACGACCGCCGTCTTGTCATCAACCGCATAGACTGGAGGATACGCAATTGAAAAGATCGAAAGGATCGAAAAGGAGGCTTTGTTTCGCGAAGCGCGAAGGTTTCGCCCTGGCTCTCGCTCTTGTGGTCGTCCTGGTGGCGGGCGTTTTGGCTGGGGTTCTTATCGAAATGGGGTATTCCTTTCTCGCCGGTACGACTCAGCAAAGGAATTTTTACGGAGATCACGTTTCCGTGGCGGATTACGTGCAGGCGGTGAAAGGGCGTTTGATCCAGGCGAATATCGATTATGGCGCGGTCGTGCATGGACGGGGGTTGTTCTCCCTCGGCTCGGAGATCGACCATGTCAGCGATCTTGTGCTGGACGAAGGAAGTTTCGACTTGGCCAGCTTCGACGCCGAAGTCGGATCGAGAGGACAGGGGCGTCAAAGGGTCAACGTGAACGTTTTCGACGTTCACTATCACGCGAGCCAACTGCAGGACAGCGTCCGAAACGATTCAGCGCAGATGAAGATCTTGCCGGCCCCGATCAACGCCATCGCGGGCAAGTCCGTTTCTTCATCCGCCCCCACTCCTGGAGAATCCGAAGGCGACGCGCTGGATCCGGAGACGGGATCGAAAACGGAAGCCGGCTTTGGGGACAACGTCTATCCCTGGGAGCGTTTCGGGGCCTACGTGATAAGGGTGCGGCTTTACAACGCCGCGTCCGTCACAAACCATTGGACTTTGGAGCGCACGGCGGAGGAGGCTTTTTATCAGGTGCTCAGCCCGGACGCCGCGCCGTAAAGAAAAAAGAAATAGAAAAGGGAAATAGAAAAGAGAAATAGAGAGGGCAAATAATGAAATTTTTTTGTAAGGAGTGATGCGGCTATGAAAAAAATTCGAGGGTTTTTATTGCTTTTGTCGGCGGTCTTTCTAGGGGCCTTTCTCTTAGAGGGAGAAAGCGCCGCGGCGATTCCCCTCAAAACCTTTTCCAAGGAAGATTTCCCTTGGGAAGACACAATTTTGACGGGAGTCGAACCCAACGTCCTGTTTTTCCTCGACACCTCCTCCGCCATGACGATGTCCATGCAGGGAGAGCTTCCCACGTTCAACACGAACGACACCATCATGCAGGGCAGCCTTTCTCTGATGCGCGACGCCAACTTCAGAGCGGGTTTGTTGGCGCAGGCCACCTATGGAGCCGGGTCCCGCCCCGTGAGCAATGGGACGCAGACCGCCGCCGACAGGCTCCTGACCGGCGGCGTTCCCAACACGGGAACGGAGCGGACCGGGTATTTTTACAACCCTGGCTATTCGAGTCAGCGTTTGGGGTACTCGCGCTGGGGCAGAGATCTGGACGTATCCAACAACGTCATTGGGAATCCGAACTGCTACTACACTCCCGACCCCAACAAACCCTACCTTCTGACGTTCAAAGACCGCAACTGGGCCAACTGGAACGGGAACGGCAATCCGCCCCAGGCGTACGGAAACGGGCTGGCGGACGCGGACAGCGGCTCCGTCGCCGCTATCAACATGCCAACCGGCTTACAATATTACCTTCCCGGCGGAGGGGGCTACGGTCAGGCGATTACGGACCCGAACCTGGTCCAATACCTGGTCCCCAACGACAGCAAAATGTACCAGATGAAGCTGGCGCTGTGGCGTCTTTTGGAAAGCGGCAACGCTCAGATGCTTTCGCAAATGCGCGTCGGGGCCGCCGGCAACTTTTTCGACTATCTCTACGGTCTCACCATAAGAGGAGCGATGTATCGCAGGCCGCCCTACAGGTCGTATGGCGCCGACGCCAACGAGGGCGACGGCACTTATCAGGGAAACAACACGGCCAACTTCCAGGCCACGCACATGGGCGCGGCCAATCAATGGATCAGCTTCCCTCATGGAACGGCGCCTCAGTCTTACTCGGGGATCATTGGCGGCGACTACGGCCACACGGAGATCCTTTTCTCGGGAGTTCTTACCTCGTACGAAGATGGGGGGGAGGTGAGCCAGCGCCACGAGAGGCGGGCATATCTGAGAATTCCCTTCGATTTTATGTACACGAAAAACGCGAACGGGACTTACAACCCCACCTCCACCCTGTTCACCTTCCGCGAGCTGATCGATGGGGTGGAGCAGTTCAACCCCAACCAGGCGGCGAACGCGAACAAAATCGTCAACGAGGAACTCATCGCGGGGGGAACGACGATGCTGTCCACCTCTTTTTACGGCCGGGACGGCCTGCACGCCACGGGGTCCGACGAGACCTCCTGGACCAACCATCCCGTGCTCAACGGCAGGAACGCGGTAGAGTACGCGAGGGGCGCGCTTACCGCCCGCGAGTTGTGGCCGGGCATTTACTCCTCCAGCAACGCCTACGGAATTTTGGCCAAGCGCATCAGAAACTCCGAGGGACTGATGTCGGGGACGGCGATGGGCAGCGCGATCGACTTCTTTTCCCCTCTCAGGGGGAACACCGGGTTGAGTTATACCGAGTACCCCGCCGGCGACAGCGGAGTCGAGGCGGACGACACTCGAGGGTATTTCCCCGTGACGGGTTCCTGCCAGGCCAACTGGATGGTGGTTTTCACGGGAGGCAACGAAATGGCCATTCCGGGTTACGACCCCGTGGAGTCCCTCAAAAAACTGTACCTAAACTCGAAGAAGCTGCGCGGCCGTCATTGGGACGGCGAGAAGTGGATCGAGAGAACCTACGACATGGACAGCCCCATACGCACCGTCTTCGTGGGAATGCTGCCGCCCGCGCCCGCCGGCAACCCCGACGGCGACCCCAACGCGCCCGACCAGGCGGCGGATCCCGGTGCCAAGAGGCTGCGCAAGGCGGTCACCCGTATGGCTCGCGCCGGGCAACCCTTGCAGGACGGCACGCCGAACGCGGCCATTCAGCCTCATTTCGCGGACGACGTGCCCAAATTGATCCAAGCGCTCCAGTCGATCCTGTTGCAGATTCGGGCGGAACGGTTTGCCGCCGGCGCGCCCATCATCCTGCCCCTCGGGGAAGGGAACGAGCTTTTCGCCGCCTCCTACAGCATCAACCGGTTCAAACAATGGGAGGGAACTTTTCACAAATACGTCATCAACCCGGACGAGTCCGAGACGCCGATGTGGAGAGCGGAGCAGAAGATCATCGACAAGGGAACGGGAAGAAACGTCTACACGACGACGGATACGGAGGGCTCCACCGTCACTTCCGTAGCGAATTTGCTGGCGATACCGACGGATGTGTTCAAAGCGTTGGCGGGGATAGCCATGGGAATCTCGAACGCCACGGTGGAGACTTTCCGCGCTTGGCTGATCACCTACACGAACGAGCCCGGCGTTTTGGGGGACATGGAGCACTCGAGTTTCGCCATCGTAAACAAACCCGCGATCGCGAATATCCCCGAGAGGGACGCCCGCATTTACCTTCAGACGAACCGCGGCGTTCTGCACTCGCTGGACCGCGACAACGGGGAGGAACAGTGGGCTTTCATCCCCCCGAATATTTTTCAGAACCGGCTCCGGAACCAAAAATTTTTCCCGTTGGACGGCTCCTGGTACATAGGGGACGGCACGACGGGGATACAGTCGACGCCCTTGGTGCTTTTGGACGGCATGCTGGCGCCCAATGATTTCAAAGCCGGAGGCGACTATAAGACCCTCTTGATCGGCAATCTGGGATGGGGAGGCAACGGTTTTTACGCGATGGACGTCACGGCCGCCGGAAACGAACCCCATTTTCTTTGGGCCGTGGAAAACGCCCGTTACAGCGAACAAGAATCCAGCGCCCTGGACGGCGTCAAGCTGTGGGGAGCGGCCGCGGACAGCAAGAACGCCCACGATTACAGCGATCTGGGGCTGACGATAGCCGCCGCCGAAATCCGCAGCACGGCCGAATACGACGAATACGAGGAGAAATGGATTCTGCGGGATGGAGTGGGCATTCTGCCGGGCGGCCTGGGCTACCAATACGGAGCGGACAGCCAGGGGAAGGTTTTTTATGTCTTCAACCCCATAAACGCCGAGATTATCCGAAAAATCACCACCTCCAACGGGTTCCTCGCGCCCTCGGGGAACAAGCTGGGAATGGGGATCGCTCCCATATACTACATCCCGGAAAAAGGCAAGTTCGTCGAAGAAGACGCCGTCACCTCGCCGAGAGAAAAAAGCATTGTGACGAAGGAATTTTTCACGGGAGACAGCGAGGGAAACGTGCTCTATTGCGACATGAAGAGCGACCCGTCCGATTGGGACCTGAAGAGTGTTTTTCAGTTGCGTACCTTGACGGGAAACCACCCCGTGGCCATTATGAAGGCGTTTGAGGTCTGGAAGAACAGCGACAGCCGTTGGCTTTTCGGCGGCACGTCGGATCTGATGGTGCCGGGGCACAGGACTCTGGCCAATGAGGAGCAGTTCATTTTCGGGCTGAACCTGAGGCAAAACCCCAACATGGGAGAAAATCCGCCCAGCCCGCCCACTCCGATGGTCACGGCCGACCTCGTGAGGCTGACCTATCTGTCGGACGACATCTTCCCCTCCTACCAAGAGGGAAACGTGCAGGTGACCGTGCCCTCGAACGCCAAGGGATGGGTTCTCAAGCTTCGCCCGAAGATCATCCACCCAACGGAGCCCACGGAGGCGGAATATGTGACGACGGCGCCCTTTTTCTATCAAGGGGTCGTTTACGTGTCGACGTTCGTTGCGCGCACGCGCCAACCGGACGACGACGAAAAATGCCCGGAGCTGGGAGACGGCAAGCTGTACGCTTTCGACCCCCTCACGGGGCGCGGCATGTGGAGCGGAGGGCGGCAGGCGCTGGTCTTCGACAACATCAAGATAGCGGGCATATCGGCCATAGGCGGAAGAATGTTTTTGGGAATCAAGATTTTGCAGGGCGGAGCCTTGAACGCCTTGGAGCAGTATGAGGATTTGGCCGGATTCAAAACCTACGCCGAAAGCACGACCATAGCCATCAAGGCTTTGGGGGATCCCCCCAGAGATGAGGGCGATCCTAATGTTCCCTACAACATTCCTCTTTTGCACTATTGGAAGGAGGACTTTTAAGATGCGTCGTTTTTTTAAAATCGGCTGTATCGCTCTTTTGATGTCAGCGTCGGTTTTTTTGCGCGCGGAAGCCGCCTTTGTACCGATTATAGGCAGTTTTGAAGGGGCCGAAGAAACGAAAGACGGCTGGCGCATCACTCTATTGGTAGATGGGCAGAGGGCCTCCGGATCTTTAAGCCCCGACTGCCGCTACGAGCTTGACGGCCAAGAAGTCCCTTGGGACGTGTTTTTCGAGAGCGCGCTTCATCGCAGGATAATCGTCGAGCTCGACGAACAATCCGGCGAAGTTGCGCTATGCCGCCTCGAAATTCTACAGGCCAAGTAGGTTTCGCCGATCGGTCAAGCCGCCTTACGGGAGGTCGCCCATTAGCGCCTCGGAGACCTCAAGGAAAAGGCGACGCGGTTTGTGATTTGAGAATTTGAAATTTGAGGTATTCGTTTCAACGGCGACCAGCCGCGTTGACGCGAATACCTCTGTCTGTGGTTTAGGCGACGCGTTTGCGTTATTTGTCAAATCTTGAGTCACCTTTCTCTAGCCCGCAAAATTCTGAGTGCGAAACGAGGGTCATAATAATTGCCATTAGCTTTTGTTTCCACTACAGCAAAGTTTTGGCTATATTTTATTCAATGCGCTGTTCGGTGCTTCTCCCGACAGTACAAGTTGAATATTTTTAAGGAAAAACTGGTAACGGATTTTGTGAAATTTCAGGCCGTCCGGCATCCCGGCTGTATGTGGGGTGAGCAAAACATTCCGCATATTCCGCAGTTCCGAATCAATACTCAACGGCTCTTTCTCAAACACATCCAAACAAGCCGCTGCTATGGTTCTATTCTTTAAAGCCTCAATCAAATCCATTTCGTGCACAATGGATCCTCGTGAAGTATTGATGAGAAGTGCGGTGTTTTTCATTGCTTTAAAAACAGAGGCATTGATCATATGCCGAGTTTGATCATTCAGGGGTATGTGCGCCGTCAAAATGTCCGACTCGCGGTAAAGGGTGTCAACGTCGACCATCTCTATTTTTTCTTTGGTTTCCTTTGGGCGGATAGCATGAGCAATTACGCGCATATTCAGGGCGTTACAGTATTTAGCGACGTTCTTGCCGATTGCCCCGAGGCCCAGGATACCAATCGTTTTGCCATCGAGTTCACTTCCGGTATAAAATAACTGTTTTTCATCCTCTTTGTTTTTCATAAAATTATCCAGATAAGGAATATTCTTATACCATGAGAGGATAAATGCCAACACATGCTCGGCTACCGCAACCGCGTTTACTCCTGCCGCGTTGGCTGCCCATACGTTGTGTCTGGTACACTCCTCGATATTCACATTGTCAAACCCAGCTCCGGTCTGTACCAATTTCAAGTGAGGTGCTCGATCCAGGAGCGTTTTGTCCACCTGGATGTGCTCTGGTATGACAATGTCAGCGTCAGACAAAGAATTCACCGCGTTTTGAGGCGCGACAATATCAATTTTCCAATCTGACGGGAATTCTTGCGCAATGCGCTTTTTAGAATATTCGTTAAAGTAACCAATAATAACAACTTTCATGGCCTTCTCCATTTCTTCACTGTTGAAAGGAACTTACACTAGCTCCCAAAGGCTCCGGTTTGCCTATGCTGCGGTATCCATTGCGCTCGATGTCCTGTATAAGCCGATTGATTTTCTTCAGCGTCTTTTTGTCCTGCCCTTGCCAATACAGATAATCCGCCCACGCGTCGTCGAACCATGTTTTTCGCATC
>JAISQE010000176.1 GCA_031274425.1 Synergistaceae bacterium | reverse complement strand
GTTTGCGTGATAGCGGACGAGGCCTACGCCGACTTCATGGAGGAGTCGCAGTCCGCCGCCACGCTGTTGCCGGAGTACGAGAACCTGATCGTCCTGCGCACGTTTTCCAAGGGCCTGGGTCTGGCGGGCCTGCGCGCGGGATACCTGCTGGCGCACGAGGCGATCTGCGGCAATCTCGGCAGGATCAGCAATCCCTACAAAGTCTCGCAGCCCGCGCGCCGCGCGGCCGCGGCGGCGCTCACTCAAACGGACTTCGCGCGGAACTGCCGCGCCGCCATCGCGCGGAGCAAATCCGAACTGCGGCGGGCGCTGGGCCGGAAGCTCCTGATGGCCCACACGCTGGACACCTGTCCGATATGTCTCCTCAGCCACGTGGACGGCGAGGCGGACCTGGAAAAGGAGTTCCTCGAACGGGGCGTGCTGACCTACTCCGGCGTCAGCTTCGACGGATTGGGCAAAAACAGCGTGCGCCTGCGCGTCCCGCGCGAAGATGAGTGCGAAAAGGTGTTCGCCGCCGCGAGAGAGATCGGCGCGTAAGTTTTTCGCCAACGTCGAAACCCAGGGAGGCAGCACCCGCTCGCCCCCCCGAGTTTTTTTGGCGCGCCTTGTTGGGACGTAACTGTATGGGAATGAATATAAAACTTCGACTTCTACCTATTTAATTTCTCAAAACGATTAAAACTGAAAACATCTGCTTGCGAAACGTGTTTTTTCTCTATTCTTTTGTCAATGGCTTTTGTCAATGTGCTATTCATTTCCTCAATTCGTTTCCCCAATTCTTGACATAATACAGCTAAAGGCGTATCATTAAAAGATGATACTTATTTATTTCATTATCAAGCTAGAGGAGTGGAGAAAAAATGGAAGTGGAACAAAACGGAAAACAAAGCGCTGGCGGAGGGATTCTCGCGTGGATTGAGAGAGTCGGTAATAGACTTCCCGACCCGATCACGCTCTTTGTCATTCTGGCGGCGCTCGTGATTTTGATTTCCTGGATTTGCAGTCTTTTCGGCGTCAGCGCCGTACACCCGGGGACCGGCAAGACTATGACCGTGATCAACCTTCTCTCGAAAGACGGGTTCCGGCAGATCTGGAGCAAGGCGGTCACCAACTTCTCCGGGTTCGCGCCAATGGGCATCGTGCTCGTCGCCGTCATCGGCACGGGCGTCGCCGAGAAAAGCGGTTTTCTTTCGGCCCTGATGCAAAAGTTGCTCTCGGGCGTCCCCCCAATCCTGGTCACGTTGATCCTCGTTTTCATCTGCGTGAACGGCAACGTCGCCGGGGACTCCGCCTTCGTCATCATGCCTCCCTTGGCGGCCGCCACGTACCTCAGCATGGGACGAAACCCCATGGTCGGCATGTTTACCGCCTTCGCGTCGGTGGCCGCGGGGTTCTGCGCGACCGTCGTCTTGGCGCTTACGGACACCATGGCTTACGGATTTACGGAGAGCGCGGCCAGGCTGCTTAACCCGGACTA
Organism: Synergistaceae bacterium; assembly: GCA_031274425.1. Lineage (GTDB taxonomy): Bacteria > Synergistota > Synergistia > Synergistales > Aminobacteriaceae > JAISLU01. The sequence goes on along the minus strand of JAISQE010000176.1, from coordinate 1,568 downwards.
CGCAGCTTCTCCCGCCATCAACTACTATTTCCTCGTGGTATCATGCCTCATTTTGACGGTTGTGGGGACCCTCGTGTCCGAACTGCTCATCGCCCCTCGCTACGCCCACGTCGACCTGGCCAAGTACGGGAAAAACGAGCAAAAGGCATTGACGCCCGAGCAGGCAAAAGGGATCAAATACGCGCTTCGTGGCCTGGCGGTCACGGTCGTCGTCATCGCCCTGATGTGCGTCGGCTCGGATCCCCTCATGGGCGACCCCGAACAAGGCGGTTCCATCACCTCGCCCAGCGCTCCCTTCATGAGCGGCCTGGTGGTGACCGTGGGGGTTCTCTTCTTCGTTCCCGGCGCCATCTACGGTTTCGTCAGCGGCAAGTACAAAAACGACAAGGAGATGTTCGCCGACATCACCCTTGCCTTCAAGGACATGGCGCCCTATATCGTCCTCTGTTTCTTTTGCGCTCAGTTTACGAACTATTTCGGATGGAGCAACCTGGGCGTCATCATCGCCGTCAAGGGCGCGGAACTGCTGAAGGCCCTGAACTTCACCGGCATTCCTCTGTTGGTCGGCGTGATTTTTGCCTCGTGCGTCATCAACCTCTTCATCGGGTCCGCCTCCGCGAAATGGGCCATTCTGGCGCCGGTGTTCGTCCCGATGCTGTTGCTCCTGAACCTGGACCCGGCGGTCACGCAAATCGCCTATCGCATCGGGGACTCCATCACGAACCCGCTCTCGCCGCTTTTCTATTATTTCCCGGTGATCCTGGGTTTCGCCCACCGTTACGAGAAAGACACGGGCATGGGAACCGTCATCGCCAACATGGTTCCTTTTTCTTTCTGCTTCACCATCGTCTGGGTGTTGCAGCTTGTGGTGTGGGTCCTGATGGATCTTCCCCTGGGGCCGGGCGGCAGAATTTTCCTATAAATAACTTATCAATCTACAATCCGCCTATAATCCGCGAAACCTTGACCCCAATAAAAAGTCGGCCGCCTCTGGACGGCCGACTTTTTATTGGGCTATTGGGCGCTTAACGGTCTTTGCGCATCGAGAATTCCGTCAGCAACAGCAACGCCAACAACCCAAAACCGGCGTCGCAGCCTCTGCCGTCTTTCTCGTCGCTTTCGTTTTCCTCGACAGAGTAGGCGGAGTAGGCGTTGTCGTATTCGCTCTCTTCCTTTTCGAGGTCTTCCTCGCGCAAGCTATAAGCGGATTCCGCGTTCTCGCCAAACTCGCCAAAACTAGAGCCGGACGCGACGGATTTTACCGTGACGGTCATGAAGGTGGAGACGTTGCCGCCCTGAGCTTCGATGGTGATCCTGGTGGTCCCCGCTTTCACGCCTTTCAGGTAAATCCGGCCCGACGAGTCCGGGACGAGGTCGACCACATATTTATTGTCGGTTCTCCAGGTAATCGCTGTATTGGTCGCGTTCGATGGAGAAAGCGTCACCGTCGGCCGATAACTCTCCCCGACCCCCAGCGTCGTCGTCTTGGGCGACACCGTGATCCCCGTTACGGGAACGTTGCCGGGAGGCGAAGCGTTCGCTTTTACCGTGACGGTCATGGAGGCGGA
>JAISQE010000140.1 GCA_031274425.1 Synergistaceae bacterium | reverse complement strand
ACATCGATCCACCCTTGTCTCTTTATTGCGTCTGCTTCAACACTCCATTTCCTCCGTACACGCATGACAAACTGGAATCCCTGATCCTGGAGATATGCTATGAAGGCGGCTGAGGGATGCTTTGGGCATTGGAATAGTCTATTGACATACTTATAATTTTCCTGGGGATTTACGTCAATAGGCGACGTCTTTTTATTTGCGAAAAGCCACATACGGCGCGGGCCTTGGCGTAACCAATTTTTCTTCTTTGATAGGCAAGCTGACCAGGGCGGCGAAAAGCGCCAAGGCGGCGTCGGCGTACCAGACGTCGAGAAGGGTTCCCGAGTGATGCAGGGCGAGCCCGCCGAGCCACGCGCCCAAGAAAGCTCCCACTTGGTGCGAGAGCAAAGTCAGCCCGAACAGCGTCGAGAGGTAGCGCGTACCGAACAGTTTGCCCACCAGACCGGACGTGGGAGGAACCGTAGCCAGCCAAGTGAAGCCCGTGGCGACGGCAAAGGCGTAAAACGTCGTCTCGGTTTTAGGCGCGAAAATGTACGCCGCGATCAACAAGGCGCGTGAGGCGTACATTAGGGAAAGGATGCGCTTCATGCGGAAATATTTGCCGGCGACGCCGACCGCGATGCTTCCGACGATGTTGCACAGTCCGATAACGGACAGACTCGCGGCGGAAACGGCGGCGGAATGCCCGTACAAGTTTATCTCGCCGGGAAGGTGCGTGGTCAGAAAGGCCGCGTGGAAACCGCATGTGAAGAAACCCGCGTGCAGGAGAATGTAACTTGGAGTTTTCAGCGCGACGCGAAGCTGTTCTCCCAATTTTTCTTGCGCCGCGCCTGGCGGCGCGGAGAAATTTTCGACTTTGGGGCTATCGATGGCCTTTATTTTACAAAGAAACCAAGAAGGGACAATCGTCAGAAGAGCGCATCCGGCCAAACTCCCCAGGCTTGAGAAATAGCCGCCGACGCGAATGAGGTACTGCACCAACAGGGCGAACGCGAACTGTCCCGCCGAGCTTCCGGCGTTGATGATCCCGCTGGCTATGGAGCGCTTGTCCGCGGAGATCCGCGCGGCGACCACTCCGATGAGCAGGGAAAAACTTCCCGCCGCCGCTCCGGCCGGAGACAGTATCCCCTGGCCTAAAATCAACATCCACGTAGAATCGGCCCGTATTGTGACCCATTGCCCCGCCGCGAGAAATAACCCTCCCGCCAGCAGCGCCGAGAAGGGGTCGCGTTTGTCCGCCCAAGCTCCAAAAAGAGGCTGAAAGACGCCCCATATCAACTGTCCCACGGCGAAAGCCATGCTGACGTCGCTCACGCGCAGGCCCCGGTGTTGCACAATGGGCTGAACGAACAACCCTACAGTCTGTCGAATGCCCATGACGACCATGATGATGAGGCTTGCCAAAGCGACGGTTTTCCACGTGGCGGATTCGGAGGGAGCGGGTTGAAGAGCGCACTCTGTCTCTCTACATTTATCTTCGATATTTGCTTTCATGGCATCTACCTTCCTTCTCGCGTGCCGTTACCGGCAATTTTCCAGTTTTTGCAGCGCTTGCAGCAAAATGCTTTCCTCTTCTTCGGAGAGGTAACCTCGCAGGGTTCTTTGGGCTTTAAGCCAGCAAGGACGCGCTCCTTCCAAGGCATTTTTGCCCAAAGGCGTCAAAAAAACCCGGTGGGCCTTCGTCCCTTGGATGGATTCGGTTCCCACGAATTCCTGTTCCAACAGAGGGTTCAGGTTGCGGACCAGGGTGGTTCGTTCGAGCCGGAGCGACTCCGCCAGCTCGTTCATAGACACCGGACCCAAACGGTTCAAGTGATTCAACAAGGCGTATTGGGTGGAGAGAAGGCCGCTGGGTTCGAGGGCTTTGTTGTACATCCGACTCACCGTGCGCGTGGCCTTTCGAAGGGCGGTGCAGTAGCAAAACGTCGTCTCTTTTGTTTTTTTCATCGCGCGCGCTCCTTGCTTGTCTTTTTTAATGTGTATATGCACATGAGAAATTATCTATAAATTAGCTTTTTTGTCAATATGATTTCAGATTGACTTTATCTTACTAAAACTATAGTATTATTAAGTTAAATTTTCGATAGGAGGGATTGTTGTGTTGCGGTTGCGTTCCTTGGTGTTGTTTGTCGTTCTGGTGTTGCGGAGCACGATTGCGTTTGGGGCGGATGTTCGTACGGAAGTTTTTCCATTGGAGCGAAACGGCGTCCAGCTTCATCTGGAGCGTTACCAGACAGGGGATGGAGGAGAAAAAACGCCGCTTCTTATGGTGCATGGCTTGACGTACTCGTCGCACGAGTTCGACGTGAATTACGGCGATTACAGTTTGGCGCGTTTTCTCGCCGATAACGGCTACGCGGTCTGGCTACTCGATATCGCCGGGTACGGCGAGTCGGGGAAGGTAGAGGACGGATTCGCGCCAAATTCCGACTACGCGGCCGAGGACGTCGCGGCCGCGGCAAAGCTCGTCGCCGCGACGTCGAAAACAGCCAAGGTGGACGTCCTGGGGTGGAGCTGGGGAACCGTAACCGGCGGACGTTTCGCCGCGAAGTATCCCGACCTTGTCCGCAAGCTGGTGCTTTACGCTCCTATCGTGGCGGGGCTCGCGGCTATAGAGGTTACGGACGCCTACCACGTCAATACGTGGGAGCACGCGGCAAGCGATTTTCAGGTGAAAGCCGACAACTCCATCGACTATGATATCGTGGAACCCGCCGTCGCGGACACCTTCCTCTCCAATTGCTGGCGATACGACGGCGCGGGAAGCCCCAACGGAGGCCGACGCGATCTTCTGGTCGCGCCGACGGAGCGCCTGATCCCCACGGCGGACATCAAAGCCCCGACCCTTTTGATCGTGGGAGACAAAGACCCTTACGTCACCGTCGCTCTTTGCGAGGAGGCCTTGAAGACCCTGTCGAATGGGGAACTGAAGGTCATCGAGGGCGCGTCCCACGCGATGATGATGGAAAAACCCTACTATAAGACTTTCCGAGAAAGCGTATTGGGGTTCTTGAAAAAATAAGCGCTTCTCCAAATGGAACACGATTCGACGCAGGCTTTCTCCCCTCTAGAGTGGGGGGGAGAGCCTGTAGTAAAAATTTTTGTAAGGGCTCCACGGGGGGGGTAGGGCCCGACCGGCCCTCGTGGGCTTGAATGGTTTCGAGATGCGGTCTTACACCGATAAATCCCTAGGTATCTTTGCCGTTGTCTTCAACTATATTCCAATGTTACCCTTCTTTCATAAAGAGCTAGAAGTTTGTGAAAAGTCGATAAAAGTCAAAAGGAAGGGAGATTTAAATCTTTATGCCGATCAAAATAGTTTTGGCTGACGACCATCCCTTAACGAGGGCCGGCATAGCGGAATATTTGAAGCGCGAAAAATCTCTGGAACTCCTGGGAGAGGCCGAAGACGGTTTGAAAGCGTGGCAGTTGATCCAGGACCTCAAACCCGACGTGGCGCTGCTGGATATCCGTATGCCGGGGTTGGACGGGGTTGCTGTAGCCCAAAAAGTCAAAGAAACAGGGTTGTCGACGGCAACGATTATGCTGACTTCCTACGACGCGCAGCAATACGTGATGGCGTCTTTGCGCTCGGGGGCCAGGGGGTTCGTCCTCAAGACCGTGAGCCCCAAAGAATTGACGGCGGCCATCGCCACAGTGGCGCGAGGGGGGCTCTACCTGGATCCCGAGGTGGCCTCGGTCATGGGGGAAAGGGAATTCGACCCGGAACAGCTCTCCACCCGCGAACGGGAGGTCCTGGTCTTGGCCGCGAAAGGACTTTCGAGCAAAGAAGTCGCCAGCAAACTTTTTATCAGTGAACGCACCGTCCAGACGCACCTTGCGTCGATCTACGATAAACTGGGCTCCAAGAACAAAACGGAGGCTTTGCTGTTGGCTTTGAAATATGGGGTCGTAACCTTGGAGGAGCTGTTGGAAGATTAGGCGACCCAAGCTCGTCTCGCTGAAAAACCATCTTCTGGCGCTTCTTTTGTGCGCTTTGATGCTGCCGCCCGTAGCCGTTCTCATGGTGGCAGCATTTGCGCATTTCAGCCAAGAAAAAGCGATGGAGGCCGCGGTCAGTTCTTACGTTCAGGACTTGGCCGAGAGCATGGCCTATCGGCTCAGCACCGAAGTCCGATTGTGGAATATCCCGGGAGAACCTTTCTCGGCGGCCATTCGCTACCGAATTTTCTCATGGGGCCCCTCCATTCCCGGGTGGGTCGCTTACATCAACGACGAGGGGAAAATCATCATGTCGTCGCCCGGCGCGATCAACATCGCGGCGATATGGCAGCAGAACCTTCCCATAGGCTCCGCCGCCCGCGTGAACGACAAAGACGGGCGGCAGTATACTCTGGCCGTTTACCCGGTCGACCGGGGACGAGGTTACGTCGTCGCCGCGGTCTCCTGGGATCAACTTCTGGGAAGCCTCGTAAAAATCGGGCGTTTGTGGCCCGTTCTGATCGTGATGGTCTCCTTGGGCAGTTTCTGGGCGATCCGGTTGCTGTGGCGTCGTTTGATCTCGCCCTTGAAGGGATTGGCCGCCGAAATCGACGATCTCCGCATGGGCAAGGACATTCCCAACACCGTCGACCCTCAGGCCGTCAAAGAGATCGACAGCGTTCACAACGCGCTGATTCGCTTCGCCAAAGCCGCCATCGACAGAGACAACCTCCGAAACCGTTACGTCAGAGACATCGTTCTGGTTCAGGAAGCGGAACGATTGGACATGGCGAGAGAAATTCACGACGGACCTCTGCAGGACATCACCGCGCTTTTACAGCAGATTCACATGTCGCTGGAAGAAGGCGAGGACACCCACGAGCGCATCAAAAAAACGGAGCGGTTGGCGAGGGTCGTGGTGCGGGAACTCCGCGGGCTTTGCGACGAGTTGGCTCCTCCCTGGGTGGATTTGGGGCTGTCTCACGCCATGACGGAGCTTGCGGAACGCCTCTCTCAAAACTATGATATACATGTGTCGGTGGATATCGACGAATCCTTCGAGCTGGGGGCCGAGCGGACTCTTTCCCTTTTGCGGATTTTTCAGGAAGCCGTTTCCAACGCGGTTCGGCATGGGGATGCCACGGAAGTCCGAGGCTATATGCATAAAGAAGACGACAACCTTTTTTTCGAGATCGAGGACAACGGCAGGGGCTTCGACTCCAGCGTCGACCACGAAGTCCTCCGGCTCGAGGGACACCGCGGGCTCGCCAACATGACGGAGCGCATGTCTTTGATGGGGGGGACCTTCGAAGTGTACTCCACAGTCGGGGAGGGGACCCGTATCCTATGCGTTTTAAACCAAAAGCCCCTCGTGTAAAGAATTTTATCGATTTTTGGTGAAAATCTGGAGTAAAATCTGGGGTGAATAATGGAGGTCTTTTTTTGTATTTTGTATATGGAGGTCTTTTTGTATGCCGGTCAACGCCTATGAAATTTTACAAGCGCGTGGTTTTGTGGAATGGTGCAGCCAACCCGAAAAACTGCAGGAGGTTTTCCGAAACGAATTGACGACGGTTTATGTCGGTTTCGACCCCACGGCGGACAGTCTGCACGTGGGGCATCTCATTCCCATTATGGCGCTGGGCTGGATTCAGCGCAGCGGACATCGTCCCATAGCCCTAGCGGGCGGCGGAACCGGGCTCATTGGAGATCCCTCCGGCAAAAGCAAGGAGCGCAATCTCATCACGATCGAAGAGGTTCGAGAGAACGTCAAAGGGGTCCGGCCCCAACTCGCGCATTTTCTGGATTTCGACTGCGGGGAAAACTCCGCGCTGCTGGTCAATAACTATGACTGGCTGTCGACGTTTTCTTTCATCGACGTTCTGCGCGACGTCGGCAAACATTTTTCGGTCAACAACCTGATCGCCCGCGAATACGTCAGAAGCCGGCTGAACGATCCCGACAAGAGCATTTCCTACACGGAGTTTTCTTACGTGCTGTTGCAGTCGATGGACTTCAGGCATCTTTACGAAACCTACGGCTGCCGCCTCCAGATGGGGGGCAACGACCAACAGGGCAACTTGGTGGCGGGCGCCGACTACGTTCGAAAAACCACGGGCGGCGAGGTCTTCGGATTGACGCAGCCCCTGCTCCTGACGTCGTCCGGAACCAAGTTCGGCAAAACCGAGGAGGGCGCGGTGTGGCTGGATGAGGCGAAAACCAGTCCTTACAAATTTTATCAGTTCTGGATCAACACCGACGACAAGGACGTGGAGCGTCTGTTGAAACTTTTCACCTTTTTGCCGCTGGAGGAAATCGCGGCCGTCATATCGGAGCACGAAAAAGATCCGGGAGCTCGAAGGGCGCAGCGCCGTTTGGCTTTCGAGGCCACGAAGCTCGTCCACGGAGAGGCTACCGCTCAAAGCGTCGTCACGGCCAGCGGCGTCCTTTTTGGGTCGGGTTCGGATTCCGGGACGCTTGCGGAGATCGGGGAGGAAACCTTCGTCATGCTCAAGAACGAAATGCCCTTCACGGCTCTGTCTCTGCCGTTGCCGGCCACGGTGGTGGAGGTGCTGGTCTCCTGCGGCGCGTGCGAGAGCAAGGGGGAGGCCAAACGGGCCATCAAACAGGGCGGCGTCTCGGTGAACGAACTCCGCGTGGAAGACGAGGGAAGCGTCGTGTCCCGAGAGGCGCTTCTGCGCGGTAAATACGTCTTTCTGCGTTTGGGCAAAAAACGATTCCATCTCGCCGCTTTCGAAGGATCGGGACAGGGATAATGGGGACCCCTATAGATTGCGTCTGGTACGTTTCCACTTTTCGCCGCCCCTGGGAGGCCGCCGTGATCGGCAGCCTGGCGACGGCTCTGAAAACGAAAAAAGGAACGTCGCCGCGGGTCTACGTCGAGGGGGGGACGGCGCATTTTCGTGTCGACGGGATCCTCTCGTGGAATTCCCTCACCTTTTTCGAACGGGCGGCGATCGTGCTTTTTAAGAGCGGCCTTTGGCATCTTTGGGGCGACGCTCCCTCGTGGTGGGGGTGGGTGCGGCTTCGCGCCCGGACGGTGCACACCGCCTTGGACGCTCGACCCAGATGGAAAGGGCACCCGACGCGCCTTTTCGCGGAGCGGGCCCATGAGGGCGAGAGCGTGATCTCCCCCACGTTCGACGTTAAAGTCGCTTGGGCGGACAACGGAAGCGAAGGGGTTTTGTCGGCGTCTACGCCGACCCCGGCGCTGTTTCTGGCCACCGCGCCCAATGAAGCGTTGCGTGAAGTTCTTGCCGATTCGGAAATCGAGGGCATCTCTTTGGAGGTGCCGGAAACGGAGGCCTTCTTGAAAAAGGGGAAGGCGCTTTTTACGGACGACAGCCCCTCCAACGTGCTCCTGGCCGCGTACCTGACCATGCAGGGAGTGCCCGTGCTGGCCCACGACGCGCCGCTGCTGAAGGCCGTTCTCGGATTCGGAGGGTATATCGTCGCGCCCCCTGACGGAGACGATCCGATGGAGGGCAGGTCGAGATGGACGAAGGCGCTGAACGACGCGATGTCCGAGGCCGGACGTTCCGCGTCGGCCAGCGCCCGGCGTTTCCTCAAGGAGAACTACACGGCTCCCGCGGCCGCGGACTCCCTGGAGAAACTGTACCGATCGGTGATGAGACGATCGTGAAGTCGGCGGCCTGGGCGATAGAGGGCTTGCGCGTTTCGGCGAAACGGGGGTGGCGCGCGTCTTGCGTCGCCTCTTTGCTTTGCGCGCTTTTGAAGTCCATCTCCCCAAGAGGGGAAAGGATCCTTTCGAACCTTTCTCTCGCCTATCCCGGCAGCACGGAGGCGTGGCGCAAGGACCTGCGTCGGCGCCTTTACGAGCATCTGGGTTGGATGGTGACGGAAATCCTGGCTTTACAACGCGACCCCCGCCAGGCTTTCGATTGGATCGAGGAGGTACGCAATCGACGGTACGTCGAGGAACCTCTGGCCGAGGGCAAGGGCGTTCTTTTCCTGAGTGGGCATTACGGCAATTGGGAGCTTCTGGCCGCTTGGTACGCCCAATATCTCTCCGAAAAAGGATTCAACGGCTTTTACATCATCTCCCAGAGCACGAAAGACAAGGACATCGCCCGCCTGATCGCCAGATATCGCCTCAACGCCGGCATAAAACTCCTGCCTAAAACCACTTCCACTCTGGAAATGGTGAGGCTTCTGAAGTCGGGGGCGCATATCGCGGCCTTGGCGGACATCTCCTGGATAGGCGGGATCCTCCTGCCTTTTATGGGACATTCTTGCACCCACACCACAGGCCCCGCCGTTCTCGGGACGTTGGCGTCCGTGCCGATAGTGCCCGTGGCGATCTATCGAAAAGGGCCCTTTCGTCACGCGGTGGAGTTCTTTCCTCCGCTTCCCGTCCCGGAAGAAAAAAATCGCCGTCTCAAAACGGAGCTTCTGACCCGAGGGGTTGCCGACGCGCTGGAGAAGATGATCGCGCCCCGGCCGGAGCTGTGGTTCTGGTTACACAACAGGTGGAAATAAATTATAATGCGAAGGGGATTCCAAACTTTTTTCTGAAACTTTTCCTCCGAAAGGAGAGGGATTTTTGCAGCCGCAGGTTTTGTCGGGCACGAACTGGACCCTTATCGTTTCGATCATCGCAGGCAGCGCGATCCTTGCCTACCTGGGAGATGTGCTCGGCTCCAAATACGGAAAGCAGAGGATATCTCTTTTCGGCCTTCGCCCCAAGCACACCAGTCGCCTGATCACGGGCTTTACCGGTATTTTTATATCGGTGACCGTCTTGTCGGTCATGTCCTTCTTCTCCGAAAACGTGCGCAGCGCGCTTTTTACATTGAAATCCCTTCAACAGGAATTGACCTGGAGCCGCGAGCGGCTGACGGAGCAGCAGGCGTTCCTGCAGACGACGACTCTGAGTCTCGACATGGCGCGTTTCGACCTGGAAACGCTGCGCAACGACCGAGACCTTCTCGAAAGCGAAAAAAACGACCTGGAGGCGTTGATTTTTTCTTTGAGGGAAGACGCCGAGGAGATGAGCCGGGAGCTGGAAATCATGCGCCTGGGAACGATTACGGTTCAGGCGAACGCTCTTTTGGCGCAGCGGGACGTTCCCCCCGGCGCGTCGCCGGAGCGGGTGAGGGAGATTTTGGCCGCCCTGAAAGGAGACATCCGCGCCTTGGTCGCCGAGCGGCGCTCCGAAGAGCGCTACGTGGCCTCGGACGACGTGAGCCTGTTGTTGGAACCTGAGGAGTCCAGTATTCTGCCCCGGCTCTCGAACGCGCCCGAGCGTCAGTACGTTCGAGTTCTGGCGGCCGAAAACATCGCGATGGACGAGGAGGTCAAGGCGCGTTTCGAGAGCGGCCCCAGTTACCTTTTGTACGACGAGGGGGAGATCCTCTACCGCAGACTCGTCGATCCCCAGGAGACGGGGTTCAACGCGGAGGACGCGTTGCACGCCTTTTTGCGCGAACTGAAAAATCAGGCCATCAAGAACGGCGTACTGCCGGATCCCGCGACGAACAGCGTCGGGTCCCTGGAGGGCGAGGACTTTTTCGACGTGGTCGAAAAACTGAAAAATATCGAGCTTCCAACGATCATCAACGCGCTCGCCCTCCAGGCCATCTATACGGAAGGCCCCGTAAGGATTAAAATAGTGCTGGAGTAGAAATTGGAGTAGAGATTTGAGCTTGAATTCAGGGGACGGCCATGAAATATGAAAAACGACTATTTGTTTTACGACAGCAAGTTGGCGGTGACCGCCGTGGAATTGCAGGATCTGTACCGTTACACCCAGTGGGGACGCAGCCGTTCCGCCGAAGGGATCGAAGTGATGCTGGCCAATACGGGCATGTGTTTTTCCGCCCGAGGCGACGATAAATTGGTGGGTTTTTGCCGTATCGTAACGGACTTCGTCTATCGAGCGTCGTTGTGGGACGTCATGGTCCATCCGGCGCATCAGGGTAAAGGGCTGGGGAGCGCCTTGGTGGATTACGCCCTGACGCACCCCGCGATCAAGAAAATCCCTCTGATCGTAACTCACACCAGCGAGTGGATTCCGTTCATGACCTCCCGAGGGTTCGCGTCGCAACAGGGCGTCATGATGATGTTGCGCTGCCCTATAGAGTACTCCTAAAAAGAGATCATGAGCGCATCGCAAAATTTGCCCAAAACGCGGGTAGTGATTTATACGGACGGCGGAGCCACTCCCAACCCCGGCTTAGGGGGGTGGGCCGCTATTTTGATTTCGCCGGTACACAACAACCGAGAACGGGAAATTTACGGCTTCCAGCCCGATACGACCAATAACCGCATGGAGTTGACGGCGGCGGTCATGGCCTTGAAGGCCCTGAAATATTCCTGCCTCGTGGAGCTGCACACCGACTCCCTGTATCTGAAAAACGCGTTCAGCAAGGCTTGGTTGGATAAATGGCAAAAAAATGGGTGGAAAACGTCGAACAAGCAACCCGTCTTGAACCAAGATCTTTGGGAAGAGCTTTTGGCCCTCTCCCAAAAGCACGAGATAGATTGGCGATGGACGAAAGGCCATGCGTCGGATAGCTACAACAACCGATGCGACGCCCTGGTGCAAAAAGCGAAAAGCGAGGCGGGCAAGTAAACGTTCCAGCTCGGGGAGCGGAGTTCGCTTTAAGCCGCAAATAGCGAAAGATCACTATATGCACAGTGTGGTTTCTTTTGTTTATCAGCGTTTATCAATTATAAATATAGACCCTTAATCCTTGTATTTTCTCGTTTTGGCCGTATAGCACCATTGTGCATATATAGACTTAATAGCGAAAGGAGTTGTTCAAAATGGACAGCGTGACCGGCATCATCGATAAAATCAAAACTCTCGCCAAAGAAGGCGAAAAGGAAATTGTGGACCTGCGTCGTCACTTTCACATGAACCCGGAGACGTCGTGGAACGAGGTGGAAACCACGAAACGCATCGTGGAGGAACTCGAAAAAATCGGGGTCGAAAACGTCAGGTCGGGCTTCGGGGGAACGGAGTGCGGCGTCACCGCCGACATCGTCGGAGCGAAGCCGGGCAAGTGCGTCGCCCTGCGTGCCGACATCGACGCCCTGCCCCTCAACGACGAAAAGGACGTTCCCTATAAGTCCCGAAAGGCCGGAGCGATGCACGCGTGCGGCCATGATTCCCACGCTTCCATGCTCATTGGCGCGGCCAAAGCCCTGACGGCTCTGAAAAGCGAGTTGAAAGGGAAGGTGCGCCTCCTGTTCCAACCGGCCGAGGAGCACGGCATCCGCCCTGGGGCGAAAGCCCTGATCGACGGCGGCGCGCTGGAGGGTGTGGAGGGAATGTTCGGCATCCACGTCATGTCCTCTATTCCATCGGGAATGCTGGAATACCGAGCCGGCCCCTTCATGGCAGGCGCCGACAGTTGGGAGGCGACGATCGCCGGTAAAGGCGGGCACGGTTCCGCTCCCGAGCTGGCCGTCGATCCGACCATCGCGGCGTTTCAGATCGGCAACGCCATCCAGACCGTGATCTCTCGCGAAGTCCCGCCACGCGATACCGCCGTCGTCAGCATCGGTGGGATAAAAACCTCCTCGTACGTCTTCAACATCATCCCCGATCGGGTGGAGATGTGCGGGACCGTGCGCACGTTCCGCCCCGAGGTTCAGGACAGCGTGGAGGCCGCGTTGGTCCGCCTGTTCGAGACGATCGGGGAAGCGTGCCGCTGCAAGGTCGATTTCAAATACAACCGCCTTCTCCCTGCGACGATCAACGACGGAAATATGACGGCCCTGGCGAAGTCCGTGGCCGAGGCCGCGCTGGGAGAAAAAAACGTCAGAGAATCCGAACTCGTGATGGGCTCGGAAGACTTCAGCCACTACGGAAGGATCGTCCCCGCCGTGTTCGTGAACTTAGGAACGGCCTGCGCCGAAAAGAAAAGCGACATGCCCCACCACTCGCCCAAATTCGACGTCGACGAGTCCGTTCTGTGGCAGGGCGCGGTCCTACATGCCGTCTTCGCGTGGAGGTTCCTGGAAGAAAATTAGCGCCTCAAATTTATTTTCTCTATTTTATTTTCTCTACACTTTCCACATCCTACCTTTCCACATCAGAAAACGCGATCGGATGCGGGGCGGATCATCGTGTAACTGACGATATGACCTTCCGCCCCGTTATCCCCGGCCAACCGGTCTTCGGCCGTCGTTCGAAATCCGTATCGGCCGTAGATGTCGCGGTTGGTGATGCTCTGAGTGGCCAAGAAGCAGGGGAGCGATCCGATTTCTTCGAGCTTTTTGCGAATCAGCCTCGACCCTTCGCCTCTGCCCTGCTCCTTCGGCAGCACCACGATCGGAGACAAGCTCCAGAACGGCTGCTGGACGCTTTTTCTCATGCCTTCGAGCAGAATTTTGTAAAAGCCGACCCACCGCGCGACGATTCCGGGAGAATATTCGGAGAAGAGGTCCCTCATGTTCTTCATGAGCTGAGGAATCTGTTCGTCCTTTATCGGCGCGCCCGGAGGAATCCACGTGGCCGCCCCTATAATGGTTCCGTCGTCCTTTTCCGTCAGGTCCGTCTCGTTCTGTTCCAGTCCGTGAACAGCGCGTCGCCGGAACATCGTTTCGAGGAATCTCACCCGTTCCCTCTCGTCGGGCGCGATATACTCGTAAAAGCTCGATTAGGCAGTGTTAAAAAATAATATTTACAAGTAATGATAATTCTGACAACAATAATTACACAATGAGTGACTCAACTATGACATCGTAGTGAAACATGGAAATTTAAGATGAAGCTGTAA